>NZ_JAWKZJ010000004.1:0-357520 GCF_041395985.1 Haliea sp.
CGTCCAGTGTCCAGCGCGCTGTGTCACTGCTGAAGCGGGTCCGCAGTACCTTGTGTTGAAAGCGGATGCGTTCGCGCACGCCGTACTCGTCCGCCGCGCTGTTGATGTACTCGAGAATCGACGCGCCGTCGGCAATGGCGCGTTCGTGTATCCAGGGTTTGAAATCGTAGCCCAGTGTATGCATGTCGCTGTCGGAACGAATGCCGGGATAGCGAAACAGGTCCCAGGTGCCACCCACCCGCGGCCGGGTCTCCAGCAGCATGACACGCTGGTCCGGGCACAGGGTTTGCAGGTGTACTGCGGCGCCGATGCCGGACAGCCCGGCGCCGACGATGATCACATCGGCGCTGTGCCCGCTGTTCGGTGCTCGCATTGGCGCTCAGCCCCGACCGAGTATCGAGCGCGCCACCAGCTCCCGCATGATTTCCGATGAGCCGCCATAGATGCGCTGGATGCGGGCGTCCGTGTAGAAGCGGGAAATCGGGTATTCCACCGTATATCCATAGCCGCCGAACAGCTGCAGGCACTCGTCAATGGTGTCGCACTGCATTTCGCAGGAGGCGAGCTTCAGCATGGCAGCCTTGTCGGCGGTCAGCTCACCACGGCTGTATTCATCGGCACACTGCTCGTACAACGCGCGGTTGAGGGCGATCTGCGTGCGCACATCCGCCAGCTTGAAACGGGTATTCTGAAAGCTGCCGATGGCCTGGCCGAAGGCCTTGCGCTCCAGCACATAGTCCACGGTCAGTGCGAGTGCGCCCTCGGCGGCGGCCACGGCCTGCGCCGCAATCCCCAGGCGCTCCCGGGGCAGCTCCTCCATCATGATCACGAACCCCTTGTTTTCCTCGCCGAGCAGTGCATTGGCGGGCAGGCGCATGTCCTGGAAGAAGAGCAGGGCGGTGTCGGATGCGTGCTGGCCGATTTTCTCGATTTTTTTGCCGCGCTCAAAGCCGGGCAGGGTGGTGTCGACAAGGAACAGGGAGGTACCCTTGGCTCCCTTGCCGGGGTCGGTAATGGCGGCGACGATAACCAGGTCGGCGTGCATGCCGTTGGTGATAAAGATCTTGGAACCATTCAGGATCCACTCGTCGCCGTCACGCACGGCATTGGTGCGTATGCCCTGCACATCGGAGCCGGCGCCCGGCTCGGTCATGGCCAGCGCGCCCACGGCGTCACCGCTGACCATTTTCGGCAACCAGTGCTGCTTCTGCGCTTCGGTCCCGTGGCGGGCCAGGTAGGGGGCGACGATATTCGAGTGGATGCCGAAGCCGGAGGCGAAGCCACCGAAGCCCATCCGCGACAGCTCTTCAATCAGCATCAGGGTGACGTGGGGCGTGGTGCCGGCGCCGCCGTAGGCTTCGTCCATGTCCGCGCAGAGCAGGCCGGCTGCACCCAGTGTGCGCCACAGTTCGCGCGGCACCATGTGATCCTGTTCCCACTGTTCATAGTAGGGCGTGATTTCCTGTTCAAACGCACGTCTGGCCATATCGCGGAACAGTGTCAGTTCGTCACTCTGCATGATCGTTTCTCCAAATCGAGGGTGGCGCAATGATAACCTCATGGGGTAGTGGCCGACCACTCATCGGGTGCTACACTACGCCGCAACGATAATCAGCAATGGAGAGTACCGATGCGCGAATACCTGCAGTTCTATATCAACGGTGAGTGGGTCGACCCCGTTACCCCCAAGGTGCACGACGTGATCAACCCCGCCGATGAGTCGGTCTGTGCCCACATTTCCCTGGGTAGTGAAGCCGATGTGGACCGCGCCGTGGCGGCCGCTCGCAAGGCGTTCGACACCTGGGGCTACAGCAGTCGTGAGGAACGGATTGCGGTGCTTGAGTCCTGCGTTGCCACGTACGAAAAGTACTACAACGACATGGCCGACGCGATTCGTGAGGAAATGGGTGCGCCGAAGTCCCTGGCTGTTTCTGCACAGGCGCATGCCGGGCTGGGGCACCTGCAGGAGGCGCTGCGCGTGCTGCGCGAATTCGAATTCGAAGAAGACCTGGGTGAACACCGTCTGTTCAAGGAACCGATCGGCGTATGCGGCCTTATCACGCCGTGGAACTGGCCGGTCAACCAGATCGGCTGCAAGGTGGCACCAGCGCTCGCCGTGGGCTGCACCATGGTCCTCAAGCCGTCTGAAGTGGCGCCGCTGTCGGGCTACCTGTTTGCGAAGATCATGCACGAGGCGGGTGTACCCGCTGGTGTGTTCAACCTGGTCAATGGCGACGGCCCTACCGTCGGCGCCGCGCTGTCCCGTCACCCTGATGTGGACATGATGTCCTTCACCGGTTCCACCCGGGCGGGCTCCCAGGTGGCGCAGAACGCCGCGCCCACGGTGAAGCGTGTCACGCAGGAACTGGGTGGCAAGTCGCCGAACATCATTCTTGACGATGCGGACCTGGAAGCCGCGGTCACCCGTGGCGTGTTGCACATGTACAACAACACGGGCCAGTCCTGCAACGCGCCATCGCGCATGCTGGTGCCGCGTGCGCGTCTGGCTGAGGCCGAAGCGATCGCCGCTGCGGTCAGCGCCAAGGTGGTTGTGGGTGATCCGGCCGATGAGGCGACCACCATGGGCCCCGTGGTGTCTGAACTGCAGTTCAACAAGATCCAGGGCCTCATTGAAAAAGGCATTGCCGAGGGTGCCAAACTCGTGTGCGGGGGTCCCGGGCGCCCCGAGGGCATCGACAAGGGCTACTTCGTACGCCCCACGGTCTTTTCCGAGGCCAATAACGAAATGACCATCGCCCGCGAAGAGATCTTTGGCCCGGTACTGGTCATGATTCCCTATGACACTGAAGAGGAAGCCATCGCCATTGCCAACGACACCCCCTACGGTCTCGCAGGCTACGTGCAGAGCGGCGATATTGCCCACGCGCGCCGGGTCGCCTCGCGCATCCGTGCTGGCAACGTGCACATCAACGGTGCCAGCGGCGGCTACAACGTGCCGTTTGGCGGTTACAAACAGTCTGGCAACGGTCGCGAGTGGGGCGCCCACGGCTTTACCGATTTCCTTGAAATCAAGGCGGTAGAGGGCTTCGGCGGCTGAGATGTCGGCGTTCATTCTGGCCATAGACCAGGGGACGACTGGCACCACGGTCGCGCTGATGGACGCCTCGGGGCGCTTGCGCACCAGCGTCAACATCGAGTTCCCCCAGCACTACCCGAAACCGGGCTGGGTGGAACACGATGCCGCGGACATCTGGTCCTCGGTGCAGCGCGGTATCCGCAGTGTGCTGCGCAAGCGCGTCTGCAAACCGTCGGACATCGTCGGCATTGGCATCACGAACCAGCGCGAAACCTCACTGCTGTGGGACCGCAGTAACGGCGATGCGCTGAACCGGGCTATTGTCTGGCAGTGCCGTCGCACAACCGACTTTTGCGAAACCCTCAAGGCCGGTGGTCACGAGGCGCAGGTCAGGCGCAAGTCGGGCCTGGTGCTGGACCCGTACTTCTCCGCCAGCAAGTTCCGCTGGCTGCTGCGTAACACGCCCGGCGTGGGGCGTAAGCTGCGTGCGGGTCGGGTGGCTGCGGGTACCATCGACAGCTATCTGGTCTGGCAACTCAGCGGCGGGGCAGTGCATGCGACCGATGTGTCGAATGCGTCGCGCACGTCGCTGATGAACCTGCAGCGCCTGAGTTGGGACAAGGAACTGATGGCCCTGTTTGAGGTGCCTGAGGGCGTGCTGCCGGATATCGTACCCTCCAGTGGTATCGTTGCGCATACCCGTGGCGTACCCGGCCTGCCGGATGGCATTCCCATCGCCGGTATCGCCGGGGACCAGCAGGCAGCCCTGTTTGGCCAGGCCTGCTTCAGTGCGGGGGATGCAAAGTGCACCTTCGGCACAGGCTCTTTTATCCTGATGAATACCGGTGCCGAGCTGTTGCAGTCCCGCTCCGGGCTGCTGACCACCGCAGCCTGGCAGTTGGGCAACGCGGACCCTGTCTATGCACTGGAGGGCGGCGCTTTCGTGTGTGGCGCAGCGGTGCAGTGGCTGCGCGACGGACTGTCGCTGATCCGGCGGTCCGCAGAGGTGGAGGCACTGGCCGCCTCGGTTCCCGACAGTGGCGGCGTGGAATTCGTGCCTGCCCTGACCGGTCTCGGTGCACCACACTGGGCGCCTGACGCACGCGGTGTGCTGACAGGATTGACCCGCGGCACAGGCCGTGGGCACATCGCCCGGGCCACGCTGGACGCCATGGCGCTGCAGAATGCCGATATCCTGCTCGCCATGGAGCGCGACCTTGGCAGGCGCATGCGTCCCCTGCGGGTGGATGGCGGGGCAGCGGCCAACAACCTGCTCATGCAGATCCAGGCGGATGTGCTGGGCCGCAAGCTGATCCGTCCCGAGGTCATTGAGACCACCGTGGCGGGTGCGTGCTATCTCGCCGGGCTGGGTGTGGGGCTGTGGTCCAGCACCGCTGACCTGCGCAAGATCTGGTCGGTAGAGCGGGAGTTCACCGTGCGTCTTTCGGCATCGGCGCGCCGTCGGCGGCATGCTTCCTGGCAGGCCGCGCTGGCCCGGGCGCTGCTGTGAGGAGGCCACGTGGCTGATATCCTCACGTTCCGCAGGCCTTCGCTGAAAGAGAAGCACAAGGGCAACACGCTGTGTCGCCACGGTCATCACAAGTGGCTGGTCGACAAGGCGAAACAGTTCGACGTCAAGCAGGGTCGCCTCGTCACTGTGTATTGCTGTGCACGCTGCGGTGAGCGTAAAGTGAAGGCCTTGTAGGCACCGGCGTGTGTTGAGGCAGGGCGTACGCCTGCCCGCCAGCCGGTTTTCACTCACCGTCAGGCATTCGGGTGACCACCATGACGCAGATGATCTATCCCACCACCAATTTGAAGGCCACTGAACAGCTGGTCATCGAGCGCGGGGAGGGCGTATACGTCTACGACAACCACGGTCGGCAATATCTCGAGGGGATGAGCGGGCTCTGGTGCACCGCCCTGGGGTACGGCAACGAGGAAGTGGTCGAGGCTGCGGCACGGCAGATGCGTACCTTGTCCTACTCACACCTGTTCGGCGGCAAGACGCACCCGGCGGCCATGCAACTCGCGGATACCCTGGCGTCCATGGTGCCGGTGAACAATGCGCGCGTATTCCTTGGCAACTCAGGGTCCGACGCCAATGACACCCTGGTCAAACTGTTGCGCTATCACTTCAACGCCATCGGTCAGCCGGAAAAGTTCAAGATCATAGCCCGTGAGCGGGCCTATCACGGTGTGACGGTGGCTGCCGCCTCGCTGACCGGGCTGCCGCCCAATCACACGCATTTCAGCCTGCCGTTTGATGCGCTGGGTGTGCTGCGCACAGGTGCGCCGCACTTCTACCGCGACGGTTTGCCCGGTGAAAGCGAGTCGCAGTTTGCCAGCCGCCGGGCCGAGGAACTCGAAGCCCTGATTCTTGCCGAGGGTCCGGAAACGATCGCGGCGTTCATCGCCGAGCCGGTCAATGGCGCCGGCGGCGTCATCGTGCCGCCCGCCGGCTATTTCGACAAAGTGCAGGCGGTGTTGCGCAAATACGACATCCTGTTCTGGGATGACGAAGTGATTTGCGGGTTTGGCCGCACCGGTGAAGACTTTGGTGCAACCACCTACGGCATTCAGCCGCAGCTGATGTCGCTGGCCAAGGCCCTGTCGTCCGCGTACCTGCCGGTGAGTGCGGCGGTTGTCAGCGGCGACATCTACGAGTCGCTTGTGGAGCCGAGTGCGGCGGTCGGTGTATTCGGCCACGGCTACACCTACGGGGGGCATCCGGTCGCCTGTGCTGTGGCATCCAAGGTGCTGGAAATCTACGAGCGCGATCAGCTGTTTGCCAGGGCGGCTGACACCGGCCGCTACCTGCAGCAACAGCTGCAGCGGTTCGCCGATCATCCGCTGGTGGGCGAGGTGCGCGGAGTGGGCATGATAGCGGCGCTGGAACTGGTAGCAAACAGGACAACGCGCGAGGCCTTCAGCGGCAACGCGATGGGCGGCTACTGCGCCCTGCGAGCGCAGGCGCACGGCCTCATCGTACGCGCCATGGGCGGTAACAGCATAGCCCTGTGCCCGCCGCTGGTGATCACCCGGTCGCAAGTGGATGAACTGGTCAGCAAGCTCGGCAGCGCGCTGGATGACACGCTGCAGCACGCGCAGGCCGAGGGGTTGCTGCGCGGCGACTGACCACTACAGCGCCATAACCTCAGGCTATCGGCCACATGACTCCAAGTGCCTGTGCGTCTCATATTCAGTCTCTATAATCGGGAGTAAAACGGCGAGACGTTGAGGACGCACAACATGGTAACAATAACACTCAAGCGCACAGCGGGGCGTCTGCTGGCCCTGTTGCTACTCGGCTTTTCCGCAGTCGCCTCTGCCAAGGCACCCAATATCCTGGTGATTTGGGGCGACGATATCGGCATGACCAATCTCAGTGCGTACAGTGACGGGTTGATGGGCTATCGCACGCCCAACATCGACCGTATTGCGCGCGAAGGCATTCGTTTTACCGACTATTACGGTGAGCAGAGCTGTACCGCGGGTCGCTCGGCATTCATCACCGGCCAGAGCCCGATCAGAACCGGCCTTACCAAAGTGGGCATGCCCGGTGCCGATATCGGCCTGCAGCCGGAGGACGTGACACTGGCGGCGCTGCTCAAGGATCGCGGTTACGCCACCGGCCAGTTCGGCAAAAATCACCTGGGTGACAAGGATAAGTTTCTCCCCACCAACCATGGTTTTGACGAGTTTATGGGGAACCTGTATCACCTGAATGCTGAAGAAGAGCCCGAGCATCCCGATTACCCGCAGGATGCGGAGTTTCGCAAGCGCTTCACACCGCGGGGTGTGATCCACAGCCACGCCGATGGGCGCATAGAAGACAGCGGCCCATTGACGCGCAAGCGCATGGAGACTGTGGATGAGGAGTTCCTGGCGGCGGCAACGGATTTCATCGGCCGTTCCGCACGTCAGGAAAAGCCGTTTTTTGTCTGGTTCAACACGACGCGCATGCACTTCTACACGCACATTGCAGATGCCGAGCGCGGTCTTTCAGGCCAGGGCTTCTATAACGATGCCATGGTGGCACACGATGCACTGGTCGGCCGTCTGCTCAACCAGCTGGATGAACTCGGCGTGAGTGATGACACCATCGTTGTGTATTCGACCGACAATGGCCCGCATTACAACACCTGGCCGGATGGCGCTATCACACCTTTCCGCGGTGAGAAAAATACCAACTGGGAGGGCGGCTACCGTGTGCCTGCCATGGTGCGCTGGCCGGGTCGCATTCCGGCGGGCAGGGTATCCAATGAGATCATGTCCCACATGGACTGGGTGCCCACCCTGGCCGCCGCAGCGGGCGCGCCAAATGTCATTGAGGATCTGAAACGCGGGACCACCGTCAACGGGCGCAAGTACCGCGTGCATCTCGATGGTTACAATTTTTTGCCCTACCTGACGGGCGAGGTGGAGGCCGGTCCCCGCGAGAATTTCCTCTACTGGAGCGATGACGGCCAGCTCACCGGGATGCGTATTGGCGACTGGAAGGTGGTGTTCGCCGAACAGCGCGCAGCCCGCTTCGATGTCTGGCGCGATCCCTTCGTGCCACTGCGCATTCCCAAGCTGTTCAACCTGCGCCGTGATCCCTTCGAGCGTGCGGACACGGATTCCAACGCCTACAACGAGTGGTGGGGGCGCATCGCCGGGCCCTTTATATCACTGTCCAGAATGCAGCTGACCGAGTTTCTGGCCACGCTGGAGGAGTTCCCGCCGCGCCAGCGCCCCGCGTCGTTCACGGTCGACCAGGTGCTCGAGGCGGCATTCCAGGACCGCTAGGCTCACCGCGCCCCGGGCTTTTCCGGCCGGGGCGTCTGCCACCCGCCGGTTATGCGCCTGATAACAATTAGTCATTTCCGCCCTGCCGGGTGGGCCGGTATGGTTCCCGCAAATTCCTACAATAACGGAGACACGCATGTTTGCCCGATTCGACAAGACGATGAAAATACTGCCTTTGGCGGTCGCCTGTGCCTGTGCGGCCAATGCTGCATCGGCGCAGATGCTGGAAGAGGTCGTGGTGACCGCGCAGAAGCGAAGCCAGAGCCTGCAGGATGTGCCGATATCCATCAACGCAGTATCCGGTGAAAAACTCAAGGAGGCGGGCATCACGCGTATCGCCGATCTGCAGGTGTATGTGCCGAACCTCACCATGAGTGAGGCGGCGATCGGTTCCAACATCTATATCCGCGGCGTCGGGTCACAGGTCAACCAGGGTTTCGAGCAGTCGGTGGGAACCTATGTTGATGGCATCTATTTTGGCCGCCCGCGCCAGTTGCGTGCGCCGTTCTTTGACCTCGAGCGTATCGAGGTACTGCGCGGCCCGCAGAGTATTCTGTTCGGCAAGAACTCGATCGCAGGCGCCCTCAACCTTGTCTCTGCAAAACCCACCGAAGAGTTCGAGGGCAGTGTTTCCGCGCTCCTGGAGCCGGACCATGGTGAACTGGAAACCAGCCTGGTACTTTCCGGGCCGCTGAGTGACACCCTGTCGGGCCGCCTGGCCTTGCGCTACCGGGAAATGGACGGCTTCATCGACAACGTCGCAAAAGACATTGATGAAATGGAGACCGAGGAAACCGTGGTGCGGGGCGCGCTGCGCTGGGATGCCTCCGACAACCTGCAGGTCGACCTGAAACTGGAGACGGGTGAATTCAACTCTGTGGGCCGCAACTCGATTATTATCGGCAACCCTGCGCCGGGTGGGGCGACCCCGGTAGTGGGTGACTTCACACGCAAGGCCGCGCTGGACCCGGAATTCAGTGACAACAATTACGACAATGCGACACTCACGCTCAACTACCAGATGGGCGAGTATGAGCTGGTGTCGATCACCGGCTGGTCTGCCTACGACTACACCGAAGAAGTCGACACCGACTTTGGTGTGGGCAGCACAGTGCAGTCCCCCGCCGCCGAGGATTTCGAGCAACTGAGCCAGGAACTGCGTCTGGTGTCGCCGCAGGGAGAAACCTTCGAGCACATCGTCGGCGTGTTCTATCAGGCCTCGGAAATCGATTACGCGGAACCTGCCCGGATTACCCTGCCGGCAGTTGCCGTGGAGATCGATCGTGAATACTTCTCCGACAGCGATCTGTGGGCGGTGTTTGGTCAATCCACCTGGAACATCTCGGACACCTTCCGCGCGACACTGGGTTTGCGCTACACGGTTGAAGACAAGGACGGTGGACGTCGCCTGGCTCTGCGCAATCCCGATGGCAGCATTTTCAACCCTCTGGGTTTGCCCGAGTTTGCGGAGTTGGGCATGCCACTGCCGCCCCTCGGTATCACCCCGCATGACCTGAAGGGGGACCGCGACGAAGAAGTGGTCACGCCCATGGTTAACCTGCAGTGGGATGTGTCTGGCGACGCGATGTTATACGCCAGTGTGTCGACCGGTTACAAGGCTGGCGGATTTGATGCGCGCAGCAACCGCGCCACCCTGCCTGCGGGCGGCCCGGCGCTGGAGTTCGAGGAAGAGGAAGCCTTGTCCATGGAACTCGGGGCGAAGCTCGGGTTGATGGACGGCGCGGCGGAATTGAACATCGCGCTGTTCCGCACCGAGTACGATGACCTGCAGGTCAGCGTGTTCGACGGCGTGCTGGGTTTTGATGTGCAGAACGCGGCTTCAGCGACCACCCAGGGCCTGGAAATGGACGGCCGCTGGCAAGTTACGGAGAAGCTGCGGCTGACCGGTGCACTGGCCTACACCGATTTCGAGTTTGACGACTATGAAAACGGTGCCTGTTACAAGGGCCAGCAAGCTGACCAGGTGGTGGATGGGGTGCCATTCTGCAACTGGTCGGGGAACACCAACCAGTTTACCCCGGAGTTCAGTGGCACCCTGGGTGTCGATTTTGTCCAGCCGGTATTCGGTAATCTGGAGTTGAGGTCAACGCTGGATATCATATACTCGGACGAGTATTTCGCCGCGCCCGATCTCGACCCCAACGCTGTGCAGGACAGTTATGCCAAGCTCAATGCACGGATTGCCCTGGGCCGGGCCGATGGTGTGTGGGAAGTGGCGCTGGTTGGCAAGAACCTGACCGATGAGGAAATCATCACCTTTGCCAACGATGTACCGCTGACCGGGCCGGTCACCAGCTACTTCGCTTTCGTGGAGCGTCCGCGGACAGTGGCGGTGCAGGCAACCTATAACTTCTGATAAAAAAAGAGGGCGGTATGGCAGTTTCCGGTAGCAGGTTGACAGGCCTGAAGATGGGTCTGGTGGGGGCGCTGCTTGTTGCAGCGGTAGGTTGCGAGCAAAAAGCCTCCGAGCCAGCGGCCGCACCGCCCGCGCCGCCGCCCGTACCGGCAGTGGCCGAGGTCGACACGGCGCGTTTGCTGGCGGCAGACGCGCAGCCCGGCAACTGGATGACGCACGGGCGCACCTACAGTGAGCAGCGCTACAGCCCGCTGTCTGCCCTGGACGCCAGTAACGTGGATGAACTCGGCCTGGCCTGGTATTTCGATCTGCCCGATGACCGCGGGATCGAAGCGACACCGATCATCGTCGACGGTGTGATGTATGTCACCGGGGCCTGGAGCAAGATCTTTGCCCTGGACGCCGCTACGGGCGAGTTACTCTGGCAACACGATCCGCAGGTGCCGCGGGAGTGGGCATCCAACCTTTGTTGTGATGTCGTTAACCGTGGCGTTGCCGTATGGAAGGGCGTGCTCATTTCCGGCACCCTGGACGGGCGCCTGCTCGGCCTTGACGCTGCCTCCGGCGACGTACTCTGGGAAACCCGAACCACGCCCCAGGATCGCCCGTATTCCATTACCGGTGCACCACGGGTGATCAAGGACCGGGTGATCATCGGTAACGGCGGTGCTGAACTCGGTGTGCGGGGCTATGTTTCCGCTTACGACTACCGCACCGGAGAAATGCTCTGGCGCTTCTACACCGTACCCGGCGACCCCTCGAAGCCGCTGGAACACCCGGCGCTGGAACTGGCGGTTGACACCTGGAAAGGCGGTGCGTGGTGGGAAGTTGGCGGCGGCGGCACGGTGTGGGACTCAATGGCCTACGATGCCGAGGCTGATCTGCTGTATATCGGCACCGGTAACGGGTCCCCCTGGAACCGCAGTATTCGCAGCCCGGGTGGTGGCGACAACCTGTACCTGTCGTCCATTGTTGCACTGCGCCCTGAAACCGGGGAATACGTCTGGCACTACCAGACTACGCCGGGCGAGAGCTGGGATTACACCGCGACACAGCACATGATCCTTGCCGAGCTGTCCTGGCAGGGCGAGCCGCGCAAGGTGATTATGCAGGCGCCCAAAAACGGCTTTTTCTACGTGCTGGACCGGTTGACGGGTGAACTGCTGTCCGCGGAGCCGTACACGCAGGTGAGCTGGGCCGAGCGTGTGGATCTGGAAACAGGCCGTCCTGTGGAGAACCCGGAGGCGCGTTATGAAAATGGTGAGGCCGCACTGGTGTGGCCGCACCCGTTGGGCGGCCACAACTGGCACCCGATGAGCTACAGCCCGGACACCGGCCTGGTCTATATTCCCGCGCAGGAGATCGCCATGAACTACGCGCATGACGCGGAGTTCACGTACACGCCTGGTGCCTGGAATACGGGGGTGGTCTTCGAGGTGGCGGGCATGCCCGATGACGTGGAAACACGCGAGGCGTTCGCCAAGCTGATCAAGGGGCATGTCAGCGCCTGGGACCCGGTAGCCGGGCGCGAGGTCTGGCGCATCCAGCACGACAACGTCTGGAACGGGGGGTTGCTCTCGACGGCGGGCAATCTGCTCTTCCAGGGCAATGCCGAGGGCGAACTGGTTGCCTACCGCGCCAATGACGGCGAACCTGTGTGGCGTTTTCCGGCCCAGACGGGGATTGTGGCAGCGCCGGTGAGCTACACAGCGGGCGATACGCAGTTTGTGGCTGTCGCTGCGGGCTGGGGCGGGGCGTTTGCACTGGCCGGCGGCGAGCTGGCGTCTCGCAGTGCGGGTTCCGTGACCCGTGCGCGCGTGCTGGCCTTCCGCGCTGGCGGTAATGCATCACTGCCGCCAGTAAAGGTCGCGGAGGAACGCCCTGCGACCGTCGCCGTTGCCGTCAACCCGGAGGACGCTGAGAGCATTGAGCGTGGGCGGGTGTTGTTTATGCGCAACTGCCATATGTGCCACGGTGACCGCGCGATTTCCGGCAGCAGCCTGCCCGATCTTCGCCAGATGTCAGATGCGACGGTCGCGGAGTTCGGCGCGATCGTCCTCGGCGGCTTGCGGCACCAGGGAGGTATGCCCGGCTTCGCCGAGCGTCTCGACCAGGCCAACGCCGAGGACCTGCTTGCCTACCTGCTCAGCGTGCGCGCCGGGGCATCCGGGGAAGGCTGATTCAGTGTGCCGGGGCCCCCGGCTCCGCTTCCCCGGAGAGTAGCTGTTCGATCAACACCCTGCCCGCCGGTGGCAGGGTAGTATTGCGCAGGTAGACGATGCCCGGGCGCACCAGGATGTCACTGAAGCCCGGGAAGTCGATTTCCACGAGCTGTCCCCCCACAACGTTGTCGCGCAGGATCCGTTCCGGTCCACAGGTGATAAAGTCCGAGTGCAGGACGACTTTACTGAGGAGGCTGAAGTCCTCGCAGTAGATGCGGCAGGCCTGGGCGACGAAGCCGTCCGGATCCGCGCCTGCCGGGGCGTTGGCACGCAACCACTCCACCCAGCGTCGCGGCAGAGACGGCAGTGCCAGCGGGTAGCTCGTCAGGTCTGTCGCCTGCACCCGGCCAACCTGCAGCAGGGGGTGACCCGGCCGACAGACGGCGATGGAGCGAATGGGGTTTAAGGGGACAACCTCGAGATCCGCCTGACCTTCAAATTCACCGATGTCCGCAACCATGAGGTGCAGAGCACCAGCGTGCAGTTGCTGTACCAGGCCTGCCCAGCTATCAATGGTGACCCGGATGCTGAGTCCGGGGTGCCTGGACACCAGCCGCGCCACGGCGTCACCAATGGGGCCGCGAGCCACGATAGGACCACTGCCCACACGCAATTCGCCGCGCAGGCTGTCGGAGAGCGCATCGAGGCTGTGATGAATATCGTCCAGTTCGTGCATGATGCGCTGCGCGTGTTCCATCAACACCTCGCAATGCGGCGTTGGGTCCACACTCTGGGACTTGCGGTCGAACAGCATGACGTCCAGCTGCTGTTCCAGGTTCTTGATGCTCTTGGTGAGTGCCGGTTGCGTGATAAACAGGGCGTCTGCCGCTTTGCGAAAACTGCGATGCTTCGCCAGCATCAGTACGTGGCGGAGCTGGCGGGTATCAATGGGATGCATGGCCGGCGCCCCTAACGGTCGAGGCCGCCCATGAGCATGTACTTGATTTCCAGGTAATCATCCATGCCGTACTTCGAACCCTCGCGTCCGGAGCCGGACTCCTTTACGCCACCGAAGGGCGCCATCTCATTGGAGATCAGGCCTTCGTTGATACCCACGATGCCATACTCCAAAGCCTCGGCGACGCGCCACACGCGCCCGATATCCCGCGTGTAGAAATAGGAGGCAAGCCCGAATTCGGTGTCGTTGGCGAGTTCGATGGCCTCGGCTTCCGTGTGAAAGCGCACGACGGGTGCGACCGGGCCGAAGATCTCATTGCGGAACACTGGCATCTCGCGGGTCACGTCCGTGAGGATTGTCGGCTGATAGAAGCAGCCCCCCAATGTGTGCCTGCCGCCGCCCAGCGCGACCTGCGCGCCCGCGTCGATGGAGGCCTGCACCAGGGCGTCCACGTCATCCACAGCGCCGCTGTTCACCAACGGGCCGATTTTCACGTTGTCCGCAAACCCGTCGCCGACCGCCAGTTCCCGCGTCGCGGCAACCAGCTTGCCCACGAAATCGTCATAAATGCCGTGTTGCACAAGGAGACGGTTCGAGCAGACGCAGGTCTGGCCCGCGTTACGGTACTTGGATGCGATGGCGCCATCCACCGCAGCGTCGATGTCGGCATCGTCGAAGACGATGAACGGTGCGTTGCCGCCCAGTTCCATGGAGGTCTTTTTCAGGGTGTCGGCGCACTGCGCTTCGAGCATCTTGCCGACGGGTGTGGAGCCGGTAAAGGTCAGTTTGCGCACCACCGGGTTGCTGGTCAGCTCGCCGCCGATAGCCGAAGAACTGCCGGCCACAATATTCAGCACGCCGGCAGGCACACCCGCGCGCTCGGCCAGCACGGCCATGGCGAAGGCGGAAAGCGGGGTTTCGCTGGCGGGTTTGATAACGATGCTGCAGCCGGCCGCCAGCGCAGGCGCGGCCTTGCGGGCGATCATGGCATTCGGGAAGTTCCACGGGGTGATGGCGGCAACGACACCGACGGGTTGCTTGATGCAGACAATGCGCCGGTCAGACCCGGGGCCAGGTATGACGTCACCGTTGACGCGCTTGGCCTCCTCACCGAACCACTCAATGAACGAGGCGCCGTAGGCCACTTCCCCACGCGACTCGGCGAGGACCTTGCCCTGTTCCGCGGTCATGATCCTGGCGAGGTCTTCCTGGTGCTCCATCATCAGGTCAAACCACTTGCGCAGAACAGCGGCGCGCTGTTTGGCCGGCCGGGCTTTCCAGTCGTTCATGGCGAGCTGCGCTGCGTCGATGGCGCGCCGCGTTTCCGCCGCCCCCACCTTTGCCACGCGCACCAGTAACGCGCCATTGGCGGGGTTGTTCACGGGGAACGTGGCGCCGTCATCTGCATCCACCCAGGCGCCGCCGATATAAGCCTGGGTCTGCAGTAGGGTAGGGTCCGACAGTGAAAGGTCCATAACGGTGCTCCTTGAAGTTTCCGGGCCGGAGCAATGCGCCGCCCACTTTGCGCTCTAGTGTGAAGCACAACCCGCAGCGGCTTCAAGAGCGCGTATTTTTCGCATCTGCGCGTGTGTGACGGGTGCGACGCCGGCGGCCACTGAGCTTGTGCTTGCGCACCAGCCCTCGCAGCTGGTCATAGCTGAGCCCCAGCGCCTGTGCTGCCCGCCGCTGGTGGTGGTTGTGCTCCGCCAGCGCCTGGTGGAGGAGGCGACGCTCGATAGCCAGCATGCGCGCACTGAAATCGGTAATACCAGGTGTGGTGAGCTCTGCCGCCGCGCTGGCCCCCGGCGGCGATGCCCGATCCCCGGACGGTGGGATCGATAGCGGCGCAAAGGGCGATTGAAAGGGGTCCAGTACGATCTCTGCCACCGGGCGCGACTTTTTGCCCCAGCGGTGCAGTGAGCGTTCCACGGTATTTTTCAGTTCCCGCACATTCCCCGGCCAGCTGTGCCCCTGCAGGCTCTCCAGAGCGCTCGCGCTGAACCCCGGAAACAGCTCCCAGCCCAGTTCCTTGCACATGAGAATGGCAAAGTGACGGGCCAGTTCGGGAATGTCCTCGGGGCGTTGCCGTAGTGCGGGCAGGTGCACCACGTCAAAGCTCAGGCGGTCCAGAAGGTCGGCACGGAAACGCCCCTCGGCCACCAGGGCCCGGAGATCCGCGTGGGTGGCGGCAACCACCCGCACATCGACCTGCAGTGTCTCTTGGCCGCCGAGCCGTTCGAATTCACCGTACTCGACCAGTCGCAGGAGTTTTTCCTGCACCGGCAGGGGCATGGTGCCCAGTTCGTCGAGAAACAGGGTGCCGCCATCCGCGCGTTCAAAGCGCCCCTGGCGGAGTCGTGTGGCCCCGGTGAATGCGCCCGCCTCATGGCCGAACAGCTCGGAGTCCAGCAGCGTCTCGGACAGTGCCGCGCAGTTGACCTTGACGAAGGGCGCCGCCCACCGGGCTGAAAGAAAGTGCAGCCGTTCGGCCGCCAGCTCTTTGCCCGTGCCCCGTTCACCCTGAACCAGCACGGGCCGATTGATTCCTGCCAGTTGCGAGACGTGCTCAAGGGCATGAGCCAGCGCGCTGGAGCTACCGATAATACCTTCGCCACTTCGCATGGGTGAAAAAAACCAATTAAAAGAGCTAATAAAACCTTTATAAGGTAAATAAAACCTATAAATCAAGAGGATAGGCCTGAATTTCGCCCCATGACGTATGTTTAGCCAAGAAAAACAGTGACTTACGTGATCTGGCACGGTTCCTGTATCAAGAAGCCTAGAAACGCCATGAATGGCATACGGCAAACGGGCTAGGCCCGGGGAGAAGGACCATGGGCATTTTTTCGCGAATGAGCGACATCATTAACTCCAACCTCAACGCCTTGCTGGACCAGGCTGAAGACCCGCAGAAGATGATTCGCCTGATCATCCAGGAAATGGAAGATACGCTGGTGGAGGTGCGCAGCTCCTCGGCACGGGTGCTCGCAGACCGCAAGGCCGCTGCGCGTCGCCTGCAGCAGGTACAGGCCGAGGCGGAGAGCTGGGAGCAGAAAGCCAGACTGGCGGTGAACAAGGGGCGCGAGGACCTCGCACGGGCAGCGTTGCAGGAAAAGCACGCCATTGAGGATGAAGTCGCGGTGGTGGAAGCCGAGTTGCGGGCAGCAGACGAGCACATTGCCCAGCTCAGCACCGAGATTGGTCAGCTGCAGCAGAAGCTCTCGGACGCCAAGTCACGCCAGCAGGCACTCTTGATGCGCAGCAAAACCGTGGAATCGCGGATCAAGGTGAAGCGTCAGATGCACCGTGAGGCACTGGATACTGCCTTTCAGCGTTTCGAGCACTTCGAACGGCGCATCGACAACCTCGAAAGCCAGCTGGAACTGCTCGATGTGGGGCGTGACGTTGCACCGGACCTCGCCGCCGAAATCGAATCCCTGGAAGAGGACGAGCGCATCAGCAACGAGTTGCAGCGACTGAAGGCCGAGATGCAGGGCAGCGCAGAGAACAAGGCCCAGTAGGGCCTGCTATGATCGAGCTGTCGGCTTAGCCGGGTTTCCCACTCCGTCCGAGGATACCGTCCATGCAATTCTGGCAATTCATGTTTGTGCCAACCATCCTGTTTCTGGTCATCGTGGCTCCGATCTGGATCACCATGCATTACCGCAGCGTCAACCGCTCATCCCAGAGCCTGAGTGCGGCAGATCGGCAGGATCTTGAAGACCTTCTGGCCACGGTGGATCGACTCACAGAGCGTATCGGCGCCCTGGAAACGATTCTCGATGCCGACCACAGTACCTGGCGCAAGCCGTCGGAGCGCACGCCGCGCAATGAGGAGCACAACGATGAGTAACCATTACCAGCGCAATCGGGATCGCCATAGCCCTGACTGGCGCACGGCAGAGCGGGGTTTTCGCCAGCGTCGTGATGCGGGATGGGGTATGAACCTGTATCGCAGCACACGCAGCCGACGCATTGCCGGTGTCTGCGCTGGCCTGGCAGATCACTTTGATATCGCCCACTGGGTGGTGCGTTTGCTCTGGGTTGCCGCCGTGCTGTTTACCGGCACGCTGGCCCTTTGGGCCTACCTTGGCGCATGGCTGTTGCTGGCGCCGAGGCCGCAAGCGCAGGGCAGGGCAGGTGCTGTGTCGGGCGGACCTGCTGGTGGCCCGGAGTCCGGCGTGGAGATGGAATACGACGAGCGGAACCACCACTATCGGCCGCGCAAGGTGTTCCGCTACAGCGAGCCGGGGCCGGTGCGTCTGCGCCGCGCCCGGGAACGCCTGGACGCCGCCCTGCGCCGTGTAGAAGCCATGGAAAGCTACGTGACGTCCCGTCAGTTTGAGCTGGATCGGGAGATTTCACGACTGTAGGCGTTTCCCGGCGGGACTTCCCCCCGGCCGTTGCGATAGGCTATCCTCCGGCGTATTCTTTTTACGCAAGCTGCCCCGGTGGTGGGCACTGCGAGGGGTGAAGCATGACCGCGATGGAAACCTTTGACAGCAGCGCGCCCACGGTACGGGAGCCGGTTGTGCCACCGCCTCATGCGCTGCTGGCGCTTACCGAAGCGCACCGTGCGGTGGTGGAGGTGGTCACGCTGGGGCTGAGTCGCAGGCTGTTGGAGCGCGCCCCACGCGGCGATGGGCACCCGGTGATGGTCCTGCCCGGTTTTCTCGGCGCCGACGGCTACAACGCCGGATTCCGCCGCTACCTGACCCGCCTTGGCTATGCAGTTCACGGTTGGGGCCTCGGCCGCAACCTGGGTCCGCGTGAGGGGGTGCTTGAAAGCCTGGAAGCGCGGATAACGTTTCTCTCGGAGCGCTACCAGGGCCCTATCTCCCTGGTCGGGCATAGCCTTGGTGGTATTTTTGCGCGGGAGCTGGCGCGTGCCTTTCCCGAACGGGTGAGGCAGGTCATATCACTGGGCAGCCCGTTTGGTGAAGGCCGGATGGTTGCATCCTATCCCGCCCGCCTGTTTACCGCGCTCAATCCGCCGGAGGAGTTGCCGATTGACCAGAACATCCTGCATGTCGCGCCGCCGGTGCCGACCACCGCGATTTACAGCCGCGGGGACGGTGTGGTGAACTGGCAGACGACGCTGCAGCGCGCGGGCCACGCGCGCACCCAGAATATCGAAGTGCGCGGCAGCCATTGTGGTATGACCTTCAACCCGACCATCTGGTATCTGGTTGCCGACCGCCTGTCACAGCCCGCAGACGGCTGGAAGCCTTTTGAGCGACGCAGCTGGTCGAGCCTGCTGTATCCGGCCGCCGTGCAGTGAAACGGTGCTATACCGCTTTCAGCGCTGCGGCGTGGAAGGCGATATGCTCACCGATAAATGAGGCGATGAAATAGTAGCTGTGGTCGTAACCCGGCTGCAGGCGGATGGTTGCCGGGAAGCCCGCGTCCGCGCAGGCCTGCTGCAGAAGAGGCGTTTTCAGCTGCGGCGTCAGGAAACTGTCCGCATCGCCCTGGTCGATCAGCATAGGCAGCTGTGGCGCTCCGCCACGAATCAGCGCACAGCTGTCGTAGGCCTGCCAGGTGCTGCGGTCCGTACCCAGGTAATGGCCAAAGGCCTTTTCCCCCCAGGGGCACTGGGTCGGCGCCACGATTGGCGCAAATGCCGACACCGCCGCAAAGCGTCCCGGGTTGCGCAGGGCCATCACCAGCGCGCCATGTCCCCCCATGGAATGGCCGGAGATGGACCAGCGATCCGACGCCAGCGGGAACTGGCTGTTCACCAGCTCGGGCAGCTCCAGGGCGACGTAATCGTACATCCGGTAGTGCTGTTGCCAGGGCGCTTGCGTGGCGTTGACATAAAATCCGGCGCCGAGGCCGAAATCCCAGGCACCTTCTGGGTCATCCGGCACGCTCTCGCCGCGCGGGCTGGTATCGGGGCAGACGATGGCCAGACCGTGCTCCGCGGCGTAGCGCTGGGCCCCGGCTTTCTGGGTGAAATTTTCGTCTGTGCAGGTAAGCCCCGATAACCAGTAGAGCACCGGTACCGGGTGCTGCTCAGCCTGTGGTGGCAGGAAAACAGCCCCCTGCATGGTGCAGGCAAGCGTTTCCGACGGGTGCTCGAATCGCAGCTGGCGACCACCAAAAACACGATGCTCTGCAATGATATTCATCGTCATACCCGGCCCTCAGTACACGACAACCGAGCGGATACTGTGTCCGCCATGCATGAGGTCAAAGCCCCGGTTGATGTCATCCAGGGGCATGGTATGGGTGATCAGATCGTCGATATTGATCTTGCCGTCCATGTACCAGTCGACAATCTGCGGCACATCGGTCCGGCCGCGCGCGCCGCCGAAGGCCACGCCGTGCCAGGAGCGGCCGGTCACCAGCTGGAATGGCCGCGTGGCGATCTCCTTGCCGGCGCCGGCGACGCCGATGATGTACGACTCCCCCCAGCCCTTGTGGCAGCATTCAAGGGCCTGCCGCATGACGTCGACATTACCGATACATTCAAAGCTGTAGTCGGCCCCGCCACCGGTGAGCTCGAGAATCGCCTCCACCACATTGGCAACCTGTGCGGGGTTGATAAAGTCGGTCATGCCAAACTTGCGTCCCAGCGCTTCCCGCTCGGGGTTCAGGTCCACGCCGATGATGCGATTGGCGCCTACCATACGCGCGCCCTGCAGCACGTTCAGGCCAATGCCGCCGAGGCCAAACACCACCACATTGCTGCCAGGCTCAACTTTTGCCCGGTAGACCACCGCGCCCACTCCAGTGGTAACCCCGCAGCCGATGTAGCAGATCTTGTCGAAGGGCGCATCTTCACGCACCTTGGCTACCGCGATCTCGGGCATGACGCTGAAATTCGAGAAGGTCGAGCAGCCCATGTAGTGCAGCAGGGGTTTGCCGTCCAGGGAGAAGCGGCTGCGACCATCGGGCATGACACCGCGCCCCTGTGTTTCCCGAATGGCCTGGCACAGGTTGGTTTTCGGGTGCAGGCAGAAATTGCACTCCCGACACTCCGGGGTATAGAGCGGAATGACGTGATCGCCGGGTTTCACCGATTTTACGCCGGCGCCGACTTCGCGCACGATACCGGCACCCTCGTGCCCCAGGATTGCGGGGAATGCGCCTTCAGGGTCGTCCCCCGATAGGGTGAATGCGTCGGTGTGACATATGCCCGTGGCCATCATTTCCACCAGGACCTCCCCAGGCTGTGGGCCCTCGAGGTCGACTTCGACCACTTCCAGCGGCTGGCCGGCAGCAAAGGCAACGGCGGCTCGTGTTTTCATCGGTAACTCCCGGTCAAGACAGCAGGCTGGCATGGTAAGTCGCGGTGTCGAACGGGACAAGCGTGCGGTTTTACATTAGGCTGGCGCCAGCACGCGGCAGGTGGCCTGAAGCGACAGTCTGGGGGACGCTCAACGATATGCAGGAGAGGTTGGAATCCTTTGGTGGAGCGGGGGCGAAGCTGGTCTTCGCCCACGCCAACGGCTATCCGCCCGGCAGCTACAGGCGCCTGCTGGCGCCGCTCGCTGAACACTACAGCGTCAGCGGCTATCGCCACCGGCCGCTGTGGTCGCGGGAGCCCGCACCGGCTCGCGCCAACTGGCGCCAGTTTGCCGACGACCTGATTGTCACGCTGGAACACAGCGACGTCGGGCCGGTCTGGATGATGGGACACTCGCTGGGTGGGGTCGTGGCCATGCTGGCGGCCTTCAAGCGCCCGGAACTGTTTCGTGGCCTGGTGTTGCTTGACCCGGTGTTCATGCCGATGCGCCTGGCGCTGGGCCTGAACCTGACGCCGCGCAGCCGTTTGCCCAGGATTCCCATGGTGCGTCGCGCATTGCGGCGACCCGGCCGCTTTCCCAGTGTGCAGCAGGCCTACGCGTTCCACCGGGACAAGCGTGCCTACAGCGGTTTTTCTGATGACGTACTCTGGGATTACATCCACGCTGGTGTGCGCGCTACGGCGGACGGCGATTGGGAACTGGCCTACTCCGGTGCCTGGGAGGCCGCTGTGTACTCCTCGCTGCCGCTGGTGTGGCCGCGCCTGTGGAGACTGCGCCTGCCCACCCTGGGGCTGCGTGGCGAGCACTCGGATATCCTTTCCGCTGCCGGGCTGCGTCGCTGGGCAGCGCTACAGCCGACTGCGGAACTGGACACCCTGCCCGGTGGACACCTGTTTCCTCTGGAGTTCCCGGATGCCACCGCCCGACGTGTTCTGGATTTCCTTGCGCGGCAGGTGGCCTGATGCTGCACCGTATCTGGCTCGGGTTCTTCCTGCTGGCGTTTGCTGCGGCGCTGGTGCAATGGCTGCTGGCCGGCGATGCGGCGGTCTTTCAGCGCATGGTCTCCAGCCTGTTCGACATGGCCGCGCTGGCCGTGGAACTGGCAATTGGGCTCATCGGGCTGATGGCATTCTGGCTGGGCGTGGTCGCGGTCGGCGAAGCCTCCGGCCTTGTTGATCGGCTGGCGCGACTGCTGTCGCCGCTATTCACCCGGCTGATGCCGGACGTCCCGCGCGGGCACCCGGCGATCTCCTCCATGACCCTCAACCTGTCGGCCAATATTCTCGGGCTGGACAACGCCGCCACGCCCCTCGGTATCAAGGCAATGAAAGACCTGCAAACCCTGAATCCGCGGCCGGAGGTTGCGACCAATGCGCAGATCCTGTTCCTGGTACTGAACACCTCTTCGGTGACCCTGTTTCCGGTGACCATATTGCTGTACCGCGCGCAGATGGGGGCAGAGGATCCTGCCGCCGTGTTCATTCCCATTCTCATCGCGACCAGTTGTTCAACCCTGGCAGGGCTGTTGGTGACCGCATGGGTGCAGCGTATCCGCCTGCGGGACACGGTCGTACTGGGCTTCCTCGGCGGCGCCTTTGCCCTGTTGCTGGCACTGGTGGGCTGGTTTTCCACCCTCGGTGCCGATGCCCTGCAGCGGCAGTCCAGTCTGATCAGTAACCTGTTAATCGTGAGCCTGATCATGCTGTTTCTGGTCGTTGCGCACCGGCGCGCCGTGAATGTCTATGACACCTTTATCGAAGGCGCCAAACAGGGGTTTGAGACGGCCATCGGCATCATTCCCTATTTGCTGGCGATGCTGGTGGCGATCGGCGTATTCCGCGCCAGTGGGGCGCTGGACCTGGTGTTGGGCCTGCTTCGCGGCGGCGTGCAGTTTCTCGGCTTTGACACCCTGTGGGTGGATGCCATGCCGACCGCCCTGATGAAACCGCTGTCGGGTTCCGGCGCGCGGGCCATGATGATCGACACCATGAACACCTTTGGTGTCGACTCATTCCAGGGGCGCCTGGCGGCAACGATGCAAGGGTCCACGGAGACCACGTTCTACACGCTGGCAGTGTACTTCGGTGCGGTGGGTATTCGCCGAGCACGCCACGCCCTCGGCTGCGGCCTTGCGGCGGATGCCGCGGGTATTGTGGCCGCTATCGTGGTCGCCTACTGGTTCTATACCTGAGTGCGCGTCACAAAAGTTTCATCAAGCTTCGGCAGCAAGTGCCTTTACTGCATCTGCAGGCGCGCTAGACTGGTCGTTTTTACCGAGGGTCAAACATGACGGACTCCCACAATTCCCTGCAGAGGCGGTTGGCGGATCTCGACGAGAGCCTGTTCATCCCCCGGGAAATCAGCTGGTTGTCCTTTAACGCGCGCGTGTTGCAGGAAGCCGCAGATGAGACCGTGCCGGTTATCGAGCGGCTGCGTTACCTCGGTATTTTCTCCAACAATATGGACGAATTCTTCCGCGTGCGTGTGGCGGAGGTGCGCCGCCTGATCACGGTCTCCGACGCCACGTCGAAGCAGCGTGCCAAGGATCTGCTGGCGGCCATTCTCAAGCGCGTCGTGGAGCTGCAGAAACAGTTTGAGAAAACCTATAACGCCGTGTTGCGTGACCTGCGTGCGCGGCAGATCTATATGGTCAACGAACGTCAGTTGGACCCGGGCCAGGCCGCGTTTGTGCAGGCCTATTTTACCCGCACGGTGTTGCCCGAACTGGAGCCTATTCTGCTGCGTGACGGCCAGGCTATTCCCGCCCTGAATGACGAGTCCATCTACCTGGCCCTGGATATTCGCTCGGGTGATGACTACAACTACGCGGTCGTGGAGGTACCCACGGACCGGCTCGACCGTTTCGTGCAGATACCCAAGCGCAAGGGACGCGCTGGGAAGGTGTTTATCGCCCTGGACAACGTGATCCGTTTCTGCCTGCCGCAGATGTTCCGCGGCGTCTTCCACATTGACGAGGCAGCGGCCTATTGCTTCAAGTTCTCGCGCGACGCCGAACTGGAGATCGACCCGGGTATTACGGAAAGCCTCATCGACAAAATGGAGAGCAGCCTGAAGCAGCGACGCAAGGCGGAAGCGGTGCGCTTTGTCTACGACGCGGCCATGCCGCAGCGGCTACTGGACTATCTCTGTTCCCGTTTTGGCTTTGGCAAGTACGACAGCCTGATCCCGGGCGGGCGTTACCACAATTCCAAGGACTTCATGTCCTTCCCCAATGTAGGCCCCAAGTACCTGGAATTCAGGCCGCTGCCGCCGATTCGTCTGCCGCGCCTGGATGAGCCCGGCAGCCTGTTTGACAACATTCGCGAGCAGGACGTGTTCCTGTACTACCCCTACCATCCCTTCGACTACATCATCGACCTGCTCAAAACCGCGGCGCTGGATCCGAATGTGTCGACGATCAAGATCTGCCTCTACCGGGTTGCCAAGGTGTCGCGCGTTATTGATGCGCTGGTCAATGCGGTGCAGAACGGCAAGCGCGTGCTCGCGGTGGTGGAGCTCGCGGCGCGGTTTGACGAGGCGGCCAACATCAGCTGGGCCCAGCGCCTGACCGAAAGCGGTATCGACGTGATCTTTGGGATTCCCGGCCTCAAGGTGCATAGCAAACTGCTGCTTATCGAGCGCCGCGAAGAGGGCCAGATCCGCTATTACAGCCATATCGGCACCGGCAATTTCAACGAAAAGACCGCGCGCCTGTATACCGATTTCACACTGCTGACCTACGATCAGAACATTGGTCGCGATATCTACGATGTGTTTGATTTCCTGCAGTTCACCTACAAGCGGCCGCGCTACAGAACGCTGCTGGTGTCGCCACACAGCACGCGACCCGGCTTGATGCACCTGGTAGAGCAGGAAATCGCCAACGCCCGTGCCGGTTACCGGGCGGAGATGACCCTGAAGTGCAACAACCTGGTGGACAACCAGCTGGTGATGAAGCTCTATGAGGCCTCGGATGCGGGTGTCAAGATCAGGCTGATTATTCGCGGCATGTGCTCACTGCTGCCGGGTGTGCGGGGGATTTCGGAAAATATTGAAGCGATCAGCATCGTCGACCGTTTTCTTGAGCACCCTCGGGCTTACGTGTTCTATAACCGGGGTAATCCGCGTTACCTGCTGGGTTCCGCTGACCTCATGACCCGTAATCTCGACTACCGGGTTGAGGTGCTGTGCCCGATCCGCGATCGGGCCGCGCAGCGGGTTTTGCAGGATATCCTCGATCAGCAGTGGCACGACAACGTCAAGGCACGGATCATCGACCAACATCAGGTGAACGAATACGTACCGCGGCGCGCCAAGGCGGCGATGATCCGCTCCCAGGAATCGATTCACCGCTACCTCTCCAGCGGTAAACTGCCCCGCTATCCGAAGACCCCTGTTGCGGTCAGTAAACCGCAGCGCCGGCGCAAGCGGCACTAGCTGCACCGACGCGGCAATAAATCTTCGTTCTGTTAAGTTTTCTCTAAGTTTCGTACCTCACACTGTCCCCCAATGAGACCTTTGTGAGGTACGACAGTGACAGCTTCCCTGCACAGCATACCGAGCGGTGGCAACCTCAGTGTCTTCCAGGCCGCTACACTTGCGGCGGATGCCCCCTTTTCCCTCTGCGCCTGTGAGGAGATGCACCCGCGCCGCGAGCGCGTGGAGCGCTATATCGGCAGCGTCTTTCAGGCTGCCTGGGACGCGCGTGTACTCTCGTTTCTGCCGCTGCTCTGCAGCCTTGAGCGGGAGGGCACCCTGCAGGCCGCGTTGGGCCTGCGCAGCGCCAACCGGGGTCCATTGTTCTGTGAACAGTATCTCGATGTCCCGGCTACGTCCGCGGTTGATGCCCTGCACGGAGGCCGCTGCAGCCGTGGCGACGTCCTGGAGCTGGGTAACCTCGCGGCCTCTGAGCCGGGGCAGGGTGCACTGCTGTATCTGCTGGTCACTGCAGCGATTCATGAGGCCGGAATCGGCTATCTCATCTTTGCTGCGAACCGCGCGGTGCGCCTTTCCATCCGTCGCAGTGGCTTTACGCCGGAGGCCGTTGGCGCCGCGCGCCCCGAGCGCCTTGGCGGCGCAGCTCGCGACTGGGGGCGTTATTACGATGGCGATCCGCAGGTCATGATCGGCGACATGCGCCTGACCCATCAGCAGGCGTGGTCCCGGCCGGCGATGGCGGCCGAACTGCAGCGTTATGCTGCAACCATCTCGGCCCTCGCGGTCACCATTCGCGAGCATGCCGGGTGAGCGCGCTGGAGCAGATACTGGCACGCCGCGCGGCACAGGATCCGCAGTCGGTGGTGCTGGAAGATGGGCGCGTAACGGTCACCGCTGCAGACCTGGTTAAGGATGTCGCCCAGCTGGCGGCCGGCCTGCGCGCGTCCGGCCTGCAACGTATTGCGCTGCTTGCGGAAAACTCAGTGAACTGGGTGCGTGTCGACCTCGCGGCACAGGCGGCCGACCTCTGTCTGGTGCCGATACCGACTTTTTTCAGCGCTGGCCAGCGCGCCCATGTGTTGCAGGCATCCGGGGCGCAGGCGGTGATTGCCAGCCCCGCGCTGTGCCCATCGCTGGCAACCCTGCCCGGTGCAGGTGAGAGGGGCGACCTGCCTTTTGGTCTTACCTTGATGTTACTCGATGTGGGCGCAGGCGGTGCTGTACCGCCCGGGACGGCCAAAATCACGTTCACCTCAGGCTCCACCGGCAACCCCAAGGGGGTCTGTCTTTCTACTCAGCAGTGCCTGCGGGTGGCGCAGTCGCTGGTGACAGCTGTGGGATTGACGGCACCTCGTCATCTCTCGCTGTTGCCCTTAAGCACGTTGCTCGAAAATATCGCCGGTGTGTATATGCCACTGCTGGCCGGCGGTAGCATCGTCCTGCCGGCGCCGGCTGAGCTGGGTCTTGCAGGCAGCTCCGGCGTCGATGCAGAACGTCTGTTGGGCGCCCTTGCGCGCATCAACCCACAGACCCTGATCGTCATACCGCAATTGTTGACGCTCTTTGATCAGGCCCTGCAAAGCGGCTGGCAGCCGCCACCTGCACTCGCGTTTGTGGCCGTAGGCGGGGCACGTGTTGCGCCCGATCTGCTACAGCGCGTTCGGCGGGCAGGAGTGCCCGTGTACGAAGGCTACGGCCTGTCGGAGTGCGCGTCTGTGGTCAGCCTGAATACGCCGGAGTCGGACCGCCCGGGAACCAGCGGGCGGGTACTGCCGCACGTCCGGGTCAGCGTCAGCGCGGGCGAGCTTGTGGTCGAAGGCAACCGTTTCCTTGGTTACCTTGATGACCCTCGGAGCTGGCAGTCCGGCCCTGTCGCAACCGGCGACCTGGGCCAAATTGATGCTGACGGCTTCCTGACGGTGTCCGGTCGTCGCAAGCATCTGCTTATCAGCAGTTTTGGCCGCAACATCTCGCCGGAGTGGGTGGAAAGCGAGTTGCTGGCAGACGGCTGCCTGCGTCAGGTCGTGTTACTGGGTGATGACCGCCCCTTCTGCGTTGCCCTGGTCTACCCGACACGGCCTGAGTGCAGCGATACGGAGATTGGCGCCAGCATCGCAGCCGCCAACGCGGGCCTGCCAGACTATGCCCGTGCACAACGCTGGATTCGCCTGTTATCGCCGCTGTCCGCCGAGAATGGACTGCTTACCGAAAACGGGCGACCGCGCCGGGACCGGATTGCGGCGCACTTCGCTGCGTCACTCGCTACGTGTTATTTACCCGAAAAGGAGTTGCTGGCAACATGAATGATTCAGGCAATGGTTTCTTCCAGACGCTGCAGAATGCCACCCTCGCAGAGCGTGAGGCCCTGGTGGCTACGGACCTGGTGCGTGATGCACTGGCCGGGAAGCTGACGACGGAGCGCTACGTTGCGTTTCTGGTACAGGCCTATCACCACGTCCGGCATACCGTACCCCTGCTGATGGCGGCGGGGGCGCGCATGCCGGCAGACAAGGAGTGGCTGCGCACGGCGCTGGCTGAATACATCGAGGAGGAACTCGGCCATCAGGAATGGATCCTCAACGATATCGAAGCCTGCGGCTATGATCGCGACAGGGCCCGCCTCAGCGTGCCCAATCGCGCGACCGAGTTGATGGTTGCCTACGCGTACCACGTTATTGATCGGGTAAATCCGGTGGGCTTTTTCGGCATGGTTCATGTGTTGGAAGGGACCTCCATTCGTGTTGCCGATAGCGCTGCGGACGCGATCGCGGCATCCACTGGGCTGTCGCGCAAGGCCTTCAGCTATTTGCGTTCCCACGGCGCCCTGGACATCGAGCACGTACAGTTCTTTGAAAACCTGATGAACCGTATCGACCAGCCAGAGGATCAGCGGCAGATACTGCATTGCGCGCGTATCTTCTATCACCTGTATGCGGATGTGTTCCGCAGCGTCAGCGCCGATCAGGCGCAGCGCCTCGCGGCTTAGGTGACAGTATGCATATAGCAGGTCAGCGGGTTCTACTCACCGGCGCCGCAGGGGGCATCGGCCAGGCCTGTGCGCGAGCGCTCGCAGCGGCGGGCGCATCACTGCTGCTCGTGTCGCGCAATGGCGATGTGCTGGAGTCATTGCGCACATCGCTGGTCGGTGATGGGCATCGCGTGCTGGTCGCCGACCTTGCCACACCCGCGGGGCGGGCGTCGGTCATCGCCGCTGCTCAGGATGCCGATGGATTGATCAACAACGCCGGTGTCAATCATTTCGGTCTGTTTGCCGAGCAGGACGAATCGCAGTGGCGCCAGACGCTGGAACTGAATCTCATGGTACCCATGCTGCTCGTGCAGGGTTTGTTGCCGGTTCTGCAGGCGCGGCGGGGTTGGGTGGTCAACGTGGGGTCCGCATTTGGCAGCATCGGCTTTCCGGGCTATGCGGTCTACAGTGCCAGCAAATTCGGGCTGCGTGGATTCACCGAGGCGCTGCGCCGCGAACTCGCTGACAGCGGCGTCAGCCTGCACTACCTTGCGCCCAGAGCCACAGCGACGGATATGAATGCAGGGCCCACAGCAGCGATGAACGCCGAACTGGGTACAGCTGTGGATGAGCCCGAGCGGGTAGCCGCTGAATTGCTGGCGCTGTTGCACTCGGCGCGTGGCGTGCGGTTTGTGGGCTGGCCCGAGCGCTTTTTCATCAAGCTCAACGGCCTCTTTCCGTCGCTGGTGGAAAAGTCACTGATCAAGCAGCTACCGGTTATTCGCCGTCACGCGCTGGCTGCCCGGGGTGCCGGCGAGTAAACTGGTCACATGCGTATTCTCCTGGTTGAAGATGACAGATCCCTTGCTGCCGGCCTGCAGGCCGCGCTGAGCCGGGAGGGTTTTGCCGTGAACCATGTTGCCTCAGGCGGGCAGGCACTGTCCGCTGTGCGGGCCGAGGCGCCGGATATGGTGGTACTGGATCTGGGGCTGCCGGACATGGATGGGCTACAGGTGCTGCGTGCACTGCGCGAAACGCACCGCAGTCTGCCAGTCCTGTTATTGACTGCGCGGGACGGGGCTGATGATAAAGTGCGCGGCCTGGATCACGGTGCCGACGACTACATGGCGAAACCCTTCGATGTGAAGGAGCTGGCCGCCCGGCTGCGGGTCATCGAACGTCGCTTGTCGAACACAGCGGCCAGCAGCTGTCTTACGGTTGGCCGCGTGGCACTGGATACCGCGGCGCACACGGTCATGGTTGGCGATCAACCGCTCGATCTTCCGCGACGCGAGTACATGCTGCTGAAGGCGTTGATGGAGAGCGTGGGCAAGGTACTGACACGCGAGTCCCTGGAGGGGCGTCTCTACAGCTGGGGCGAAGAAGTGAGCAGCAATGCGCTGGAAGTCCATATTCACCACCTGCGCAAGAAGCTTCCGGACGACTTTATCAAGACGGTGCGGGGTATTGGCTACACCGTGCCGCGGCAATGAAGTCTATACGCCGTTCGCTGGTTACCATGCTGATCGCGGCGTTCACGCTGGTGTCTTTTGTGGCTGCACTGAATGGTTACCGCGCCAGCATGGACAAAGCGGAGGACCTGCTGGACGCACAGCTACAGTATTCCGCGGAGATTCTCGTTGGCCTCGGGGGTGGCGGTATAACGTCACAATCCCTCGGCAGCGGCGTGGAGGGCTTTGTCTTCCAGATATGGGAGGATGAACGCCCGGTGCTGCGCTCTGCCGCGGCGCCCGAAGCGCCGATAACGGCATTTACTGCGGGTTACCGGTATGCCAATTTCGGCGGTTATCGCTGGCGCACACTGACCGTCGCCATGGGGGACCGGCGTTGGGGAATGGTGGCAGAGCGGGCCGATGTGCGCCACACCCTGGCCGAAAGCGTCGTGCTGGAATCCGTGATTCCCCTGTTGCTCTGGTTGCCGGTTGCGGCATTGCTGATCTGGGTGCTGGTGGGCTGGGGATTGGCACCGCTGCGGGAGCTTAGCGAGCAGATCAATCGCAAGGCCACGGACGACCTTACTCCGCTCCCTGACACGGATCCGCCGGCCGAGCTGCAGCAGGTGATTACCTCGACCAACGGCCTGCTGCTGCGCCTGGCTGCCGCATTGCAGCGGGAAAAGCATTTCGCCTCTCATGCCGCTCACGAGTTACGTACGCCCATCAGCGCGCTGAAGATTCACCTGCACAATCTCGAAAATGAAGTCCCGGCGGGGAGCAGTGCCCTGCAGCATGCCACCGAGGGCATCGAACGTATGCACCACCTGGTCGAACAGCTACTGGACCTTGCACGCACGCAGCCGGAGCTGATCAAGGCCAACTTTCAGACAGTCGACCTGCATACGCTCGCACAGCGGGTAACGGCTGAGATGTGGCCCGCATTCGAATCGCGTCACCAGTCGCTATCGCTACAGGGTGAGCCCGCCGTCATGCAGGGTGACGAGACCATGCTGGCGATTCTGCTGCGCAACCTGCTCGACAATGCACGCAAGTATACGCCAGAGGGCGGAGAAATTACGGTGTTTGCGGGAAGTCGAGCCGGTGTGCCCCTGCTGGAAGTTGCCGACAGCGGGCCGGGAATTCCCTGCGCTGAGCGGGAGCGCGTTTTTGAGCGGTTTTACCGGGTCGGCACCAGCGCCAGTGAGAGCATCGCCGGAGCCGGTTTGGGTCTGGCGATCACCCAGCACATCGTGCAACTGCACGGTGCGAAGGTGCAGCTCTCCGACAGCCCTCTGGGCAGCGGCCTGGCCGTCACGGTGCAGTTTCCGGTTGTGAGGGTCGCGTCATGAAGCCTGCGCAGCGGTGGGCCTGCGCCGTGCTGTGTAGCTTCGCGGTCGGTATGGCGCAGGCGCGCACACCGGTTTTTGAGTTGGAAATCCGTGATCACCTGTTCATTCCCGAGGAAATCGTTATTCCGGCCAACACCAAGGTGAAGCTTGTAGTCATCAACCATGATGTCACCCCGGAGGAGTTTGAGAGTTACGAATTGAATCGCGAGAAGGTCATTCTCGGGGGCAGCAAGGCCAATATCTTCATTGGGCCATTGGCACCTGGCGTGTACCCTTTTTTTGGTGAATTCAACCCACGCACGGCGCAGGGCAGGGTGGTGGTGGAATGAGGACCTGTCGTGTTTCTTAATTCAGTGGTTATCGTCCTGCGCGAGGTGCTGGAGGCGGCGGTACTGGTGAGTGCCCTGCTGGCCCTGGCGCGCTGTATTCGTCTTGGAAACCGCTGGTTGTGGCTCGCCGTGCCGCTGGCGGCGGCGGGAGTGACGCTCTATGCCTCGTTTCTGGCGACGATTACCGATGCGCTGGACGGCGCAGGTCAGGAGGTGGTGAATGCCAGTCTGCAAGCGGGCGTGTACCTGCTGCTGGTGCCCATTCTCGCGCTCAGTTGGCGTGCACAGAGGCGGCCGCGTCTACTGATGGTATTGATGGCAATCGCCATCAGCCTGGCGATCGTGCGCGAGTGCGCAGAGATACAGATTTATGTGCGTGCCTTTGCCGCACTCGGTGAACACGCGGCAGCCGTCTGGGCAGGCAGTGCCCTGGGCATGGGCATAGGCATCAGTGCCGGAGTGCTGGTCTACGGTGCCCTGCGGGCCTTGCCACGGCGTTGGGCCCTGTGGGGCTGCTGTGCGGCCCTGGCCCTGATTGGCGCCGGCATGCTCATGCAGGCCACCCTGTTACTGGAACAGGTGGATTGGTTGCCGGATCAGTCCCCGCTCTGGGACAGCTCGGCGCTGCTCAGCGAACAATCGTTTTTTGGTGAACTGCTGTACGCCGTACTGGGCTACGAAGCCACGCCCGGGGCGCTGCAGGTGGGCCTGTATCTGGGCAGTCTGGCGCTGGCCGGTTTTGCGCTCTGGTGGGGCAGTGAAGGGAGGGCAGAACATGCGGTCAGGGAATAGCCCCAGGGGGTTGATGCTGGCGGTGTTTGCGGCGCTTCCAACAGCCGTTCTGGCCGACGGCAGCGTTGTCGACAAGGTCTATCACCCCTATGTGGAACAGCTGGAATGGGAGCTGGAGTGGCGCGCGGTGCAGGAACACAATCCACCCGCCGGCGAGGCACAACGGCAGGCCACACACCGTGTCGGTCTGGGTCGAGCCGTGTCGGAGTTCCTGTTTGCCGAAGCGTATCTGGTCGGCCGGGAGGGCAGCGACAGCGGATTTACCATCGACGCCTGGGAGTTGGAGGCACTGTGGCAACTGTCAGAGCAGGGGGAGTTTCTGCTCGATTACGGCCTGTTGTTCGAGTTGGAGAAGTATCGACACGAAGAAATCTGGGAGTACTCCACCACCTTGCTACTGGAGCGAGAACTGGGTCGTTTCAGTGCGACAGCCAACGTCGGGGTCATCTACGAATGGGGTGATGACATTGAGGACGAGTTCGAGACCGCCGCCGCGCTGCAGGCGCGCTACCGTCACTCCCCGTTACTGGAGCCAGCGCTGGAACTCTACCTGGGCGAAGACACCCGGGCACTGGGCCCCATGCTGCTGGGCATGGCGCGCCTGGGCAGCCGCCAGGCGCTGCGCTGGGAGGCAGGCGTTGTCTGGGGTCTGGATGCGACCACCGCAGACTACACGCTGCGCGCGGTCCTGGAGTACGAGTTCTGAGCGAGCAGGGGCAATTGCTGCAGTAGGGCCTGCGATACGAAGTACACCATGAAGTTGGCATAGGCGATGGCAGGATAGTGGCCGCTGCCATACAACCAGAACTGGCCGATCATGCCATCGGCGACCGTTGCCATGGCGGCACCCAGAGCGACCCAGCGACCGCGGCGGCCAAAGGCCAGCCCTATCCACAGTGCGCAGGGCAGCATGAGCGCGATCAGGATCGAGTAGGCACCCGTAAGCCAGGCAATGTAGGCGGCTGTGCCTGGCAGGAGTACCTGGAAGAAGGCGAAAAGGCCGCCGGCGGCGGCGAGTACCATCGGCACGACACGCCACAGTGGGTGCACCCGGCCCCGGGTTGCCAGCCAGACGGCGGCCAGCAGCAGCGCGTATCCCGGGAAGAAGAACCAGACTGAATCCGCCAGATAGCTGTGCTGGACGACGTCATCGTAGCTGTAGAAGCGCGCCGGCACATTGCGGTTCACGGCGTCGCCGAGCAGACACACAGTGAGACCGGCGACGGTGAGGTCTGCAACCGCACAGTGTCTTGCGGTACTGGTCTGGTAGACCCAGCGGCGAATGCGCCAGCCATTCCACAGCAGGCCGCCCAGCAGCCCCATTTCCAGCGCCGCGAGCAGGATCTTCCAGGTACCACTCTCCACCTGTGCGATCCAGAATGCACTTTCCAGCAGGATGATGGCGGTGCACAGCAGCCAGGGCAGCCGGCGTAGCGGCAGGGGTGGAATGGCATCACGGCCGGTTGCGCTGGTCGGGTGGTGCATGGCGTGCCTCAGTCCTCGCCGGTCACGGCGGGAATGTAGTCGCCGTAACCTGCGGCCGCCATATTCTCAAGCGGAATGAAGCGCATCGCTGCCGAGTTCATGCAGTAGCGCAGTCCGGTGGGCGCAGGACCGTCATCAAACACGTGACCGAGATGGGAGTCCGCATAGCGGCTGCGAATTTCTGTGCGCGCGATGAAAAAGCTGCTGTCATCCCGTTCCACAACACTGTCCCCGCTGATCGGTCGAGTGAAACTGGGCCACCCGGTGCCCGATTTAAATTTATCGCGCGAGGAAAAGAGCGGCTCCCCGGATACGATGTCCACATAGATCCCTGCCCGCTTTTCGTCCCAGTAGGCGTTGTTGAAGGCACGCTCGGTTCCATCCTGGCGCGCCACCCGGAACTGTTCGGCGGTGAGGCGCTGGCGCAGGACTTCGTCAGAGGGGCGCACGAAACGTTCAGGATCGAAGGCCGTTTGCGTGCCCGCTGCTGTAGGCGCAGGACGAAAACGGGAGAAATCAAGCGTCTGCTCGTCCCCCCATACCCGGTCTATGAACTGATAGCGCCCCGAATTGAAGGTGTAGAACTGGTAGCGCAGTGGATTCTTACTGGCGTAGTCCTGATGGTAGTCTTCTGCATCGTAGAATGCCGTGAACGGCGTAATTTCGATGACCACAGGTGTGTCGTAGCGGCCAGAAGCCTCCAGCGCATCCCTTGACGCCTGCGCGACGCGCTGCTGCTCCTCGGAGTGATAGAAAATGGCCGGGCGGTACTGGCGGCCTCGATCAACGAATTGCCCGTCCGCGTCGGTGGGGTCCATAAAGCGCCAGAAGCCCTCCACCAAACCCTCGTAGGTGATCACGGTGGGGTCATAGTACACCTGCACCGCTTCGGTATGGCCGGTTTTGCCGGCGGAGACCTGCTTGTAGTCCGGGTTCTTTTCGGTGCCGCCGCTGTAGCCGGAAACTGCCTCCACAACGCCGGGTATCTTCTCAAAGCCGTCTTCCACGCACCAGAAGCAACCGCCGGCAAAGGTTGCTACGGCGAGGCCCGTATCGGCGGGCGCATAGGCGGATCGGGTGTGGCCGGGTGAGGCAGCGACAATGGCGGCCAGCAGCAGGGCCGCCAGTCTGAGGGTATAACGCATGGTGTGCTCCTTTGAGAGAGGTCGCGCTTGCTACGCGCTGCAACGCTCAGGCGATGACAACACGGCGGCGGTCAGCAGTAGACCCCGTTACCGGTTGCGGAGTTCCATCGGGTGGTGGCGGTGATTCATTTGAGCAGAGATCCCAGCAGTCCGCGAAACAGCTTGCGGCCCAGACTGCTGCCGGCGGCAGAGCCGAGGCTGCGGGCCATACTCTTGATAAACGCCTCGCTGGTGCTCTGGCGTCCACCCGTGCTGCGGGTTTTCGCTTTGGCTGCTTTTTGTGTCGCGTCCTGAGCGCTCGCGGCTTCAATTCTCTCGCGCAACACCTCGTGGGCAGAGCGGGGGTCAACCGACTCGGCATAGCGGCGCTGGTTGGGGTCGTGCGTTAGAACCGCAGCGCGCTCCTGCGGGCTCGCAGGCCCCATGCGCGAGCACGGTGGGCGAATCAGGACGCGCTGCACGGGCGCCGGAATGCCCTTGTCCTGCAGCAGGGACACCAGCGCTTCGCCGACTCCCAGCTCGGTGATGGCGGTGACCGTATCCAGTGCGGGGTTCTCGCGAAACGATTGCGCGGCCACGCGCACGGCCTTTTGTTCACGGGGTGTGTAGGCCCGCAGCGCGTGCTGGATACGGTTCCCCAACTGACCCAGCACCGAATCCGGTATATCGCTGGGACTCTGGCTGATGAAGTAGACGCCGACGCCTTTTGAGCGAATCAGGCGCACGACCTGCTCGATCTTTTCCAGCAGCGCTCGGGGCACATCGCGAAACAGCAGGTGAGCTTCGTCGAAAAAGAACACCAGCACAGGCTGCTCGGGGTCCCCGAGTTCCGGCAGCGTTTCAAACAGTTCGGAGAGTAACCAGAGCAGGAACGTAGAGTACACGCGCGGGCTCTGGATGAGGGTGTTGGCGGCAAGCAGGTTGATCACCCCGCGTCCGTCACGGGTGGTTTGCATAAAGTCCTTGAGTTCCAGTGAGGGCTCGCCGAAAAACGCGCGCCCCCCCTCACGCTCAAGCACCAGTAACCTGCGCAGAATGGCATTCACTGAAGCCTTGGCGACACCGAAGCCTGCTCCCAGTTCCGAGCCGTGCTCCGCGAGATATTCCAGCGTTGTACGCAGGTCAGCCAGATCCACCAGCAGCAGGCCCTCGCTGTCGGCGAACTCGAAGACCACGTTCATCACACCTTCCTGGGTGTCGTTGAGGTCCAGCAGGCGGGCAAGCAGCGCGGGCCCCATCTCGGTGACGGTGGTGCGCACCGGTGTCCCGGCCTCCCCGAACACATCCCAGAAGGCGACGGGAAAGCCGCGCTGCTGGTAGTGGGTAATGCCGATGTACTGGTTCCGTTCATCCACTTTGGGGTGTGGTGTTCCCGCCTGGCTGATACCTGAGAGATCGCCTTTGACATCCGCCATGAACACGGGCACACCGCGGTCAGAGAAGCTCTCTGCGAGGCACTGCAGGGTGACGGTTTTCCCGGTGCCGGTAGCGCCGGCAATCAGGCCGTGGCGGTTGGCGTAGCGTGGCAGCAGGCCGCACTGTCCTTCGGCGTTGCCGCCAATCAGAATTTGCTCGTTCATTGCTGGGGAATTCATCCTTTTGCGTTGTTGCTACCCGCCAGTTTCGGTTTACTGGCACGCTTCGGCGTGGCGCGCGGCACGGCCTTGCTGCCAGCGGCCTGACGGGATTTGGTTTTGGTTTTGGTATTGGTTTTGGTTTTGGCCGTGGTTTTGGTCCCGGTCTTCGTTGACGCCCTGGCGGTGCTGCCAGCCGCCGCTTTTGCCTTGCTGCGGCCAGAGCGTTTCGGGGCCGTGCGCAGCCCCGCCAGTTCCTCCAGCTCTGTCAGCGCTTCTTCGAGATAGTCGATAATGCGCTGTACCTGGGGCATAGAGCGCCGGCAGGCGACGATGCCGAAATCCAGCTGCTTGCGATAGCTCACCAGCGTTATGTTCATGGCGAAACCATCAAACACAATGGACGCAGGATACACGCCTTCCAGGCTGGCGCCGTTCCAGTAGAGCTGCTCCCGCGGCCCGGGGACGTTGGATATCACAGTGCTGAAGGCGGGGAAATTGGCCGCGATGCCGAGCACCGAGGTGAGCAGGGCGGGTATCTGGGTAATCTGCATGAACAGCGTCGCCTCGCGTTGGGACATGCTGCGCAGCAGTGTCTTGCCCGCCGCCATCGAGGCCTGGATCTTGCGCAGCCGCTGCTCCGGATCGGCGACGTCGGTTGCCAGGTCGGCGGTAATGAAGCCGACGGCGTTGGATGAATCGAGATCGCTCTCCTCCCGGAGCGAGATCGGCGCCATCGCCTTTAGCGAGTGCGCGGGGTGCTCGCCCAGGTTGGCAAGGTGGCGCCGCAGAGCACCTGCACACATCGCCAGCACGATATCGTTGACGGTGGCATGGGTTGCCTTGCAGACGTTGCGTACACGTTCGAACTCGAAGGACTGGGCAACGAAGCGCCTGGACCCGCTGACATTGGTGTTGATCGAGGTGCGGGGCACGTGATGCCAGGGTACTGCGAGGTTACCACTGCGGCCAAAGAAAGCGCCGCCGAACTGGCGAAAGGCGCTGACCAGGTTGGTTGTGGTGTCGTACTGCTGGCGCAGCGCTTCCAGCACGGTTTTCAGTTCCCGCCCGCGCGGCTCTACACGCTCCACGGGGGGTGGCAGGCGCCTTGCCTTGTACTGCTCGAAGGCTTCGAAGGACATTGCGGAGTGGCGCGCTCGACTGCGGGGGCTGGTGGAGTACATGGCGTTCATCATGTGCATCGCCGAGGCGCCGTCGGTCGCCGCGTGATGGCATTTGCTGTACACGGCAAACTGGTTGTTGCGCAGGCCTTCGATGAGATGCAGTTCCCAGAGTGGTCGCGTGCGGTCAAGCAGCGTGCTGTGCAGCCGGGACACCAGCATGAAGAGCTCACGATAGCGTCCGGGTTGGGGCAGGGCGGAGTGGCGCACATGGTAGTCAATATCGAAGTGCTCATCCTTTTCCCAATAGAGCCGCAGGGGACCTGCGCGACCGGTGGTGACATACTCACCAAACGGGCGCCGGTACTCCTCGTCGGTGCGCAGGGCGGCAAGCACCTGCTGCAGGAATTCGCGTTGGTCTACACCCTTCGGGTAGTTGAACAGGTGCAGTCCGCCCACATGCATGGGGGTCTGTCGTTTCTCCATCAGGAGAAAGCCGGCGTCGGCGAGGTTGACTGGGCGCATGGGGATGACCTCTCGTTATTCTGTTTGACCAAACAATAGCGTCAATGCGGCTATCCGCAAAGGCCTGATTTCGCTGTCACAGCCAGCGCACCTTACGGAACAGGGTCAGCATGCCCACCGCCAGAAGTGCCATCAGTCCCAACACCACAAAGTAACCGTAGCGGAACTGCAGTTCGGGCATGTGCTGGAAGTTCATGCCGTACAGACCCGCCACAAAACTCAATGGCACAAAGATCGCTGTGATGATGGTGAGGACCTTCATGGTCTGGTTGAGCTGGTGGGAGGTGATGGAAATATGGCTCTCCACGAGGTCGCCGCAGATCTCGTAGTACATGGAGCACAGGGTTCGCAGCCGTTCGCAGCGGTCGAAGAGGTCGCGACGCACGTGATGGCTCTTGTCCTTGCCGGTACCCAGGTGGACAGTGCCGCTGTGCAGAATGTGCTCGGCCAGCGCTTCATGGTAGTTGAAAATACGCAGCAGTTTGCGCAATCGCGAGCGGTAGATCACCAGTTCTTTCATCACGGTATCGGTCTGGTCGGTCAGCAGGGCATCTTCCAGACCGGCCAGGGTGTCCTCGAAATCCATGAGCTTTTCCAGATAACGCCCACCCACGTAGTGCAAAATACGCAGGGCGAGGACATTGGGCGTTTTCAGCAAGGACTGTTGTTCCTCGCTGTCCCAGAAGTGGTTTACACTGACGGCCGTGCCGGGGTGGCTGGTGATGAGAATCCGCTTGCCGACCCACATACCGACAGGCATAGGCTGTAATTCCAGGTTGTCGTCCAGGCTGGTCATGCCGCGAAACAGGATGAACGTGTCCTGGTCGAATTCTTCCACCTTGGGCGGATGCCGGGTGCGGGCGCAGTCAGAGACAGCGAGCCGGTCACAATTGAGTGAAACGAGCAACTCCTGCCGCTCTGCGGTCAGCTCGCCCTCCATATCCAGCCAGAGCACGCTGCTTTCCTGTCCACGCCAGACAGCAATCAACGATTCGTCGCCTGTCTGGTACTGCCCTTGCGGTGAGAGTAATTTTGCCCTGATCATGTGTCTGTGACCCTTCAAGGAACCCTGCATGGAACAGCTTAACCGAATCCTCAATGCGCCTCTAATTGTATTTGGCGACGTTGCCATTACCCTGGCCCAGGTGTTGACCGTTCTGGCCCTGCTGGTCGGTGGGATCTTCTTCGTGCTCTGGAGCGGTCGCTTCCTGCGCTCGCGTATGCTCAAGCGCAACCTCGATCCGAATGTGGTGCAGCTGGCTTTCCGTGCCTACCTCATTCTCGGTATGGCCATTGTGGGCATGTCGACGCTGGATCTGCTGAGTGTCCCACTGGCGGCGTTCGCATTCGTCTCAGGCGCCGTGGCGATCGGGTTTGGCTTCGGTGCACAGAACATCATCAACAACTTCATCAGTGGCTGGATACTGATGTGGGAGCGGCCCATCAAGATCGGTGATTTCCTCGAGCTTGGTGAGGTGCGCGGGACGGTGGAGTCTATCAACACGCGCTCGACGCGCATCCGGCGTGTTGATGGCGTACACCTGCTGATTCCCAACAGCCAGTTGCTCGAGAATACCGTCACCAACTGGACACTGGTGGACGACCTGGTGCGCACGGCGGTGCGGGTGGGTGTTGCCTACGACAGCGACGTGCGGCTTACCGAGACCCTGATGTACCGTGTTGCCGAGGAGCATCCGAACGTGTTGAAGACGCCGGAACCCATGGTGATTTTCGACAACTTTGGCGACAGCTCGCTGGAATTCGAACTCAATTTCTGGGTGCACTCCACCGCCGAGCGCGGCTTGCGCCTGATTCGCAGCGACCTTCGCTTCCAGATCGATGCGCTGTTCCGGGAGCATGGGCTGGTTATCGCCTTCCCGCAGCGGGATGTGCACCTGAATGGTGAGCTGCGCCTGTTGAATTCCTGAGGCAGATGGCCTGACGTGGCCTCGGCGCCGTCCGTCAGCTTGCACTATACTGGGAGCATGAAAAGGTATTCCTTGTATCGCTGTCTCGCCCTGCTGCGTCTGTTGCTGCTGGCCTGGGTTCTTGCAGCCCCCGCTGCTGCCGCACAGGTCTGGGTGATTCACATCGACGGCCCCATCGGCCCGGCAACCGCGGACCACATGATTCGCTCGCTCGAACGCGCCGTCGCTGCGAACGCCGAGGCGGTTGTACTGCGCATCGACACACCAGGTGGCCTGGACAGCGCCATGCGCGACATGATCAAGGCCATACTGGCAGCACCCGTCCCGGTATTGGGATACGTGGGACCCAGTGGCGCGCGGGCCGCCAGCGCCGGCACCTACCTGTTGTATGCCACACACATCGCGGCCATGGCCCCGGGGACCAATCTGGGGTCGGCGACACCGGTGCAGCTTGGCGGCGGCGGTCTGCCGGGGTTGCCGGGTGCGGATGAGGGGGAGGAGGGCGCAGCATCGTCGCCCGCCACCACCGCGGGCAGTACAGCGATGGAGCGCAAGGTGGTGAACGATGCGGTGGCCTACATCCGCAGCCTCGCGCAGCTGCGCGGGCGCAATGGTGACTGGGCGGAACGCGCGGTGCGCGACGGGGTCAGCCTGCCGGCAGAAGACGCGCTGGCCGCCGGGGTCATCGATCAACTGGCGGACTCGATTCCCCTGCTGTTGCAGGGCGTGCACGGGATAGCGGTCGATGTGGGGGATGCCACCCGGGTGCTCGACACGGCTGGCGTGGCAATCGTAGACCAGGCGCCGGACTGGCGCAGTGAGTTCCTCGCTGTCATCACCAATCCCAACATCGCGTATATGCTGCTGCTGGTCGGTATCTACGGTTTGGTCATCGAGTTCTACAACCCGGGCATTGGCCTGCCCGGTATCGTGGGCGCCGTCAGCCTGCTGATTGCCCTGTATGCCCTGCAGATGCTGCCCGTCAGCTACGCCGGTATGGGTCTGCTGCTGCTCGGCGTGGCCTTGATGGCGGCCGAAGCCTTTGCGCCGAGTTTCGGGGTGCTGGGGCTGGGTGGAGCTGCCGCTTTCGTAATGGGTTCGATCATGTTGATGGATACCAACCTGCCCGCCTACCAACTGGCACTGCCTATCGTGCTCGCGGTTACCGTATTCAGTGTCGGCTTGCTGGTGTTTGCACTGGGCATGGTGCTGCGCGCGCGCAAGCGCGCGGTGGTCAGTGGTGTGCAGCGCCTGGTGGGCATGACGACACACGTGGCACGCCTGCACGATGGCGAGGCCTGGGTATGGCTGGATGGGGAACTCTGGCATGCGCGCAGCGAGGCTCCCCTGCAACCTGACGAGCCAGTCGTTGTGCTGGCAATCGACGGATTGACAGCGGTCGTCCGCAGTCAATCCGAACAACCTCCGGAAAAAGGATAAGCCTGATGTTCGAGATCGAGATGTTTACCGGCGCCGTTATCGTGCTCGCGATAGTGTTGCTGCTGTCCATGTTCCGGGTGCTGCGCGAGTATGAGCGGGGTGTCATTTTCATGCTGGGCCGTTTCTACAAGGTGAAAGGCCCTGGCCTGATCATCATCATTCCCGTGCTGCAGCAGATGGTGCGTGTGGACCTGCGTACCCTGGTCATGGACGTGCCTACGCAGGACGTGATTTCCCGTGACAACGTGTCGGTACAGGTCAACGCTGTGATCTATTTCCGTGTGGTTGACCCTGAGCGGGCCATCATCCAGGTGGAGAACTACCTTGAGGCGACAAGCCAGCTGTCCCAGACGACGCTGCGCTCGGTGCTGGGGCAGCATGATCTCGATGACATGCTCGCCGAGCGGGATCGTTTGAACGACGACATTCAGTCCATTCTCGACAAGCAGACAGAAGCCTGGGGTGTGAAGGTGGCCAACGTCGAGATCAAACATGTGGATCTCAACGAGTCCATGGTACGGGCGATTGCGAAACAGGCGGAGGCCGAACGCGAACGCCGGGCCAAGGTGATCCACGCCATGGGTGAAGCCGAAGCTGCCGAGAAACTGGCTGAAGCCGCCAAGATGCTGGCCACTGAAGAGTCCGCGATCCAGCTTCGTTACCTGCAGACGCTGGTGGAGATTGCCGGTGACAAGAGTTCGACGATTGTGTTCCCGCTACCGGTGGATATCATGAAGAAATTTACCTCCTAGGCAGCGGAGTCACGGCCCCATGCAGTGCATCGAAATCAGTCAACCCGGCGCACCTGCCGTATTGAAAATGACACGTCGTGAGGCCCCTGTTGCGGGTGCCGGCGAACTCCTGATTGATGTTGTCGCGGCAGGGGTCAACCGGCCGGACGTGATGCAGCGACTCGGTCTGTACCCCCCACCCTCAGGGGCGTCAGACCTTCCCGGCCTGGAAGTGGCAGGTCGCGTGGCGGCGGTGGGGGCCGGTGTTGTCGGCTGGCAGGTCGGTGATCACGTCTGTGCCCTGACCAATGGTGGTGGCTACGCAGAGCAGGTTGTAGCGCCGGCGGGGCAGTGCCTGCCGCTGCCTGCTGGTATGGACTTTGTCGCGGCTGCCGGCCTTCCCGAGACGTTTTTCACCGTGTGGACCAACGTGTTCATGCGCGGGCGCCTGCAGGCCGGCGAAAGCCTGTTGGTGCATGGTGGCAGCTCGGGTATCGGTACCAGCGCAATCCAGATGGCGCGGGCCCTTGGCGCAACCGTGTATGCAACGGCGGGCAGCGAGGAGAAATGCGCGGCCTGTGTCCGGCTCGGTGCCGCCCGCGCGGTCAACTACCGCAGTGAAGACTTTGAGCAGGTGCTCGGTGAACTGACCGGCGGCAGCGGTGTGGATGTCATACTGGACATGGTTGGCGGCGAGTATATCAACCGCAACCTGCGGCTGGCGGCGACCGACGGTCGCATCGTGAACATCGCCTACCAGGGTGGTTTCGAGGCTACGGTCAACTTTGTGCCAGTGTTGTTGAAGCGCCTGACCCTGAGCGCGTCGACCCTGCGCCCTCAGTCAAGTGAGGCGAAAGCGGAGATCGCCGCGCAGTTGCGTGAGCGTATATGGCCGCTGCTGGAGGCGGGTGAAATCCAGCCGGTGATCGCGGCGACGTTCCCGCTGCAGGACGCTGCGGCGGCCCACGAACTGATGGAAAGCAGCGCTCATATAGGGAAGATCATACTCACGGTGCGCTGAAAGCGCTCTTTGATCAACTGAACAGCCAGGGCCTGAGTGCCTCCCGGTTTTCCACCACGATCTGCTGTGCCATAGGGTCTTCAAGTGAGGCCGGCTCAGGGTCGATGTGCAACAGCTTCAGGGCGTAGGGCACCAGCCGCCCACGCACGGTGATGTGCAGGGCGCCCTCCAGCATGCCGTAATCTGTCTCCACCACCTGCTGCTGTGCAGGCGACAGCCTTGGATCCGGCACAATACGCAGCGTCACGTGGGTGTTCCAGTCGTGGTCGTTCTCGACCCCCTGGGGCGAGTCATCAAGTATCTCCGGAATATCGCGGAAACGGCTGAGCACAAAGTCGCGGTACTCCTGGTTCTTTTCACACCAGGCACGTACATGCCAGCGCAGCCCGGTGAATACCAGAGTATGCGGCACGATGATACGCCCCTCGCGGTTGGGGTTGTGCAGTGACACGTAATCCACTTCCAGGCGTTTGCGCTGACGTGCGGCCTGCATGATGGGGCGCAGTACCTCGGGGCGCACATCGCGCACCGGTACCCGCAGCACCTCAATATTCGCGACGTTCAGTGCCAGCGATTCGAACACGTTTGACAGTTCGTTGTTGCGCGCCATCAGGTGCAGGTACTCGTCCGCCACGCCCTCTGTCACTTGCGGCCTGAACCCCGCTGCCGGCATGTAACCCTTGAGCGACGCATCGTAAACAAGATTGCCCGGCCCGATGTCACGGATGTAGCGATTGATATCCTTGCTCGCCTGCTGGCGACCAATGCCGAAGGTTTCACACAGGTGGCGGGTGGTCAGTCGACCCTCCCACAGAACAATGGTCTCAATGTAGCGGTAACGTACCAGCAAGTCCCAGCGTATGGGCCATGGGTTGGAGGGTGTTGCTGGCATACCTGCTCCCGTTCAGATTGAATTGCCTGTATCGTACACTGCAGTGCAGCCAGCGAATACCGAGGACAGGGCAATCGCTTCTCCCGACATCAGTGACTTGTATCACCTAGCCAGCCAGCTTGAGCACGACCGGGATCTGTCGCTGGCGCAGTTACGGCAGCGCGACCGGGAAATCGGCCGGAGCTGCGTCGAGACTGCTGATGACTGGCAGCGGGTACAGCACTGGTTGCAGTCGGTGGACCCGCAGTCGCAACGCAGGCCGGAGTGGGCCAGCCGCGCCAATCCCGCGGTTCTGCTCAACCTGTTGGCGCTGTGTGCAGGTTTCGCCGCTATGGCGGGGCTGTTACTCGGCAGCGCGAATGCGCTGGTCAATGTGCTGTTCTGGTTGTTGGTGTTCGTGGGGCTGCAAGGGCTGCTGATGGTGGGGTCGCTGCTGGTGCTGTTGCAGCTGCTGTGGGGCAGGGTGCCCCCGGCGTCGCCGGTACAACCGATACGTTTTGTTCTGCGGCGGCGCTGGCCTGATGCGCGGGCGCTGCGCGAGGCACAGCCGCTGTTGCGCCTGCTTTTTCTACGCCACGGCCAGGCGCTGGGTGCGCTGTTCGCGGCAGGTGCGGCGGCGGCATTTCTCGTCTTGCCGGCAGTGGACAACTACGGGTTTGTGTGGGGGTCCACCTATCCGCTCAGCGACCCGTTCATGCAGGCCCTGGTAGACGCGCTTGCCTGGCCCTGGCAAAGCCTGCTTCCGAGTGCCACGATCGCGCCCGAGTTGCTGAGCAGTAGCCGCTATCACGCGGCGCTGCAGCTGCTGGACGTCGAGCGGTTGGAGCGCATGCGCGGCTGGTGGGGTTTCTTGATGCTGTGCCTGCTGGTTTACAGTCTGTTGCCGCGCGTGTTGCTGTACCTCCTGTCACGCGCCCTGTACCGGCGGCAGTTGCTGGCCAGCCTGCTCAGCTATCCCGGTGTCGAGCGCGTGCTGGCACGGATGCAGGCGCCGCTGGTGGCAACCGGTGCGGCACCTGAAGCCGCCATCACGGGGCCGGGCAAATCCGGCGCTGCGGAGCCGGGCGTTGATACGGCGCCTGTCGCGTGGCCGCGTGCCTTGCTGCTGGAGGTGGCTGGCGCTTTCGGTGAACAGGCCCCTGCAAGCTACGAAGAGCTCGCGGACGGGCAACCTGCGCAGCGTGCGGGTATTGCCGGTAGCGATCTTGCCACGGACCGGCGGACGCTGGCGGCGCTGCCGCTTGGGGATATCGACCGGCTCTATCTTGCGGTAAAGGGCTGGGAGCCACCCGTCGCGGAGCTGGCCGATCTACTGGAGCCCCTGTTCAGCATTCCACAGTGCAGTGTTCTCCTGGTACCGCTGCCGGGCCGTCCCTTGCCGCACCGCAAGGTGGAAGACTGGCGCCTGTTTGCCCGGGCCATGCCGTTTCAGGCGGTGGATGTGCAGCTGCTGAATCCGGTGGTGATCTCATGAGTCTGCCGGTTTTTGCGGTCGTGGGCCGTCCCAACAAAGGCAAGTCAAGTATTGTGGCAACACTCGCGCGAGACGATTCCGTGGGGATTGAGGCGCGTGCGGGTTCGACACGCGAAGCACGCGAGTTTCCGATGCGCGTCGATGGCGAGACTCTGTACACGCTGGTGGATACGCCCGGCATACAGCGGGCGCGTGCGGTGCTGGAGTGGTTGCGTGCACACGCCGCTGATGCGGCCAGCAGGCCCAGGGCAGTACGCGACTTTGTTGACGCGCACCGCGACGATCCGCGGTTTCACGATGAGTGTGCACTGTTGCAGCCTGTTGTTGCTGGTGCCGGGATTATTTACGTGGTCGACGGATCTGTGCCTTTCGGTGCCGACTACGAGGCGGAAATGGAAATTCTGCGCTGGACAGGCCGCCCCAGCCTCGCGTTGATCAACCCCATCGACAATGAAGATTATGTGGCGGAGTGGCAGGCCGGTCTGGGGCAATATTTCCAGACTGTGCGCCTGTTCAATGCGCAACGTGCCGAGGCAGAGAAACAGCTTGAGCTGCTGGTACTGTTTGGGCACCTCGATGAGCAGTGGCGGCAGTCACTGGACCGTGCGGTTGAGGTGTTACGCAGGGAACGCGGGCGTGAACACCGTGAGGCTGCGGCACTGATTACCGAATGGATTGCCGAAGCACTGGAGTTTCAGCTCTCGCAGCGGGTACCCGAGGGGCTGCCGGTGCAGCCGGTGCAGGACCTCCTGTTCAGCCGCTACCAGCATGAGCTAAAGGCTCGCGAGCGGCACTGTCGTCGACAGGTGGAGGAGGTCTACCACTATCATCGTCTGCAGCGCAGTGAGCTGGATCTCGACCTGGAAGCGTCAGAGCTGTTCAACGTGGAGCAATGGTATCTATGGGGGCTGGATCGTCGAGCGCTGGCGCTGGTGGCAGCCTCGGCGGGCGCATTGCTGGGCGGTGGCACGGGGATGGCCCTGGACGGCGTCACAGCGGGGCTCACAGGCGGCCTGGGCACACTGGTCAGTGGAGCGCTCGGCGCGGCGTCTGGCGGTATGGCGGCCTTGCGGTATGCTGATGAGATTGCTCAGCTTAGGGTCAAGGGCATTCCCAGCGGCGGTAAACTGGTGAGCTACGGGCCCTCGCGAAACCCGAATTTTCCCTTCGTGCTACTGGGCAGGGCGCTGCTGCATCAGCAACGTCTGTGCAGTCGCACACACGCCGACCGCAGTGCACTGCAGCTGGATACCGCCCTGCTGGCCGATGTCAGCGACGCCGAACGTCGCCAGCTGGCGCGCTGGTTCGCGTCCCTGCGCCAGCCGCGCCGCGCCGCGGCCGCGCGCCAGGCGCTGGCCGACTGGATCCTGGCCCGCAGGGGTGCGACGCAGGGCGACGCCTGAGCACTCGCTCAGCGGATAGCCGATTCCGGCCTGCCTTGCCAGTAAAAGGGCTGCAGCGTGCTGTCGCCGGTAAATACCTCGGACAGCGACTCCGCCGCATAGACGCGGCCATTCAGCACAACGTGGCTGATACGGTCTGTCTGCCGGATATCCTCCAGCGGGTTGCCGTCAATAATGACCAGGTCTGCCAGCTTGCCCGCCTCCAGTGAGCCGATGTCGCCTTCCATCCCGAGGTAGCGCGCCGGATTGATGGTCGCTGCGGCCAGTGCCTCCATCGGGCTGAAGCCACCACGCACGAAACTCCACATTTCCCAGTGCGTGGCCAGGCCCTCGCGCTGGCCGTGTCCGCCGGTGTTGACCAGTATTCCGGCGTCCAGCAAGCCTTTGGCGGCCGCGGCGGCGTCGTCATCGCGGTAGTCAGCTTCCGGGGCCATGGGCCTGCGCACCGAGCGAGGTTGTAATACGGCTGGCGGGACGAAGTTGGCGAGCAGGGGGTGTTTCCACACCTCCGTGTCCTGGTAGTAGTAGTCCTCGGAGGTCAGCCCACCGAAAGTCACCACCAGCGTGGGGGTGTAGCCCGCTTCGCTCTGTCGCCAGTACTGCAGGACATCCTCGTACAGGCGCAGGGCAGGGACATTGTGCTCGACCCCGGTGATACCGTCGCCGATCAGGTTCATGTCCATGTGGTACAGGGCCCCACCTTCGGCGACGGGCATCAGGCCCTCGCGGCGGGAGGCTTCGATCACCATCTGCCGCTGGTCGCGACGCGGCTGGTTGTAGTTTTTCACGGTCACTGCGCCCTGGGCCTTGAGCCGGCGCACGTGTGCCAGGGCATCGTCCAGGGTCTCTACCGGCGAATAATAGGTGGACTTCGCACCGTAGATGATTTCAGCCGTGGAGAAAATCCGCGGTCCGAGAATGCGCCCGGCACGGGCATACTCAGCGGCAGCAAACACCTGGGAGGCGACGCTGGACGGGTTGTGCACCGTGGTAACGCCCAGTGCAAGGTGCGCGAGCAGATCCCAGTTCTGCTGCGGGATAATGTCGGCGCGGCCGTAGGGGCCGTGCGCATGGATATCAATAAAACCTGGCAGCAGTGTCTTGCCGCCCAGGTCCACGGTGCGGAAGCCCTCCGGTATTGCGAGGCTGGCATCCCCCACGGCGCGGATGCGGTTACCGTCCAGCAGCACCGTGCCACCGTCAATCACCTCGCGCCGGCTGTTCAATGTGACTACCCGTGCATTGGTGAGTGCGAGGCGTGTGTCGGGGCGGGCACTGGCCACGCGCATGCTGAGATCCACACCGCTTTCGGGGGGCGTGAAGTCTGCACGCATCGCATCGGCGACGGTGACCGTGTTCAGTGTCGGGCCCGTACTCCAGACCACTGCGCTCCCTGCGGCGTTCCAGTTCAGGTAGTCGCCGCCGACCCGGCTCAGGCGCACAATGGGGAACGCGGGCCTGGGATCATCGAGCACCAGCGTTTTGCCCGCGGTGGGCGCGGCTGCTGCGAGGTACATCTGGTGGCCGTTTTCGAAGGCGATGTGCCGACCGTCGGGGGCCAGACGGATGCGTGTGGCCAGCTCGGCACTGGCGACCTGTTGTACATCGTGGCCAGTGCGCGACATGGCGATGAGCACTGTGCTCGCGGTGCTGCTGCCGCGGCCCGAGGCGGTTTCGGCGCGTTCCTGCGCGTAGACCCGGCCATCCGGACCAAAATGGGGGTGTTCACCGCGTGCGCTGACAAACTGCATGTCGCCGGTGGCGCGCGAGACCAGGTAGATGCCGGGTTGTACCGACCACTCCGGGTTGAGCAGGGCACTGCCGGCCAGCTTGCGCAGGGCCAGGGTATCGCCGCTGCCGTCGATAGCCAGTTCCGTGTACTGGCCTTTCGGATGATCCAGGGCACGCGCCTTGCCGCCGCGGACCGGCACGCGGTGAATGCGGCTGAGTTCGCTGTCTGTCCAGCGCAGGAACAGGATTTCACGACCGTCGGGACTCCACACGGGGGCGTAGTCGAAACCACCTTCGCCGTCCCCCGTGAGGCGCTGGGGTTCCGCGCTGCCGCGCTTGATATACAGCCGGCCCAGCGATTCGAAAACGATGGCCTTGCCGTCCGGTGACGGTGTGGCGAAGCGCACCATACGGGTGCTGAAGTGCTCCGGTGCCACGTCGACCGGGAAGCGCACGGCGGGATAGATGTCACGGCTGTCCCTGACTTCGAAGGGGATGTTCAGCAGGGAGCCGTCAAGCGTGTTCAAACGCCAGATCTTGCCCTGTGCCCAGAACACGATATCGCGGCTGTCAGGGGTCCATTCCATGGTGGGGTAGAGCCCGTGCACAGCCCAGGTCTCCTGCATATCGAGGTCGAGGCCATCGAACAGCATGCGTTCGGTGCCGGTGGCGAGGTCTTTGACGAACAACCGCGACTGGGCGCGCACCCGCTTGACGTAGGCGAGTCGCTTGCCATCCGGTGACGGCGTGGCGCGCACCGCGCCGCCGGGGCCGCCGGCCACAGTGCTGACATTCCCACTGGCGAGATCAACCCGGCGAATCTGGAACAGTTCGGTATTGCTGTCCTGGTGATAGATAAACGTGTCGCCCGGTGTCGTGTTCAGGGAGAAATACAGGCTTTTGCCATCCGGACTGAAAGCGGGTTCGCCCTGTTCTTTCTGGAAGGTCGGGCTGGGGCGGGGAATCAGCATCTGCCCCGCGTTCTGCGCAGTGCCGCCAACGTGGTACATCCAGATTTCGCCGGTCCCCAGGGAGCGGGAGGTGGTGTAATGCTTGCGGGCCGCCAGATACTTGCCGTCCGGGCTCCAGCTGGGGCTGTTAAGCAGCCGGAAGTCCTCAAAGGTAAGTTGCTGCAGTGCGCCGCTGCCGCGTTCCAGCAGCCACAGGTTGTCGCCGCCAGTGCGATCCGAGGTGAAGGCGATATGGCGGCCATCCGGGCTGTATTGAGGTTGCATGTCCCAGGCGAAGCCCGTGGTCAGTGGCGTTGCGATCCCGCCGCTGATGGGCATTTCATACAGGTTGCCCAGCAGGTCAAAGGCAATATGCCTGCCATCCGGGGAGACGTCGATGCTCATCCACGTGCCTTCGCGCACATTGATCGCGGCGCGGGTGGCCGGGGCCGAGAAATCGGGCTCGTCGACGCGCCATGTGCTACTGTCTTGAGCGTGGGCGGTAGCGCCCGGGATCAGGCCCGCGAGTAGCAGGCCAAGAAGTGTGCGGGTCAGGATGGGCATGGCATGGTCCGGATTCGGTGGTTTGAGTAGAGCGGCCCGGACACAGAGAGTGATCCAGCCGCCGACAGGCGCGTACCATACTACGTGGTTTCCCTGCTGTGAAATGCAGCCCCGTTCAGTCATGGAGTTTGTATGGAATTGATTCGATCCCTCGCGTTGCTGCTGGCTCTGGCTTGCGCTGTTCCGGCCATCGCGGAAGAACTGCAGGTCGGGGATAGCGCCCCCGCGTTCAGTCTGATGGGCAGCGATGGCAAACAGTATTCGCTGGCCGACTTCAAGGGCAAACAGGCGGTGGTGCTGGCCTGGTACCCGCGTGCCTTTACGTCGGGCTGCACCGTGGAGTGCAAGTCGCTTGCTGAAAACGGGCACCTGATTCGGGAATACGATGTGACCTATTTTATGGCCAGTGTCGACGAGGTTGAGGAGAATCGCCGGTTTGCTGAGGAGACCGAGGCCGATTTTCCGCTGCTGAGTGACCCGGAGAAGCAGGTGGCGGAGGCCTACGGCGTGCTGGCCATGATGGGCTTTGCCAAGCGGCATACGTTCTACATCGGCGTTGATGGCACCATTCTCAAAATTGACCGCGCCATCAACCCCGCTACGGCCGCACAGGACATGGCGGCGAACCTCGGCGCCCTGGGCATTCCCAAGCGCTAGGCCCGGCGCTCACTGTGCTGCGGGGCCCCGTTCGTCCCGCGGCACCCTCCGTTGGTCGTTTTATCCCGGACTGAGCTGGCACTTCCGCGAGCGGCTTCTATAATGTCGGCCTTTTTCACCATGTAACGCTGACGCTGCACCGGCGGCCGGTTCCGGTAGACCGCGCTTGCGGGCGTCGGCGGCGGGGCCAGTCCGGGCGCCGTCGGGGATAATAATGCTCAGCACAGGCCAGACACGTGAATTGCTTCGCTTGGCGCTACCCATGGTGGTGTCGCAGAGTGCGTTCGCCTTGATGGTGTTCACTGATCGCCTGTTTCTGTCGCGTATCGACGCCCTGCACATTGCCTCCGCCCTGGGTGGCGGCGTTACATTTTTTGTCAGTGTATCCCTGTTCATTGGCGTAATGTCCTACGCGACTGCGCTGGTGGCACAGTATTACGGCTCCGGTCAGTTGCAGAAGTGCCCGCGCGTGCTCACCCAGGGCGTCATCATGGCGCTCGCCTGCCAACCGCTGCTAGTGGTTATTGCCTGGGGCATGGGCGGCCTGTTTGCCGCCATGGGGCATCCTCCGGAACAGGTGATACTGGAGCGGCAGTACTATCATGTGATGATGGGCGGTGCCTTCTTTGCCCTGGTCAAAGCCTGTGTGGCGGGCTATTTCTGCGGCATTGGCAAAACCCGCGTCGTGATGATCACCGATGTGCTGGGCGTGCTGATCAATATACCGCTCACCTGGGTATTGATCTTCGGCAAGTTTGGCTTTCCCGAGTTGGGTATTCGCGGCGCTGCGCTGGGCACCGTAATCGCCACGGCATGCAGCCTGCTGATCTATGCGGCCTTTTATTTCAACCGTATCCATCGTGAGCGCTTTCACGTCGCCGAGGCTTTCCACTATGACCGGGGAATCCTGCAGCGCTATGTGCGGCTCGGTCTGCCATCGGGCTTCGAGACGTTTGTTGGCGCCGCCACCTTCAATTTCTTTTTACTGCTGTTCCAGTCCTATGGCATCACCGAGGGCGCTGCAATGGCGATTGTCTTCAACTGGGACATGTTGAACTACGTGCCGTTGATAGGCCTGAACATCGCCGTCACCAGTATGATTGGGCGCTATGTGGGTTCGGGGGACATGACCCGGGCGAACCAGGTGATCGCGGCCGGTTTTACCGTCGCACTTGGCTTCTCCGTGCTGCTGGCCCTGTTCTTTGTGCTGTTCCGATACGAGCTGATGATGGTGTTTGCCACCCCGGAGCAGGATTTCACCGCCATCGTCGCACTGGGCGCGAGCATGATGCTGGGGATGGCGACCTATGTGGTGGCAGATGCGGTCATTCTGGTTTGCAGCGGGGTGTTGCGTGGTGCCGGGGATACCCGCTGGCTGATGAACACCTCCATGACCCTGCACGTGCTGATGCTTCTGGGCCAGTATGTGATGATCAAGCATCTCGGCGTGGGCCCCCTGGTCAGCTGGTGGGGCTTTGTGGCGATGCTGTTGGCACTCGCGCTGGTGTATCTCCTGCGCTTGCGCGGTACGACCTGGCGCAGGCCGTCCCGGCTGGCCCGCGTGATGGCCGAATAACTGACGCTACAGGGTCAGTATGCGGCGCAGCAGGCTGTTTTCACTGCGCTGCTGTTCCCGTAAAAGCAACAGCGCCTGCAGTTGCTGTTCGATCTCGCCGGCGACGTCATCGCGAATCTTGCGCAGCTGCGCCTTGCCCGGTTTCCGCCGCGCGTAGGCTGCCAGGTCAATGGGTCGGCCGAAGCCGAGAAAGCAGCGCTGGGGTTTGGGCAGCGCGGTGCCCAGTGCGCCGATGGCGAGGGGGGGCAGCGCGTCGCTGCGCGTATCTTCTGTCAGCAGGCCGACACGGCGTAACAGCCGGCCTGGTAACGAATCCGGCAGTGCCTCGCTTTCTATCAGGTGGTCATAGAACTCGTCCGGCCCCACGATGCCAAAGGGCATGATGGTATAGCCGTATTGCGCGGCCATGCGGATGAAGCCAAAGCGCTCCTTCCATTGCAGCTGGTAACGCAGTCGGTTTGGCTTCACCGCCTCATGCGCACCTCCGGGAAACACCAGAAGGTCCTGGCCGTGGGCCATAAGGGCACTGCAGACCTCGGGGTGACCCATGGCGGCGCCGCGCGCCAGCAGGGCCTGCTCCATCTGCGGGTGGGTAAACAGGAATTTGTCACCCAAGGGGCGCAAAAAGCGTCCGTACTGCTGCTGCAGTACGGAGACAACAACCATGCCATCCAGTGCGAACAGGCTGTGGTTGCCAACGAACAGGCAGGGTCGCTGGGGTATCCGCTCAACACCGCGCACTTCAGGCCTGAAATAGCGCTTGATGATCTGATACGCAATCTGCAGGTCGCGACTGCGCGGCACCTCGGTGAGCGCGAGGGCTTGCGCAATGTGTCGCTGCAGACGTTCGCCTTCCAGTGGCTGATTGTCCCGGTCAAGTGCTGTCATGCGATGGTCCGTTGTGCCGGCAGGCCAGCCAGTATATCACTCACTGCCCAGCAGGCGCCCGAGCCCGCGCTGTTGCAGAGCCCCTTCCAGGAGGGCGCGGATGTCGGCGCTGTTGTCCAGGGCGAGCGCCTGCTGTGCGAGCCCGGCGGCGTCCTTCGCTGACATTGAGCGCAGCAGCCACTTGATTCTGGGCAGCTTCGATGCACTCATGCTCAGGGTGCGAATGCCGATACCCAGTAGAAAGACCACGGCGGCGGGATCGGCCGCCATTTCGCCGCACAGACTGAGGGGCAGCCCGCCAGCGTTCGCGGCGGCGGTGATGCGGGCGATTTCCTGCAGCACTGCCGGGTGGATGTGGTCGTAGGCACCGGCCACCCTGGGATTGTTGCGGTCCAGTGCCAGCAGGTACTGGCTGAGATCGTTGGAGCCGATCGAGATAAAATCCAGCCTGCCTGCCCAGGCCGGCAACAGCGAGATCGCCGCGGGCACTTCAACCATGATGCCCACCCGGGGTCGCCGCGTGTTCACGCCCTCGTCCTGAAGCTGCTGCAGCGCATCGTCCAGCACGCCCTTGAAGGCGGCGATTTCTCCACTGTTGCTGACCATGGGCAGCAGAATGTGCAGGTCCGCAGTGCCCTCTGCGGCACGCAGCATGGCGCGGACCTGGGTCATCAGCAGCGAGCTGTTGTCGAGGCAGAAGCGGATGCCGCGCCAGCCCAGAGCCGGGTTCTCCTCGTGGATCGGGAAGTAGGGCAGTGGCTTGTCGCCACCAATGTCGAGAATGCGCATATACACCGGTCGGCCGTGGTAGGCCTGCAGAACCTGGCGGTAGATCTGCAGCTGCTCCTCCTCAGAGGGAAAGGTTTCGCTGATCATGAAGGGCATCTCGGTGCGGTACAGCCCGATCCCTTCCGCGCCGTTGGCGAGCCCGGGGGAGATATCCGCCAGCAGGCCGGTATTGGCCATGAGGCGCACGCGCTCACCATCCGTCGTTGTCGCCGGCTCATCTCTCAGGCTGGCGAGTTCTCCCTTCAGCGCCTGTTCAGCGCGCTGCAGCCGCTCGAACTCCAGGCGAATCGACGGGCTGGGGTAGAGAATAACCTGCCCTGTATTGCCGTCCACGATCAGCGGGCTGCCGTCTTCGATGTTTTTCAGTTTGCCGGTGCCCATCACGGCGGGCACACCCAGCGCGTTGGCAAGTACCGCCGTGTGGGACAGGCTTGACCCCTCGTAGCAGACAATACCGGCCAGCCGCACCGGGTCGCAGGCGGCAATATCCGACACGCTGACCTTGGCGCCGACCAGTACGATGGGGCCGTGGTCATCCGCGGGCAGGTTGCCGCTGGCCCCGGCCCAGGACTGGTAGAGCTTGTTGCCCAGGTGATGCAGGTCCTCGTTGCGGGCGCGCAGATAGGGGTCCTCCATGGCCAGGAATACCTCCGCGTAGTGGTGCACGACCTGCCGCAACGCGCCGGGCAGCCACTGCCCTGCGGCGATGGCCTGTTCCACCCCGACTCGCAGCCCGGGGTCATTGAGCAGCATCTGGTAGGCTGTAAACACCGCGCTGACACCGTCGGAAAGTTGCTCTCCCAGCGCCCTGCGCTCGTTTTCCACGTCCTGGCTCACGGTCGACAGCAGTTGGTGCCACTCGCTGATCGCAGCAGCGGGGTCCTCGCAGGGGCGGTCAGGTACTGCGTAGAGGTCGACATTCTCGCACAGCCAGGCGCTGCCGATGCCGGTCCCCGGCGCGCCCTTGACCCCGCGGACCCGGCGTACGGCGTTGGACGGGGTGTGTACGGCAAGGGGCTCTGGAGGCAACACAAGCGCCAACTGGGTCGACAGGGTTACCAGGAAGGCCTGCTCATCTGCGGACATCAGGCGGCCCTCGCGGGATTGCACCACCAGCACGCCTATGACGGCGCCAGCCCTGACCACAGGTACCCCGCAAAAGCTGATGAACTCGTCCTCGCGGGTCTCGGCCAGGTAGCAAAAATCCGGGTGGGAGGCCGCTTCCGCGACGTTGATCGGGTGTCGGGTCTGTGCCACGCGGCCAACGAGTCCGCGACCGGCGGGCAGACGGCTGTAACCGACCGCCTGTTGGTCGAGACCGTGACTGGCCACCAGCACCATGGCGCCATCCGTCGCGGCGATGTAAAGACTGCACACGTCCACGGCAATGGCGCGGTGAATGGCTTCGACAATCAGCTTGACCTGATCTTCAGTCTGGTCCGCCTGGGCAGCGGCTTGCACAATGCGGGTCAGTTCCTGCAGCGTATTCATTGATGGGCGATCCGGTGCCTTTGTTGGGGGGTTGAAGCACGTGACCCCAGTATCCGCTATAGTGCCCGATCGTGACCAGTCTACAAGCGTAAACTGTGAGCCTCGCCGGACTGAATCCGGTTCTGGATTGGAGACCAACATGAGATCTACCCTGTTTGGCCTGCTGATGCTGGCCGCCTACCTGGCTGTCGCCTCGCCGGCGGAGGAGTTCGACGCGCTCGTTGAGGAGCACTGGGCCTGGACCCTGGAACAGTCCCCCCAACTGCGTACCCACCTCGGTGATTCGGGTGCCAACGATCGCTGGGGCGACATGAGCCTCGCTGCCCACGCAGAGCGCGACACGCGCCGCGCGGAATTCCTGGCACAGCTGGAGGCGATTGACGCGGACGCGCTCGGTGAGCAGGCGCAATTGAGCTACGCCATGCTCCTGCGGCGCCTGCAGAGTGAGCGCAGTGAGTACAGGCTGGGCCTTCACCTGATCCCCATCAACATGCGCTCGGGTCCGCAGCACCTGCACTCGCTGCAGGAGCGTATCCGCTTCAGCAGCGAACGTGATTATCAGGACTGGCTGCAGCGCCTGCAGCGCATGCCTGCCCTGCTGGCGCAATACCGCGAACTGCTTGAGGAGGGAATCGCACAGCAGCGTACCCAGGCGCGTGTGGTCATGCAGCGTGTCCCCGCCCAGATCGACCGCCTGCTCGCGGGTGAGCCGGCCGAGAGTCCATTCTACAAGCCGTTTCGCACTGCGCCCGAGGGCATGTCGGAATCACAGTGGGCCGCGCTGCAGAGCCGCGCTATGGAGGTCATTGATCGCGAGTTGAACCCGGCGCTTGCCGAATTCCGGGCGTTCCTTACCGCTACCTACCTGCCCGCCTGTCGTGAACAGCCGGGCATCGGCAGCCTGCCCAAAGGCAAGGCGCTGTACCGGTTTCTGGCGGGTTATTTCACCACCACGGATATGACGCCTGAAGCCATTCACGCAGTGGGCAAGGCGGAGGTGGCGCGTCTGCTGGCTGAAATGGAGCAAGTGAAGGCGAGCGTGGGGTTCGACGGTGACCTGCAGGCCTTCAACGCTTTCCTGCGCTCTGATCCCCGCTTCTACTACGAGACGCCGGAAGCGCTTTTTGAAGGGTACCTGGCCATTTCCAAGCGCCTCGATCCGGAGTTGGTGAAGCTGTTCGGCAAGCTGCCGCGCATGCCCTATGGCGTGCGCCCGATTCCGGACACCATCGCACCTGATACCACCACGGCGTACTACAGCCGACCCGCGGCCAATGGCACGCAGGCCGGTTACTATTACGTGAACCTCTACCGTCCCGAGGTGCGGCCCAAATACGAAATGGAAGTGTTGTCTGTGCACGAGGCTGTGCCCGGACACCATCTGCAGATTGCACTGGCGCAGGAGCTTGAAGGCCTGCCCATGTTCCGCACCACAGGTGGCGAGACGGCGTTTATCGAGGGCTGGGGCCTGTACTCCGAACGCCTGGGCTACCAGATGGGGCTGTATACAGATCCTTACTCGCGCTACGGCCAGCTCACCTACGATATGTGGCGTGCCGTGCGGCTGGTCGTCGATACCGGCATTCACTATTTTGACTGGAGCCGGGAACAGGCCATCGATTATTTCAAGGCCAATGCAGGCAAGAGTGAGGCCGATATTGTCAATGAAATTGATCGCTATATCGGTTGGCCGGGGCAGGCGCTGGCCTACAAGATCGGTCAGCTCAAGATTCTGGAGATTCGCCAGCGCGCAGAGCAGGCGTTGGGTGAGGATTTTGATATTCGTGCCTTCCACGACCACCTGCTCGGTGCAGGGGCGATTCCACTGGACGCGCTGGAGCGACGCATGGATGACTGGCTTCTGGAGCAGCGCGGCTGATGATTCAGTCCGAGCTGCTGAGCCGTGCCCTTGGTGGCTGGCCGAGGCGCCTGCGATAGCGGTTTTCCACCTGTTCGCACAGCCCTCGCACGTTGCGCTCGGCATCGTGTGCAACCGGTGGCAGTACTGACACCCTTACCGTCGCCGGTCGCAATAGCAGGCCGCCTTTGGGGAGGGCGTCATGCACATTGTGCAGGACAATGGGCACAATGGGCACGCGGGCCTTTTTCGCCAGGAAAAACGCGCCGTGGCGGAACGGTTGCAGCGTTCCCGAGGCGCTGCGGGTGCCTTCCGGCGCAATGACCAGAGATCGTCCATCGGCCAGCACCGCCTGTGCCGCCTGCAGCACCGCCGACTGATCCTGCGCCGCCCGGTCAACGAAAATCGTGCCGGCCCTCGCCAGCAGGGCCCCCAACAGCGGCTTCCTGGCCATTTCCTGCTTGCAGAAGGGCACCACGTCACGCCGCAGGAGACGGGCCAGAATCATCGCGTCCAGCAGACTCTGGTGATTGAACACATAGATCACGGGCCCGGACTGCCGCAGGTGTTCCGGACCGTTGATGTCCAGCTCCAGACCCGCGAAACCGCAGCCGAGATCCCCCAGCAACTGGGTGATGCGATTGGCATTGCTTCGTGGCGATCCCCCCAGTCGCGCGCCAAGCATGCCCAGCAGCGAGGTGGCGGCAACGGCCTGGCCAGTGAGTACTGTACGCAATACTGATTCAAGATCCGGCAGGGTGGGATAGTCTGCGGGGTGCCTCTGCTGTTCTTCCAGGACCTGTGTCTGCATCATCCAGCATCTCCCGTGGTGAACCGATCGTTGCGGCTGGCGGAGGCCCGCCGGGTGTCCGGGTTTCTTGCAGCAATAACCCTGCCACCTGTGTGCAATCCTGCGCGTGCAGCGTGACAGCCGCGTGACAACAGCCCGCAGCAGTCCCGCCCACTGCCTCGGACGGCAAGTTCCGGTCCCCTGCAGGCCCCGGCTTGCACCAATGCTGTGCGTGGCTTCATCGCGGCGCACCAACATTGGCCCACCCCGCGCTCTCCGCTACCATGGCCGCATGCCGTCAGAGTTGCCCTCATTGCCCGTTACCGACGTACTGCCAGCGCTGCGTGAGGCGCTGGCCGCGGGTCGTGATGTGGTACTGGAGGCCCCTCCCGGTGCGGGGAAGACCACGCTGGTGCCGCTGGCACTCCTCGCCGAGGCATGGCTGGCGGGGCGATCGATTCTGCTGGTGCAGCCGCGCCGGGTAGCCACACGGGCGGCAGCGGCGCGCATGGCAGATCTGCTGGGAGAAGCAGTAGGCCTACAGGTGGGGTATCGCATGCGCCTCGAGAGTCGGGTCAGCGCCCGCACCCGTATCGAAGTGGTGACCGAGGGTGTGCTCGCCCGACGGTTACAGGGCGACCCGGGGCTGACCGGTGTGGGTCTGCTGATCTTCGATGAGTTTCATGAGCGTAATCTCGACGCGGAACTGGGCCTGGCCCTCGCGTTGCAGAGTCGCGAGCTGTTTCGCGAGGACGATCTGCTGCGAATCGCGGTGATGTCTGCCACCCTGCAAGGCGTGCCGGTGGCAGACTTGCTGCGGAATCCCTGTGTGTTGCAATCGCGGGGTCGACAGTATCCGGTCGAGATCGAATACGGGCCCGGTCTTTCCCTCGCCGAGCCGATCGACAACGCTGTGGCAAGCGCCGTACAGCACGCGCTGGCGAAGCGGGATGGCAGCGTGCTGGTGTTTCTCCCCGGGCAGGCGGAAATCCAGCGGGTGCACCGCCGGCTTGCGGACACCGCGGCGGATACGCGCATTCTGCCCCTCTACGGCAGTCTTTCGCTGGCGCAGCAGCAGGCCGCCATTGCACCTTGCGAGCGGGGGCAGCGCAAGGTGGTGCTGGCAACCAATATCGCAGAAACCAGCCTGACCATAGAGGGTGTCACGACTGTCATCGACACTGGCCTGGAACGCCAGGCGCTGTTCGATGCTGCCAGTGGCACCACCCGCCTGACCACGCGGCGCATTTCTCAGGCCTCCGCTGCGCAGCGAGCCGGACGGGCCGGGCGCCTGGCGCCGGGCTATTGCTATCGGCTGTACAGTCCGGCGCAGCACGCTGCCCTGCAGGAGCAGCGTGTGCCGGAGTTGCTGCAGTCGGATCTGGCACCGCTCGCGCTGCAACTGCTGGCCTGGGGGGTTGCATCTCCGGAGGAACTGGCCTGGCTTGAGGTGCCCCCCGCGGCACACTGGCAACAGGCGCTGGATGTGTTGCAGCGCTGCGAGGCGGCATTTCCCCGTACATCGGGTCAGTGGCAGCTGACCCAACACGGTGTGCAACTCGCCAGTCTGCCTCTGCACCCGCGGCTGGGACATATGTTGTTGCGTGGCCTGACGATGGGCGCGGGCGAGACAGCGGCGTTGCTTGCAGCGCTGCTCGCCGAACGCAACCCTTTCTCTGGTGACGGGGTGGATCTGGGGCCGGCGCTCGCCTGCCTGCAGGGTGAAACCCCGGGGCGGGGCCCACTGTGCGAGTGGCACCGGCGCACCTGGCAGCAGGCCCGGCGTTACAGCGACCTGGCAAACACGTTGCTGAAGGCGCCGCCTGGGGGCCTGTCAGCCGAAGGCGAGTGGCCGCTGCCCGTAGAGGAGCAGTTGGCGGTACTCATTGCGCTGGCCTGGCCGGAACGTGTGGCCTGTGCCCGTGAGGGCGTCGGCCCGGGGCGGTTTCAACTGGCCAACGGTCGCAGCGCCAGTCTGGCAGATGACGATCCACTGGCAGGTTCCCGGTGGCTGGCAGTGGCGGACCTCGGGGGTGTCAAGGGGCAGTCCGACGACCGTATTTACGCAGCGGCGGCACTCAATGCTGCGCGATTTGACGACGTGCTGGCCCCTCTGGCACGTGAGCTGGATCGCGCAGAATGGGATGAGCGTCGCGACCGGTTTGTCGCCGAGCGCAGGCGGCAAGTGGGTCGATTGCTGCTGTCGCGACAGCCGCTCGCCAGCGTGCCGCAGGGTGCTCGCAACGCGGCGCTGCTCGCGCTGCTGCGCAGGCGCGGGCTGGGCGTATTGCCCTGGACACCCTGGTTGCAACAATGGCGCGCCCGGATCAATCTGTTGCGACGGTTGCTGCCTCATGGCCCGGATGCGTCGTGGCCCGCCCTGGATGACGCTGCACTTCTGGCGACGCTGGAGACGTGGCTGCTGCCGCACCTGGGGAGCATCACGCGGGCAACCGATTTCGCCCGGCTCGACCTGCGCAGCATCCTCGCCGCGCTGTTGCCCTGGCCCCTGCCACGGGAACTGGAGCGTCTGGCACCTGAGCAGATCGAAGTGCCCTCGGGGTGCCACGTACGGATTGATTACACCGGCGACACCCCGGTGTTGGCCGTGAAATTGCAGGAGATGTTCGGCTGTGAGGAAACCCCCCGGATCGCCAATGGGCTGCAACCGCTGCAGCTGCAGCTGTTGTCGCCGGCCCGGCGCCCACTACAGGTGACTCAGGACCTCGCCACCTTCTGGCGCAATGTCTATCCGGAGGTGAGGAAAGAGATGAAGGGGCGCTATCCCAAGCACCCCTGGCCTGATGACCCATTGACCGCGGTTGCCACCCGGCAGACACGCAATCGCGCGCCGGGCGGGTAAATGCCGGCGGGTTCAGTGAACCGCGCTGCTCTCCAGGTCGGCGGTCAGGGAGTCGCGTATTACGCTGTCGATTTCAAAAGCCCCGACCGGGTAGGCAGGGTGATCAATGCCGGCCTGGATCGGTTCTCCCTGCTTGGCGGCTGTGATCATGTCCGGGGTCAACTCAAAGCGCATGAAATGCACCGAGGAGGTCTTTACCTCATTGCTGCGATCGAGGTCCTCATCGGCAATCGCATACACGCGTTCTCCGTTGCCCACCTGCAACCATACCTTGTCCTCAATCCCGATCATTTCGGCGAGACGCCGGGCTCGCTCCGCTGGGTCGCTGTATTCGATCATGAAGGTCGCTTTCCAGTTGTGCCCGTCGGGAATCAACGGATTATAGGCGTCCAGTTCTTCATTGATGCCTGCCGCCTCGAAGACTTTTTCGATGCGCAGCATTTCCTGGATCTGGTATTTGATGGTCAGTGCATCCTCGAAATAGAGGCGGGCGTGCTCTCCGAGTGCCAGCTGACGCTTTTTCTTGTGCTCCAGCACCTGGCTGCGAAAACGGGGGCGCTCCTCTGCGTACTGCTCCAGCGACCAGAGGTCGGCGCGGGTTAAATGGCTCATGGGGGGCTCCTTGTGATTACAGGCCGTAGGCCATGCGCAACAGCGTCATGGGGTGTTCCGCCCTGTCGACTTTTTCCGACAGGTTGGCAATGTGCGTGGCCGCCATCGGGCAATCGCTCATGAAGTGGTCGGGGTCCTGCTGGTCCACCTTGCGCACTACGGGCCGCGCAATTTTAACCGACTTGTCGCGGGTTTCCTGTTTGATGGCATAGGTGCCGTCATGACCGGAGCAGCGCTCCTGGGCGGTGACGGCGGTGCCGGGGACCAGCTGCAGGACATCGCGGGTTTTCAGGCCGATGTTCTGCACACGCTGGTGGCAGGCCACCTGGTAGGCGATATCACCCATTGCGTTGGGGAATTCAGTCTGCAGGGCGCCGCCTTTGTGGCGCAGCCAAAGGTATTCGAAGGGGTCGTAGAACGCCTCCCTGACCTTCTGCACATCGGGATCCTCGGGGAACAGCAGGGGTAGCTCCTGTTTGTACATCAGGACGCAGGAGGGAATCGGTGCGATCAGGTCGTAGCCTTCATCAACCAGTTTTGCCAACACCGGTATATTGGCCTTCTTCAGCGTCTCGACCGCATCCAGGTCGCCGAGCTCCAGCTTGGGCATGCCGCAGCACTTTTCCTTGGGCACGATATCGATGTGAATGCCATTGTGCTGGAAGACCTTGACGAAATCCTCGCCGATTTCCGGACTGTTGTAATTGCCGTAGCAGGTGGCGTAGAGCGCGACCTTGCCGGTGGTTTCCCCCACGGCTTTGGGCTCGAGGTTGCGCACCAGCGGCTTGACCCGCTTGCGCAGTGTATTGCTACTGAAGGTCGGTACCGGTGCCTCGTGGTGAATGCCAAAACCCGATTCAAGTGCCTTGCGGAAGGTACCGTTCCTGTTCAGCGCATTCACCGTGATGTCGACCAGCGGAATTGTCGCCAGGCCAAAGGTGCGGTCGGTACTGGTCAGAACCCGGTCCCGCAGACGCGCGCCCTCCTTGCGGAAATGCACCGCTTTCGCACGCAGCATGAGGTGCGGGAAGTCTACCGCCCACTCGTGCGGCGGCACGTAGGGGCACTTGGTCATGTAGCAGAGGTCACAGAGGTAACACTGCTCGACCACGTTGTGATAATCGGACTTCGCAACGCCGTCCACTTCCATGGTTTCCGATTCGTCGACAAGATCGAACAGGGTAGGGAAGCTGTCGCAGAGGCTGACACAGCGCCGGCAGCCGTGGCAAATGTCATACACACGCTCGAGTTCGGCGTCGAGTTTCTCCTGATCCCAGAAATCATCTGAGCGCCATTCAACCGGGTGTCGTGTTGGGGCTTCCAGGCTTCCTTCTCTCACGGCGAGTTCCTCATGTGCGGGCTATCAAAAAAAACGGGTTCGCAGGGGAGCCACGAACCCGTTTTCAGGTACAGCTACGGTGGTGCCGGCAGTAGCCGGCGACCGGTTCAGGCGTCCAGCGAATCCAGCGCTTTCTGGAAACGGTTGGCGTGGCTGCGTTCGGCCTTGGCCAGGGTTTCCATCCAGTCTGCAATTTCATCAAAGCCTTCATCACGCGCCGTTTTGGCCATGCCCGGGTACATATCGGTGTACTCGTGCGTTTCGCCGGCAATGGCTGCCTTGAGGTTGTCGGCGGTGGCGCCAATCGGCAGGCCAGTCGCCGGGTCACCGGTTTCTTCGAGGTACTCGAGGTGGCCGTGGGCGTGGCCGGTTTCACCCTCTGCGGTGGAGCGGAATACCGCAGCCACATCGTTGTAGCCTTCTACGTCCGCTTTGGCCGCAAAGTACAGATAACGGCGATTGGCCTGGGATTCACCTGCAAACGCATCTTTAAGGTTTTGTTCTGTTTGACTGCCTTTCAAGGACATGGTGTTTCTCCTGTTGACGATTATGTGCCGGCACAGAGGTGCGGTAGGGTTAAGCTAAGCGATCGGGTGCTATTCGTCTAGTTGAAAAAATGGTTAAATCTGATCGATAAAAACGATTGAGGAGTTATGAGCAGACAACCTACATTGAAGCAACTGCGCTATTTGTGTGCAGTTGCGGAACACGCCCATTTCGGCCATGCCGCCAAGGCCTGCCATGTCAGCCAGTCCACGCTCAGTGCCGGCATTCTCGAGCTGGAGGATACGCTGGGCGTCTCTCTGGTAGAGCGCAACAACAGGCAGGTGTTGCTGACTGCGCTGGGCGAAGACGTGGTGCGCCGCAGTCAGGATCTGCTGCGTGAAGTCGAGGACCTTGTCACCTTGTGCGATGCGGCGTCGGAGCCCTTCTCCGGCAAGATGCGCCTGGGGGTTATTCCCACGGTAGCGCCGTTTATCCTGCCTCGCCTGCTGAACCGGTTACGCGAGCAGTACCCGGCCTTTCAGCTGTTCATTCGTGAGGATCTCAGCCAGCACCTGCTGACGGCGCTGCACCACGGGGAGCTTGATGTACTGCTGTTGGCGTTGCCGTTTCCGGCAGACGGGGTGGAAACCATGACACTGTTCAGCGACGAGTTTCTGCTGGCCAGCCCGCCCAGCCACGAACTGGCCAGTCAGCCTGTCGTGCGCACCGCGCAATTAAAGGGGGAGGGCCTGTTGCTGCTGGAAGATGGCCACTGCCTGCGCGAGCATGCGCTGGAGGCCTGCAAGCTGCGCGATTCTGATGTGTCCGTGCCGTACCAGGCAACCAGCCTCAACACCATCGTGCAAATGGTCGCCAATGGCATCGGTATCACGCTGTTGCCGCGGATGGCGCTGGATGCGCACATCCTGTCGGGGACCAATGTGTGTATCAGTGAATTCAGCGAGCGCAACGTGGCGCGCAGCATTGGCCTCATGTGGCGGCGCAAGACGCCCCGACGGGCAGAGTTCAGGATGCTGGGGGATTTTGTACAGAGTTGCCATGCCGTCTAGCCGGCAGCCCTGCAGTCCCGCTCGTGCGGGTTGTCTCCTGGCAATCTGGCGCCAGCGCAATCTGTGCCGATTCCGGAGTGGTCAATGATGCCATTGCGAAAACATCGCTACCGGTTGTTGGCGTCATATGCAATCGCCTGCCTGTCTGTGTGCACCAGCCTGTCTGTGGCGAACGCTGCAGGGCCGCAACGCACGGAGGTCCGTGAACCCTGCCTGCATGTTGTGCCGGAACGGCAGGCACTGTTCGGCGACCTGCATGTGCACACCAGCTACTCCTTCGACTCCTATCTCTCCAGCCAGCGCCGTGATCCCTGGGACGCCTATGGCTACGCCAAGGGTGAACCGATCACGCTGCCCGACGCCGCGGGTGAACAGGCGGTGGTTGCCCGTATCGGACGGCCGCTGGACTTTGCAGCCGTCACGGACCACGCCGAATTTCTCGGGCAGATTGATGTGTGCACCATGGACGCGACGAAACCCGGTTACTGGTGGCCGCACTGTGTGATGACACGTGCACAGGGACTCTGGCCCCAGTTGCTGGCGGCACACTGGTGGACCCGGCTTGGCGGGCAGTTGGACGTACCACCGCAACAGTCCTTTGCCTGCAGGCTGTCTGACTGCGACGCCGCAGAACTCAATGCCTGGGGCAGTATCCAGCAGGCCGCGGAGGCGCACTACGACCGCAGTGCGGAGTGTGCCTTCACCACCTTTGTCGGCTACGAGTACACCGAGGCCTTTGACCAGAAAAACATGCACCGCAACGTGATTTTTCGCAATGACAAGGTTCCCGAGCGGCCGGTTTCGGTCTACGACACCTTCGAAAAAGGATTCCCCGACCTCTGGCAGAAATTGCGCGAGGGCTGCATCAACGCAGGCACCGGCTGTGACGTACTGTCCATTCCACACAATCCAAACCTCTCGGGAGGATTGATGTTTCGCGACCCACGCACGGTGCAGGAGTTGGAGGACCGATTGTTTTTCGAGCCGGTTGTTGAGCTGATACAGCACAAAGGCGCTTCGGAATGCCGCTTTGACAGGCTAAGGGGGCTGGGTCTTGATACGGTGGATGAGGCCTGCGATTTCGAGCAGATTCCCGCGGACAACCTGAACATGATGGGCACGATTCAGGGTGAGGTCCTGACCGAGAGAGCACGGGAGGTGCCGCTGGAGGTTTTCGCGCCCCGCAATATGGTGCGCAATGCATTGAAAGCCGGTCTCCAACTGGAGGATACCCTGGGCAGCAACCCGTTCAGGCTGGGCTTTATTGGCAGTACAGACACTCACAGTGCCGCTCCGGGCGGCGCGGAGGAAAACAACTACCCCGGTCACCTCGGACGTCGCGACGCCGAGTACGCCAACGTGCAGGACCATTTCTATTCCAACCCCGGCGGTCTGGCCGTGGTGTGGGCCGAGGAGAACTCCCGGGACAGTGTGTTCGAGGCAATACGGCGCAGGGAAACCTACGCAACCAGCGGCACGCGCCCACTGTTGCGCTTCTTTGCCGGCAATTACCCGGCCGATATGTGTGAAGACCCGGACATGCTGCGCAATGCATACGCGGAGGGTGTTCCCATGGGTGGCCAGTTGCAGCCGTCCGCCGGGGGTTTGCGCTTTCTGGTGGTCGCTGGCAAGGACACCGGGACCGATCGTTATCCCGGAACTGACCTGCAAAGGGTGCAGGTGGTGAAGGGCTGGGTTGACCGCGATGGTGCGGCGCGCGAACGCGTGTTCGACATTGCCGGCAGTGCCGACAACGGCGCCACGGTGGATCCACACAGCTGCGCGCCGATTGGCGAGGGTCTCAAACAGAGTTGTGTGGTCTGGCAGGATCCCGATTTCAATCCCGATGAGGACGCCTTCTACTACGTGCGCGTGCTGGAGAATCCCACTTGCCGTTGGAGCACGCTACAGTGCCAGGCGGCGGGGGTGAACCCGCTGTCAACGGCTTGTGCTGTACAGGCCGAGGTCGCCACGGCGCGGGCGCAGGCGCAGGGCGCGTCGGGTGATGTCTATGGTCGATGTTGCCTGGCGGCGGAGGAGGAGCCGTTCTATTCACCGGTCATTCAGGAACGTGCCTGGTCCTCGCCGATCTGGGTGTCGCGGCGTTCCGGGTTCTAGGGCTGCACGCGCAGGATGCGCGCGCGGAAGTTGCGGCCCTTCATCCTGCCCTGCTGGAGGGTGTGCAGTGCATCACCGGCCAGGGCGCGACGTACGGCCACAAAAGCACAGCGGTCCTGAACGCTGATCTTGCCGACTGCAGAACCCTCGATGCCGCCGTCGCCGGTGAGTGCGCCGAGAATATCCCCGGGGCGCAGTTTCTGCTTTTTACCACCGTCGATTTGCAGTGTGACCATCGGTGGCTTGTATCCCGGCGTTTGCAGCAGCGTGGCGGGGGGCAGGGCTGAGGCTTCAATATGGCCGTCAAGCAGGGTCTCCAGACGCGCCAGCTTGTGACGTTCCTGCTGGCTGAACAGGGTGCAGGCCAGGCCACTGCCTCCAGCACGTCCGGTGCGGCCGATGCGATGGACATACACATCGAGATCTCGCGGAATCTGAAAGTTGATCACGGCGTCCAGCGCGTCGATATCCAGACCCCGTGCAGCGACATCGGTGGCGACCAGCACAGAGAGGCTCTTGTTGGCAAACTGTATCAGCGTGTGCTCTCGCTCGCGCTGTTCCAACTCGCCGTGCAGGGCTGCCACACTGAAACCTTCGCGCCCCAATGCGCTGGCGACCCGCGCGCAGTCCTCCCGCGTATTGCAGAAAACCACGGCCGACTCGGGACGCTGCTCCAGCAGCAACAGGCGCAGGGCGGTCATGCGCTCGGTATCATCGACAGGGTAAAACAGCTGGGTGATGGTATCGCTGTCGTGGGTGGCGGCCACCTGTACCTGTTGCGGTTCGCGCATGACGCGTTGAGCCATCGCCGCAATACCGGGTGGAAAAGTGGCGCTGAACAGCAGGGTCTGCCGCTCTCCGGGCACGTGTTCCAGGATGGCATCCAGCGCCGGTTGAAACCCCATATCGAGCATACGGTCGGCCTCGTCCAGCACCAGGGTGCGCAGCTGGTCCAGTTTCAGCGTGCCTTTGCGCAGGTGTTCTTCGACGCGGCCCGGTGTACCCACGATGACATGTGCGCCGTGAGCCAGTGAGCCTATTTGCGGGCCGATCGGCGTGCCGCCGCAGAGGGTGAGCACCTTGACGTTGTCGATGGCGCGGGCGAGCCGGCGCAGTTCCCCTGCCACCTGGTCTGCGAGTTCGCGGGTCGGGCAAAGCACCAGTGCCTGCACGGTGTAGTGCTTTTCGGCCAGTGTATGCAGCAGGCCAAGGCCGAAGGCGGCGGTTTTCCCCGACCCCGTCTTGCCCTGGCCGATGACGTCTCGTCCCGCAAGTATCGGTGGCAGGCTGCCTGCCTGGATGGGCGTCATCGACAGGTAATTCAGTGACGCCAGATTGGCGAGCAGAGCCGGGCGCAGGGCCAGCGATGCAAAGGATTCAGTGTTCAAGGCGTGTCCTTCTGGGGCGTCTGGCGCCGTCGGTTGCAGCGTGCGCGGCTAGCGCTGGCGCTTGCGTGCGGGGTTGCGTGGCAGCCCATTGTGTTGGGTGGCGAACGTCCGGGTGCCGGCCGGTACTTTGGCATGGCGTTTGGCAGGCTGCCGCGGGGGAACCAGATGCAGCTTGCCGTTGCCGATCAGGTCAGCGCGTCCCATTTTTTTCAGTGCCGTGCGCAGCTCCGGCCAGTTTTCCGGGTCATGGTAGCGCAGGAACGCTTTGTGCAGGCGTCGCTGCGACAGTTTGCGCACCGTGGGCATGGTGTCGCTGTGGCGGGTGACGCGCTTCAGCGGGTTCTTGCCGCTGTGGTACATGGCCGTGGCCGTGGCCATGGGCGACGGGTAAAAGGTTTGTACCTGGTCGGCGCGAAACTTGTTGCGTTTCAGCCACAGTGCCAGGTTCATCATGTCCTCATCGCGGGTGCCGGGGTGGGCGGCAATAAAGTAGGGAATGAGGTACTGCTGCTTGCCGGCTTCCTGTGAGTACTTTTCGAACATGGCCTTGAACCGGTCGTAAGTGCCCATGCCGGGTTTCATCATTTTCGACAGCGGACCCTCTTCCGTGTGTTCCGGAGCGATTTTCAAGTAGCCGCCCACATGATGTTTCACCAGTTCCTCGACGTATGCCGGCGTTTCCACGGCGAGGTCGTAGCGCAGTCCCGAAGCAATCAGCACTTTTTTCACGCCACTCACCGCGCGGGCCCGGCGATAGAGGCTGATCAACGGTGTCTGGTCGGTATTCAGGTTTTTGCAGATGCCAGGGTACACGCAGCTCGGTTTGCGGCAGGCTGCTTCGATAGTCTTGCTCTTGCAGGCTACGCGCCACATGTTGGCGGTCGGGCCGCCGAGATCGGAGATCACACCGGTAAAGGCCTTGGAAGTATCCCGGATACGCTCCACCTCGCGGATGATCGAGTCCTCCGAACGGTTCTGGATAATGCGCCCTTCGTGCTCGGTGATTGAGCAGAAGGTACAGCCACCGAAACAGCCGCGCATGATGTTGACGGAATGCCGGATCATCTCGTAGGCCGGGATGCGCGCGTCGCCATAGCTGGAGTGGGGCAGGCGTGTGTAGGGCTGCTCGAACACCAGGTCCAGTTCGTCGGTTTCCAGGGGAATCGGCGGAGGATTCAGCCATACATCCCGATCGCCGTGTGCCTGAACCAGCGGGCGCGCATTGTAGGGATTGGTCTCCTTGTGCAGGATGCGCGAGGCGTGGGCGTACAGGGCGGGGTCGTCGCGCACCTGCTCGTAGGCGGGCAGGCGGATCACACCTGGCTGGTCGCTCTCGGGTCGGTCGAGGAGGCGCACGGCAGCCACCTCCTGAACAGCGCCGGCGGCGGCCTCGGAGGTTTCTGCACAGGCGGGGCCGCTGGTGTCAATATAGGGATTGATGGGCGGGTCGACAGGGCCCACGACATCGATATGGGTAGAGTCTATGACGCGGTATTCTGCCGGCAGTCTCTTGCAGACGAACGCTGTGCCGCGTACATCGCGGATCTGCTGCACCGGCTCGCCGGCGGCGAGCCGGTGCGCCACTTCGACCAATGCCCGCTCGGCATTGCCGTAGAGCAGCAGGTCGGCCTGGGCGTCGAGCAGGATGGAGCGGCGCACCTTGTCGCTCCAGTAGTCGTAATGGGCGATCCGCCGCAGGCTCGCCTCGATACTGCCGATGACCAGTGGCACATCCCTGTAGGCTTCACGCACACGCTGGCTGTAAACAATGACCGCACGATCAGGGCGCTTGCCACCGACGTTGCCGGGCGTGTAGGCATCGTCATTGCGTCGTTTTCGATCCGCCGTATAGCGGTTGATCATGGAGTCCATGTTGCCCGCGGAGACGCCGAAGAACAGATTGGGACGGCCCAGAGCCTTGAACGCGTCGGCGCTGGTCCAGTCGGGCTGGGCGATGATGCCCACGCGGAAGCCCTGGGCCTCCAGCGTGCGACCGACCACAGCCATGCCGAAGCTTGGGTGATCCACGTAGGCGTCGCCGGTGACGATAATGATGTCGCAGCTATCCCAGCCCAGTGCGTCCATTTCCGCGCGGGACATGGGCAGCTCAGGCGCGGGGCCGAAGCATTCCGCCCAGTACTTGCGGTAGGAAAACAGGTGCTTGACGTCAGGGTTATTGGACATGGGTGCGAGGCGGACATCGGTGGCAGGGTGATAGCGTATTATACGTGATTGGGGCGGGTTCTGCCGCGCAGCGACGGCGGACCGGCGGTATTATTCCGCAACTCCGCCATGGCGCGGCCGTCTCTGGTAGAATTCCGCGCTTGTTTTCCCAGCCAGATGTTGCCGCTATGTCCACTGACCTTACGCCGCCGCCAGTCCCCAGCTCCCAGCCCCTGGTGGCCTTTGCCAACTGTGAGCTTGTTCGCATGAGTGACACGGCGGTGCTGGTGATCAATCGCGACAACAATCGCCAGCAGATGATGGCGCCTCAGGTAGTGCAGGGGCTTACCGGCTGTACCACGTTCCGTGCGATCGCCGAGCATGCCAACCTGCTGGCGGCGAGCCGGCCCGAGCTGCAGGGGCGTCCCGAGCTTGCTGTGCAGGCACTTGAGGGCCTGCTCGCCAACGGCATGCTGTTGCGTGCCAGCGACGCGGCGGAACGGCTCTCGGGCGACACAGGTCCGGAGCCGGCAGCCACCCGCGTTTTTCTCATTACCTGTGATCGTCCCGCCGCCGTGGAGCGCCTGCTGGAGTCCCTGCTGCGCAATGGCAAGCTGTCACGGCACGAAGCGCTCTATCTCATCGACGACTCGCGCCAGGCAGAATCGCGGGCCGCCAATCGCGAGCTGGTGGCGGGCTTCAACACCCGCAGTCCCGTCGACATGCGTTACATCGGCGAGGCTGCGCAGCAGGCGCTGCTTGAGGGACTGATCGCCAGCGCGCCGGATGCTGAGGCAGGTCTGCGCTTCCTGCTCGACCCTGCCCGGTGGTCCGGGCAGAAAACCTACGGCCGCGCCCGCACGCTGTGCCTGCTGCTATCGGTCGGTTGCCGCGCTATCGTCATGGACGATGATGTGCTGTGTCAGGCACTGCTGCCGCCCGTGACCGAGCCAGGTCTCGCCATCGCCGGTTCGGCGTCGCGCCAGGCGGCTTTTTTCGCCGACCGCGACGCACTGATGCAGGCCGCGGTGCCAGCTGACTTCGACCCGTTGAGCGGTCACGCCAGCCTGCTGGGGCGCACAGTCGGCGCAACAGTGGCGGCGGCCTGTCCCGATGGGCTTTCCGAGCAGCAGCTCCATGGTGTGAATGCTTCCCTTGTCAGCGTACTGGAGGCGTCGGCGCCCATTCTGGTTACCCAGTCAGGTTCCTGGGGGGATCCGGGCACGGCATCAGTGCACTGGGTATTGTCCCTGCAGGACGCTTCCCTGACTCGCCTCCTCGGCCAGGAGGCATCGCTGGTTGATATTATCGAGAACCGCTGCACCTGGTTGGGAAGCCCGCGACTGTCGCTGATCAAGATGGCCTCCATGTCCCAGGTGACGGGGCTGGACAACACAGCCTTGCTGCCGCCGTATTTTCCCGCGTTCCGGGGTGAGGACCGCCTGTTCGGTGCCATGGTCGAAGCCATTCATCCCCGCGCTTCAGCCCTGGAATATCCGTGGTGTGTCCCCCACCTGCCCGTCGAGGGGCGGCATTTCAGCATCCGCGAGCCCATCGCTGCTACTGGCGGCGTGTCCCTGTTCGCCCGTTATCTCACAGACCATATCGATTACAAGGATGCCTCGGGTCCGCTGCTGCGCCTGCGGCACGTCGCCGAGGATGCGCGGCGCCTGGCGGCGCGCTCGGATCGCGACCTGCTGCTGGATTTTCGCACAGAGGTGGCCCGGGGCCACGCCAACCAGTTGGGCATGGTGATCGATCAGCGCCAGAAGGCTGCGAAAATCGGCTCCGAAGCCTGGTTGGCCTACCTGCAGCGCGCGCTGGACGAAACCCAGGCGCTGATTGCGCAGCCGCAGTCGCCGGCCATGCTGCACGGTGTCCCCGAGGGCAGCCGTGAAGACCAGTTACTGGAGAAGTTTCGCCACTACGCCTGCGGCTTTGCGGATGCGCTGGACCACTGGGCTGCGGTACGGGAGGCCAGTGTCGGGGTCGCCGCCCGGCTGGATCAGGCTGGGGAGTTCATGGCCTGAGGGTCAGCTGGCCGCGCAGACTTCAGCGACGGTATCCACCATGGCTGTGGTGAGCGTGGCCAGGTCTGTCTCGTTCATGATGTACGGCGGCATGCAGTACACCAGACGACCGAAGGGGCGTACCCACACACCCCGCTGTACGAACAGCGGCTGTATCTGGCGCATATCCACCGGCTCGGCAAGCTCGATAACGCCGATCGCGCCGAGGGTACGCACATCGCTGACGCCGCGGATCTCCCGCGCCGGCGCCAGCCCTGCCTCGAGGCCGCTCTGTACACGCTGAACACAGCGCTGCCAGGGCTGTGAGAGCAGCAGCTCCACACTGGCTACCGCGGTCGCGCAGGCGAGTGGGTTGCCCATGAACGTTGGCCCGTGCATGAACGCACCGGCCTCGCCGTTGCTGATGCCATCGCTGATGCGCCGGGTGCAGAGGGTCGCCGCCAGCGTCATGTAACCTCCGGTCAGGGCCTTGCCCAGGCATAGTATGTCGGGTTCGACGCCGGCGTGCTCCAGTGCAAACAGCTTGCCCGTGCGGCCAAATCCGGTGGCGATTTCGTCATATACCAGCAGCACGTCGAAGGCATCGCAGAGCGCGCGCAGTCGCACCAGATAGTCGGCCGAATAGAAACGCATGCCACCCGCGCCCTGGACAATCGGCTCCACGATCACGGCGGCCAGTTCCCGGTGATGGCTGGCCAGCAGTTCTTCCATAGCCGCCATGGCACTGTCGTCGCAGGCCTCACCGAAAGGGGTTTCCGGGGCGGGCGCAAAATGGTGTTTCGGCAGTACGTCACCGAACAGGTGATGCATGCCGGTGACCGGGTCGCAGACCGACATCGCGCCGAAGGTGTCACCGTGATAACCGTTGCGCAGGGCGAGGAATTTCTGCTTGCCGGGTTGGCCTACTGAGTACCAGTACTGAATGGCCATTTTCAGTGCGACTTCAACGGCCACTGAGCCGGAATCGCTGAAAAAGACCCGCTCCAGTGCCGGCGGCGTGATGTCGGAAAGCAGCTGCGCAAGGCGCACTGCCGGTGCGTGTGTCAGGCCGCCGAACATCACGTGTGACATCGACTCCAGCTGTGCCTGCACAGCACGGTTGAGCACCGGGTGGTTGTAGCCGTGTATCGCGCACCACCAGGAGGCCATGCCGTCAATGAGTTCGCGACCGTCGCTCAACGTCAGCCGAACGCCGCGCGCACTGCGCACGGGATACACTTCCGGCGGGTTGGTGGCCGAGGCGTAAGGATGCCAGATATGCGCCGCGTCAGCGGTTTGCAGCTGAGTCCATTCGGGTGCGTTTGCTGTCACAGAATCTCCAGCAGACTGTCGATGATGTTGTCCAGCAGGCGCTGTTGCGCGGCTGCCGTGGGGTGGATGCCGTCATCCTGCATCAGACTCGCATCCGTGGCGATGCCGTCGAGGATAAACGGCCCCAGCTGCGCGCCGGTGCGGCCGGCCACGATGCGGAAACTGTCGCGGAAGGCATCGGTGTAGCGCGCGCCGTAGTTCGGCGGGATCTCCATGGGCAACAGCAGCACGCGGGCTCCGGCCCCCTGGGCCAGCTCCGTCATGCGCTGCAGGTTGCTGCGTATCTTCATGGGCGGGTGGCCGCGCAGGCCGTCATTGCCGCCCAGCTCCAGCAGCAACACCTCAGGGTTGTACTGCTCGAGCAGGCCCGGCAGCCGGCGCAGCCCGCCCCCGGTGGTTTCGCCGCTGATGCTGGCGTTGACCACGGTATAGTCGGGGTGACTGCTGCGCAGACGTTCTGCCAGCAGGCTCACCCAGCCCTGTTCGAGAGACATGCCGTAGGCAGCGCTGATACTATCCCCCAGCACCAGCAGGGTTCTGTCTGCCTGCGCCATGCCCGGCCATGCCAGGAACAGGCACAATCCGGCGGCGCGTGTGCTACGTATCAGTGCGAAAAGGAATCGCGACATGATCAAGGCTGAAAATCTCCAGAAGCGAGTGCCGATGGCCGGCAGCGAGCTGGAGATACTGAAAGGGATCACTCTGGAAATCAAGTCGGGGGAGTCTGTGGCTATCATTGGCGCCTCCGGATCAGGCAAATCCACCCTGCTCGGCCTGCTTGCGGGGCTGGATGAAGCGAGCGCCGGACGCGTGATCATCAACGGCACGGACATCAGCGCACTCGATGAAGACCAGCGCGCAGTGTTTCGTGGCCAGCATGTGGGCTTTGTGTTCCAGTCTTTCCAACTGCTGCCTGCGCTGACGGCGCTGGAAAACGTGATGCTGCCGCTGGAGCTGCAGGGGCAGGGCGATGCGCTGGCTCAGGCACAGGCGTTCCTGGAGCGCGTCGGCCTGGGGGGGCGCATCCAGCACTACCCGCGGCAGATGTCGGGCGGGGAGCAGCAGCGGGTGGCCATCGCCCGCGCCTTTGCCAACAACCCCTCGATTCTGTTTGCTGATGAGCCGACCGGCAATCTGGACACTGCAACGGGCGGCCACATCATAGATCTGCTGTTTGAGCTCAACCGGGAGCAGAACACCACACTGGTACTGGTGACCCACGACCTGAGCCTTGCTGAGCGCTGTCAGCATCGGTTCCGCCTGGCGGCCGGCGCACTCGTTGGCGGAGGCTAGGCCGTGTCCATGACCGCAACCCGTATGCTGGCACGGGACTGGCGCGGCGGCGAACTGGGTGTGCTGGTGGCGGCCCTGGTGTTGGCGGTGGCCGTCGTCTCCGGGATCAGTGCCTTCACCACGCGCCTGCAGAGCGCACTGGCGCAAGAGAGCCACCGTTTTCTAGCAGCTGACCGCGTCGTCCGTAGCGGCAGCGAGGCACCGGCGGCATGGCTGGAGGAGGCCAGGGGTCGTGGTCTGGGCACGGCGCAGGTACTGACGTTTCCCTCCATGTTGTATGCCGGGGAGGAGGGCATGGTACTGGCGTCGGTGAAGGCGGTGAGTAGCGGCTACCCGTTGCGGGGGGAGCTGCGCTACAGCGAGCAACCCTTCGGCGAGGTACAGGTTGCCACCGGTGGCCCGGCCGCAGGCACAGTGTGGCTGGACTCACGGCTGTTCCCGCTACTCGGCGTCTCCATCGGGGATACAGTCAGCGTCGGTGAAGCGTCGTTCCGGATTGCGGCTGCGGCGCGCACAGAACCGGATCAGGGCGGCTCCTTTCTCGGCCTGGGGCCGCGTGTGTTGATGCACTACGACGACATCGCAGCGACCGCTGTGGTGCAGCCCGGTAGCCGGGTAGAGTATCGGCAGCTGTTCGCCGGCGAGCCCTCGGCGATGGAGCGCTTCGAGCGCTGGCTGGCCCCGCAGCTGGAAGAGGGGCAGCGCTTACTGGACGTCAACGAGGGGCAGCCCGGGCTGGGTCAGGCCTTGCAACGTGCCGAAAGTTTTCTGCTGCTTGCCGGCAGCCTGGGTGTCGTGCTCGCGGGCGTGGCGATAGCGCTTGCCGCGCGGCGTTTCAGTGAGCGTCACAACGACTACGTGGCGATCATGAAAAGCCTGGGGGCGACGTCTGCAAACATCACGCGTCTGTACGGGCGCAGCCTGTTGCTGTTGGGCGTGGGTGCCACTTTGTTGGGTTGTGGCTTGGGTTGGGCCCTGCAGTCCGCTTTTTTCACCCTGTTCGGGGAGCAGTTGCCGGTGACCCCGGGCCCCGCGGGCGTGCGCCCCTACGCCATTGGCGCGGCGACCGCGCTGGTATGCCTGCTGTGCTTTGCGTGGCCGCCCTTGCGCCGGCTGAGCCAGGCGAGTCCGCTGCGCGTGCTGCGGCGTGATATGCCCCAGGAACAGCGCCGCACACTTCTGGATTACGCCGTGGGGCTCAGCGCGGTGTCGGGCCTCATGTGGTGGTACAGCGGCGACTGGAAAATCACCCTGGCGGTCCTGAGCGGCCTGGCGGTTACCGTGCTGCTTGGCCTCGGTCTGGCGCTGACCCTGCTGCGGGGCGGACGGCTGGTTGGAATGAGCGCTGGCAGCATCTGGCGCCTGGCGCTGGCGGGTCTGCAGCGACGCGGCACCGCCAATGCGCTGCAGGTGGTCATCTTCGCCATGGCGATCATGTTGCTGCTGGTGCTCCTGTTGGTGCGCACCTCCCTGATCGACGCCTGGCAGACCCAACTGCCAGAGAATACCCCCAACCACTTTGCCCTGAACATCGCGCCGGAAGATGTGCAGGGTGTGGAGCAAATGCTGCGCAGCCGGGAGATACCCGGCGCGCCGCTGTACCCTATGATTCGTGGTCGTATCCTCAGCGTCAACGGCGAAGACCTGCCGCAGACCGACGACCGCGAGGAAGGGCGCCGGCAGCGCGAAGCAAACTTTACCTGGGCCGATACGCTGCCCCCTGACAACCGCCTGCTTGAGGGGCGTTGGTGGGCGCCCCACAGCGACGCTGCCGAGGTGTCGCTGGAGGTTGAATTTGCCGAGCGTTTCGCTGTGGGGCTGGGCGATCGGATCGGCTTCCAGGTGGGCTCCGAGGCCTTCGAGGCCACCGTCACCAGTATTCGCGAGCTGGACTGGCAATCCTTCAATCCCAACTTCTGGCTGGTGTTTCCGCCGCGCCTGCTGGCGCCGTATCCAGCCACCTTCATGACCAGTTTCTACCTGCAGCCGGAGCAGAAGCCTTTCCTCAATGGCTTCATTCGCCAGTTCCCTACGGTCACCGTGGTGGAAATGGATGTGGTGGTGGAGCAGGTGCGCGGGATCGTCAGCCAGGTGTCCGCAGCGGTGGAACTGGTGTTGGCAGTGATTATGGCCGCCGGTGCCCTGGTGCTGGTCGCAGGGGTTCAGGCCAGCGTAGACGCCCGCATGCATGAGAGTTCCATACTGCGTGCGCTGGGGGCCCGTCGCCGGCTGGTGCTGGGCGGGCTCTGGATCGAATTTGCTGCGCTCGGCGTGTTCGCGGGTCTGCTTGCCACGGTTGGCGCGGAGCTTTCGGTCTACATACTGCAGGCACAGGTCATGGGCATGGCCTATGCGCCCTCGCCCTGGATGTGGCCTCTGGGCATCGGTGGTGGCGCAGCGCTGATTGCAGGGCTGGGCGTGTTCAGTTGTCGGCGGGTTGTGTCCAGCCCGCCGCTGGCGGTGCTGCGCGAGCTCTGACCGGAGCGACGGGTCAGCGCGTACTGATACCGTCGATGAAGGTTTGCACGCTGAGCTGGATCTGGCGAGGCAGGTCAATGTGCCGCTGGAACAGCTGGGGTGCGTCGACCAGCAGTGTGGCAAGGCCGTGAATGCCTGCCCAGGCAGCGTTGGTGAGGTAGGCGATGTCGAGCTCGCGAAACCTGCCGCGGGCAATACCGTGATGAAGGATGGAGCGCACCTGCTGGAAGGTGTCGCGGCTAGCTTCACGCAACTCGGGATAGGCGTCCGCCGGTTGCACAGCAGGGCCGAACATGAGCTTGAACATCTGAGGGTAGCGCTCGGCGTAGGCGATGTAGCTGCGCGCCAGGGCGTGCAATTGTTCTTCGGGGCAGTCGCCGGTGTCCTCCGCCGCTTTGCGCAGGTCGTTCAGCAGACGCCGATAGCCGACTGCTGCAAGCGCCGCCAGTAGATCGCCCTTGTCGTTGAAGTGCCGGTAGGGCGCGGTTTGCGAGACGCCGACGCCGCGGGCCAGGGCCCGCAGGCTCAACGCATCAGCGCCCGCAGCCTCAAGCTGCTCCAACGCTGAGTCCAGCAGCTCTGCCCGCAGGTTGCCATGGTGGTAGCTCCGCTGGCGGGCAGAGGGTGTTCCAGTCGCTGCCATTCAGGGCAGCAGATGCTTAACGGCGTCTCGCTCTTCGGCCAGTTCCTGCTCCGTGGCCTGCATCTTGCCGCGGCTGAACTCGCCGACGTCAACGCCCTGCACGATTTCCCAGTCGCCGTTGCTGCAGCGGCAGGGGAACGAGTAGATCAGACCCTCGGCAATGCCGTAGGAGCCATCGGAATACACGCCCATGGAAACCCAGTCGTCACCGTCCGTGCCCAGTGCCCAGCTGCGCATGTGGTCGATGGCAGCGTTGGCTGCGGAGGCTGCAGAGGAGGCGCCGCGCGCCTTGATGATGGCCGCTCCGCGCTGCTGCACCGTGGGAATGAAGTCGTTCTCGTACCAGGCCTGGTCGATCAGGGAGATGGCCTTCTCGCCCGCCACTTCGGCATTGAACAGGTCGGGATACTGGGTGGCCGAGTGATTGCCCCAGATGGTCATTTTCTTTACATCATTGACCGTCTTGCCGGTTTTCTGTGCGATCTGCGTCATCGCGCGGTTGTGGTCCAGGCGGGTCATCGCGGTGAAGTTGCGCGGGTTGATGTCCGGCGCATTGCGCTGGGTGATCAGCGCGTTGGTGTTTGCCGGGTTGCCCACGACCAGTACTTTGATGTTGCGGCTGGCATGGGCATCAATCGCTTTGCCCTGCACGGAGAAGATGGCCGCATTGGCTTCCAGCAGGTCCTTGCGCTCCATGCCGGGGCCGCGCGGACGGGCGCCGACCAGCAGGGCGTAGTCGGTATCCTTGAAGGCCACGGCAGGGTCGTCGGTGCAAATGATATTGGTCAGCAGCGGAAACGCGCAATCGTCGAGTTCCATGCGCACGCCGTTAAGGGCTTCCATGGCCGGCGTGATATCCAGGAGCTGCAGAATCACGGGCTGATCGTCGCCCAGCATGGCGCCGGAGGCGATACGGAACAGCAGCGCGTAGCCAATCTGGCCAGCGGCGCCGGTAACGGTCACTCGAACGGGTGCTTTCATGGGAAGAGAGTCCTCAAGGGTCGGGTGGTTGGCAAACAAGGGGGCGTCATTGTCGAGTGAAACGGGTGAAAAAACAAGCCACTGCCTGTAAAATGGCGCCCCTCTCAGGCATTGGCGGCAGGCGGTTGTGCGCGAGCTCAGCAGAAAAGAACGAACAGAATTCAACAAGTTGCAGAAGCGTTTGCGGCGCAATGTCGGCAATGCAATTGCCGACTACGGCATGATTGAAGCGGGCGACCGTGTGATGGTGTGCCTGTCTGGCGGCAAGGATTCCTATGCCATGCTCGACGTGCTGTTGGCCTTGCGCAGCAGTGCGCCGGTGGACTTCGAGCTGATAGCCGTAAACCTTGACCAGAAACAGCCCGGCTTTCCCGAGCACGTATTGCCAGCGTACCTCGATCAGTTGGATGTACCGTATTACATTCTCGAAAAGGACACTTACAGCATCGTGCGCTCGGTGATACCTGAGGGCAAGACCACCTGTGGCCTGTGTTCGCGTTTGCGTCGCGGCAGCCTCTACGGTTTCGCCGCGGATATCGGTGCCACCAAGATTGCGCTGGGACATCACCGCGATGATATTGTCGAAACCCTGTTCCTGAACCTGTTCTTCGGCGGCAGCCTGAAGGCCATGCCGCCGAAACTGCTCAGCGATGACCGCCGCAATGTGGTGATACGCCCCATGGCCTACTGCAAGGAGAAGGATCTCGCCGCCTACGCGGATTACAAGGCCTTCCCCATCATTCCCTGCAACCTCTGTGGCTCCCAGGAGAACCTGCAGCGGGTCCAGATCAAACAGATGCTGGCGGACTGGGAGCGACAGTATCCCGGGCGCACCGAAACCATCTTCCGGGGTATCTGTAACGTGGCACCCTCGCAGCTGGCAGATACGGCGCTGTTCGATTTCACCAGCCTGCGCGCGGAGGTCGACCGCGACCTGCACCTGCCCGCGATCCGCGTCGTCAACCTCTAGGTGGCGAGCGAGAGCGCGGCAGGGGGCGTGTTGCTCAGGGCCCGGGAGCTGGGTCTGGAGCGGGGCGGGCGGCAACTGTTCAGTGGTATTGAGCTGGAGCTGGAACGCGGCCAGCTGGTGCAGGTGGAAGGTGCCAACGGTGCCGGCAAGACCAGCCTGCTGCGTATTCTTGCGGGGCTCTCCCGCTACGGTTTCAGCGGCAGCGTGGAGCGGTTTACGCCCCAGCTATTCCTCGGCCACCAGAGTGCAGTCAAGGGTTTGCTGACGCCGCGCGAAAACCTGGCCTGGCACGTAGCGGGGGAGGCGGGCTTCAGCGCAGAGGCCATCGACGCAGCGCTGGCAGCGGTGAATCTGTATGGTTACGAGGATGTACCCAGTCATGCGCTGTCGGCGGGTCAGCACCGGCGCGTCAATCTGGCGCGGCTGTTCCTGACCCGGGCGCCGCTGTGGTTGTTGGACGAGCCTTTTACCGCCATAGATCGCACAGGTGTCGCCGTACTCGAAGCGCGGCTGCTGGCGCATCTGCAGCAGGGGGGTGGCGTGTTGCTGACCTCACACCAGCCGGTTGCCGTGGCGTACCCGCTGCTGCGCCTGGACCTTGCGACGGGAGCCCTGCAGTGACGTCTGCCTCTGCCGCCGGGTTCTGTTTCCGTTTAGTGCGTCGGCAACTGGTGCTCGGGTTGCGGCGCCCGGTAGACCTTGGCAACCCGCTGCTCTTTTTTGCCATGGTGGTGGCCCTGTTCCCACTCGGCTTGGGGCCCGCACCCGACACGCTGGCGGACTTTGCCCCCGGCATTCTGTGGATCGTGGCGCTGCTCTCGAATCTGCTGACCTCGGACGCGGTATTTCGCAGTGACCTCGAGGACGGCAGTCTGGAACAACTGCTGTTGGCACCGCAGCCACTGTATTTTTCCGCCCTGGCCTATGTGCTGGCGCACTGGTTGCTGACCGGGCTGCTGCTCGGGCTGGCGTCGCCGGTGTTTGCGCTGATGCTTGGCCTGGCGCCGGCGGCCATTCCCGCGCTGGCTTTCAGCCTGTTGCTCGGCACTGCGGTGCTCAGCCTGATTGGCGGCATTGGCGGTGCGCTCACCGTGGGGTTGAAGCGAGGCGGTATGCTGATTTCCCTGCTGATCCTGCCGTTTTACATGCCGGTGCTGATCTTTGGCAGCAGCGCGGTGCAGGCCGCCCTGAACGGCACCCCGGCGGGACCGTACCTGGCGATTCTGGGTGCGTTGCTGTGCATCTCCATCGCGCTGGCCCCGATGGCCATCGCCGCGGGTCTGCGCATCAGCGTCGATACCTGAGTAATTTCCTCTGATTTGGATTGTTCGCCGCCTTGGTCACTGTATAATCCCGCGCCATGTGGACGCTCTTCCATAAATTCGGTTCCCCGCCCTGGCTGTATCGCCTCTCCGGGTCCATTCTTCGCTGGTTGCTGCCGATCACGGTGGTGGCGCTGGTGGCCGGGTCTGTTTGGGGGCTGCTGTTCACAGCGCCGGACTTCCGGCAGGGCAACAGCTACCGCATCATCTACATCCACGTACCTGCTGCAGTGGTGGCACTGGCCGGTTACTATGTGATGGCCATCGCCGGTGCGGTGAGCCTGATCTGGCGCATGAAAATGGCCGATATCGCGATGCGCGCCTGCGCCCCGATCGGCGCGGCACTGACCTTCATCGCCCTGGTCACCGGCAGCATATGGGGCAAGCCCACCTGGGGTACCTGGTGGGTGTGGGACGCCCGTATCACCTCCATGCTCATACTGCTGTTCCTGTACCTGGGCGTCGTGGCGCTGTACGAGGCCTACGAGAACAAGGCACTGGCTGCCAAGGCCTGTGCCGTACTGAGTCTGGTGGGTACCGTTAACATCCCGATCATCTACAAGTCGGTGGATTGGTGGTACAGCCTGCACCAGCCTGCGTCGATCAAGTTCACCGGCGGCAGCACCATCGATCCCAGCATGCTGTATCCGCTGCTGTTCATGATCCTCGCATTCTACGCGCTGTTTACCTGCGCACTGCTGCTCAATATGCGTGTGGAGATACTGCAGCGCGAGCAACGGACCGCGTGGGTCAGGGCGCTGGCCGGCGAGCGGGAGGGCAGCTGATGTATTTCGAGTCGCTGGCAGCGGTTGTGCAGATGGAGGGCCATGGTGCGTTTGTCTGGTCCGCCTACTTCATTACAATTGGGGTGATCGTATTCATGGTCTACGCGCCCCGGCGGCGGGAAAAGCGTTTCCTGCGGCAGCTTGAGGGGCAAATCCGGCGCGCGGGGGGCGGTAGCCCGCCCAGCGCCAGCAAGGAGGTGTGATGCACCCGGTTCGCAAGCAACGTTTGTGGTTGGTGTTGTTTCTCGTTGTCTTCTCCAGCTCCGCGATAGGCCTGATGGCCTATGCCCTGCGTGGCAATATCAATCTGTTTTACCCACCGGTTGACGTGGCAGCTGGCCTGGCGCCGGTGGGTCAGAATATCCGGGTGGGTGGCATGGTGGTCGACGGCAGCGTGCAGCGCAGCGACAACAGCCTGGAAGTGCGCTTTGCGGTCACCGATTACGAGGCCGTGGTACCCGTGGTCTACACGGGTATCCTGCCGGACCTGTTTGACGAGGGGCAGGGAGCGGTTGCCGCCGGCAAGCTGGATGAAAACGGCGTGCTGCAGGCATCGGAAGTGCTGGCGAAGCACGACGAGAACTACATGCCGCCAGAGGTGGCCGAGGCGCTGGAGGCGTCAAAGTCGCGCATGGCTGAACAGGCTGCCGGGCAGGGGTACGGACAATGATCCCCGAGCTGGGTCACTTTGCGCTGATCCTGGCCCTGTGTCTGTCGGTGTTGCTTTGCACCGTCCCCCTGTGGGGCAGCTGGCGCCGCAACGTTACCGCCATGGCACTGGCGCCGAACCTGGCGATTGGCGTGCTGGTGTTTACGTCGCTGAGTTTTGCCTGCCTGACCTGGGCATTCCTGCAGGATGACTTCTCGGTAGAAGTCGTTGCCAACAACAGCAACAGCCTGCTGCCCTGGTACTACAAGTTCTCCGCCGTGTGGGGCAATCATGAAGGTTCTCTTCTCCTGTGGGTGTGGATCCTCGCCCTCTGGACCTTCGCCGTGGCCGTGTTCAGCCCCCAGCTGCCGCTGGTGATGCTGTCCCGGGTGCTCGCGGTCATGGGCTTTGTCGGTGTTGGTTTTCTGGCGTTCTCGCTACTGACGTCCAACCCCTTTGCGCGCCTGCTACCCGGCACGCCCGCCGATGGCCAGGATCTGAATCCGCTGCTGCAGGACTTCGGGCTGATTATTCACCCACCGCTGCTGTACATGGGCTACGTGGGCTTCTCGGTTGCTTTCGCGTTTGCCATTGCCGCGCTGCTCGGCGGCCGGCTGGACGCCGCATGGGCGCGCTGGTCGCGGCCCTGGACCAATGTCGCCTGGGCCTTTCTCACGCTGGGCATCATGCTCGGCAGCTGGTGGGCTTATTACGAACTGGGTTGGGGCGGCTGGTGGTTCTGGGATCCGGTTGAAAATGCCTCGTTCATGCCCTGGCTGGCGGGTACCGCGCTGGTGCATTCGCTGGCGGCCACCGAGAAACGCGGCCTGTTCAAGAGCTGGACAGTGTTGCTCGCCATTTTTGCCTTCTCACTGAGCCTGTTGGGGACCTTCCTGGTGCGTTCGGGTGTGTTGACCTCGGTGCACGCCTTCGCCACGGATCCCGCACGTGGCATGTTCATTCTGGTTTTTCTGGGCATCGTCACCGGCGGTTCGCTGGTGCTCTACGCTCTGCGCGCCCCGGCCGTGGCGAGCCGGGTGAGTTTCGCCTGGATTTCCCGTGAATCCCTGCTGCTGGTGAACAACGTGGTGTTTCTGGTGGCCACGCTGACCGTCCTCTTCGGCACGCTGTTTCCGCTGCTCATGGACGCCCTCGGGCAGGGTAAGTACTCCGTCGGCCCGCCGTACTTCAATGCCGTATTCATTCCCTTGATGGCCTTGCTGGTACCCTTCATGACGGTTGGGCCGTTATCGCGCTGGAAGCGTGACAGTACCCGTCGCTGGAAGGCGGAGCTGCTGGTGCCCGCGCTGGTCACCCTGGGTTGCGCGCTCACGCTGCCGCTTCTGCACGCGGGTGATTACAACGTCTGGGTGGCTCTGGCGGTGCTGTTTGCCGGCTGGCTGGTGGTGGGCCTGCTCCGCGATATCGCCAACCGGGTGCGCCACAGTGCCTCCCTCGCGGCAGGTCTGGCCCGTCTTACGCCCAGTTACTGGGGTATGGTGGTGGCGCACGTTGGCTTCGCCGCCACGATTATCGGTGTCGTACTCACCAGCCAGTACAACATCGAACACGACCTCAAGATGAGTCCTGGCGATAGCGATACCCTGGCCGGTTACGAATTCCGCTTTATCGATGTGCGCACGGTACAGGGACCCAATTTCGTCGCTGATGAGGCGCGCTTTGTGGTGTATCGGGATGGCCGCGAGGTGGTTCGCCTGGCCCCGCAGAAACGTCGTTATCTGGCCAGTGGCAGTGTCATGACGGAGGCCTCGATCGACGCCGGTATATTCCGTGACCTGTTTGTCGCCATGGGCGAACCGGTGGGTACGGCGGGCGCGTGGGCGATCCGCCTGCACTACAAGCCTTTTGTGCGCTGGATGTGGGCCGGGGCCCTGTTGATGGCCGTGGGCGGCTTCCTGACGGTTGCCGACAAGCGCTATCGTCGCCAGCGCAGCGCGGCGCGAGACAGTCTGCGGCAAGGGGGTGTGCGTGGCGCCCAGGCTTAAGCTGTTCCTGCCCCTGTTGATTTTTGTTGTGCTTGCAGGCTTCCTGTACCGCGGGCTGTCGCTGGATCCGATGGCGCTACCCTCCGCGCTTATCGACAAGCCCCTGCCCGCGTTTACCCTCACCGCTCTGGCGGACGGTCGCGAGCTCTCCCGCGAGGACGTGATTGGTGAGCCCGCGCTGTTCAACGTCTGGGCGACCTGGTGTATTTCCTGTCGCGCCGAGCACCCCTATCTACAGCGGTTGGCCGACAGCGGCGTGCCGATATACGGTATCAACTACAAGGACGAGGACGAGGCCGCACGCCGCTGGCTGCGTGAGCTGGGCGACCCCTACCGAGCCAATATTGTCGATCGCGAGGGCACGCTGGGGGTGGATCTTGGCGTCTATGGCGCACCCGAGACCTATCTGGTCGATGCCGCCGGTGTGATTCGCTACCGCCATGTTGGCGTGGTAGATGACCGGGTCTGGCGCGACACCCTCGAGCCGATCTGGCGCGAAGTGCTGGCCATGGGGCAGCAGCCGTGAAGGTGAGATTGCTGTCACTGTGCGCCCTGTTGCTACTGACTGTACACTCAGGCGCGGTCATTGAGACCTACGAGTTCAGCACCCCGGCGCTGGAGGCGCGCTATCAGCTGCTCAGTGAGGAGTTGCGTTGTCCCAAGTGCCAGAACCAGAATATTGCCGACTCCAATGCGCCGATCTCCCAGGACCTGCGTCGCCTGCTGCACCAGCAACTGGAGGCCGGCGCCAGCGATGAAGAAATCCTTGAGTTCATGGTCGCGCGCTATGGCGAATTCGTGCGTTACCGGCCCGCTTTCAATGCCGCTACCGCGGTGCTGTGGCTGGCACCGCTGATCCTGCTGCTCGCGGGGGTGGCTGGCCTGCTGTTGATTCTGCGCGGTCGGCGCGACGGCGCGGCCTCACTGACCGAGGATGATCAGGCACAGCTCGCCGCCTTGCTGCAGACACCGGAGAAAGACGCTTGACAACATTCCTGTTCGCCTGCGCCGGCCTGGTCGTGCTCAGTGGCCTGTTTCTGCTGTTCCCGGGTTGGGCGGCGAAGCGACCGATCGACGATGGTGCACAGGCCAATCTCGACTGGTACCGGCTGCGCCGCGCCGAACTGGCAGAGGCCGGTGAGACCGACCTGGAAACCGACACGCAACTGCGGTTGCTGGAAGACCAGCAGGGACAGGAGGGAGCGGCGCCAGCGCAGCCTGCGCGCCATGCCTTTCCACTGTGGGCGCTGCTGCCGCTGGTCGGGTTGATGTCGGCGTGGCTCTACCATGAACTGGGGGCCGTCACCGATGTCCAGATTGCCCGCCAACTCGGCGCCCTGGGTGAGGCGCCCAGCGAGGCGCAGCTGCTGCAGCTGATGGACGCGATCGAAGCGCGCGCCGTACAGCGTCCGGACAATCTGCACTACCTTGCGCTGCTGGGGCGTTACCAGATGGGGCAGGGGGAGTTCGCGCTTGCCGCGGAAACCTACGACAGGATGGTGCAGGCGGCACCGGAGGACCCGCAGGGACTCGCCTACGCCGCCCAGGCGCGTTATCTGGCGGATGGTCGTACCCTGAATGCCACTGCACAGGCCCGTGCCGAGCAGGCTCTGGCCATCGACCCGCAGCAGCGGACTGCGCTGGGTTTGCTGGGTATGGCGGCGTTTGAGCGAGGGCAGTTCCGCGCCGCCATTCAGTACTGGGAGCGTCTCATCGTGATGGAAGCACCCGGTAGTGAGGGGCAGCAGCTGATCGCCGGCGTAATCGCCGAGGCACGCCAGCGTCTGGGCGAGGAACCGGTCGAGTCGCCCACGGACATCAGTCCCGGCGTCACGGTGCGGGTCGCCTTGCCTGAAGGCGCTGAGCTGGCCGAGTCCGACACGGTATTCGTGCTTGCCCGTGCCGCCGCCAGCGAAAGCCGGATGCCGATCGCGGTGCAGCGGCTGGCGGCCAGCCAGCTCCCGGCGACCCTGCGTCTGGACGACAGCAGCTCCATGGCCGGCCAGAAGCTGTCGGAGGCGGGCGAGATTCTGGTCCTGGTGCAGGTGTCGCCCGCGGGCACCCCCGGCGAGGAAAACGCCACCTGGCTGGGGCGCATCGGCCCCTTGCAGCCTTCATTGTCAGATGAGCCCCGTCTGATCACGCTCGCACCCCGGCAGGGGTGATGTCACATTCGCCCCCCTCAGGCATAGTGTTGCCGGAGGAAGTTGGGTACACTACATCTAGTATTCGCGGGGTGGCAGAGAAGCCGGCTTTTTGGGTTTAAATGCTATATAAAACAGAAAGTTACAAAACAAACTTAAAGTGATATGCGACTAAAATCCATCAAGCTGGCCGGCTTCAAGTCGTTTGTCGATCCCACCACTGTCAACTTCCCCAGTAACATGTGTGCCGTGGTAGGCCCCAATGGCTGCGGCAAATCCAACGTTATCGATGCCGTGCGCTGGGTGATGGGTGAGAGTTCCGCCAAGAACCTGCGCGGGGAATCGATGACCGATGTCATTTTCAATGGCTCGATCAATCGCCAGCCGGTGGGACAGGCCTCTATCGAGCTGGTATTCGACAACAGCGACGGCGGTGTCGGCGGTGAGTACGCCAGTTACGCTGAAATCTCCATCAAGCGTCTGGTCACTCGGGAGGCGCAGTCTGAATATTTCCTGAATGGCGCACGCTGTCGACGCCGGGACATTACCGACATCTTCCTGGGTACCGGGCTCGGCCCGCGCAGCTATGCGATCATCGAGCAGGGCATGATCTCGCGCCTCATCGAATCGCGTCCCGAAGACCTGCGCGTGTTTATCGAGGAGGCGGCGGGTATCTCCAAGTACAAGGAGCGGCGCAAGGAAACCGAGAACCGCATGCGTCGCACCATGGAAAACCTGGAGCGTCTCACCGACCTGCGCGACGAGTTGCAGCGCCAGTTGCAGCATCTGCAGCGGCAGGCCCAGGCGGCTGAGAAATACAGCGAACTCAAGGCGGAAGAGCGCACCCTGAAAGCCCAGCTTTACGCGCTGCAGTGGCAGCAGCTGGATGGCCAGGCGCGTCAGTGTGGCCAGGCGATCGGTGAACTGGAGGTGCGGCTGGAGGCGGTGAACGCCGAGCACCAGCAGGTGGATACCGGCATCGAGCAGCATCGCCAGGATTACACCGAGCGCACAGACAGCTTCAATGCGGTGCAGGCGACCTACTACGCGCTGGGTGCCGAGGTGGCGCGGCTGGAGCAGGCCATCAAGTTCCAGAAAGAGCGCGCGCAGCAACTGCATGCCGATCTTCGTCAGGCGCTGAGCAGTCTCGACGAGGCGCAGGCACATCTGCAGCAGGATCAGGACAAGCTGAGAGCCTGGGAGCAGGAGCTGGAGACGCTGGAGCCGGAGCTGGAGCTGCTGCAGGCGGCGGAGGAAGAGTCCGCCAATGCGCTGCAGGAAGCCGAAGAGGCCATGCTGCACTGGCAGCAACAGTGGGATGAATTCAATCACCAGGCAGCGGCGCCACGACAGCAGGCGGAGGTGCAGCAGTCGCGTATCCAGCACCTGGAACAGGCTCAGCAGCGTTTGCAGCGACGGGTACAGCAGCTGGAGGAAGAGCGTGCTGGTCTGGTGGTCGGTGACGATGACGCCGATCTGGAGGCGGTGGCCGAAGACATCGCCCTGCTGGAGGAGCAGATGGCTGCCGCCGAGCTGCGCAGCGATGAGCGGGTCGAGGCGCTGGCGGCGGCGCGCGAGGAAGAGACTCACCTGTCCGCGCAGCTGAACGAGAGTCGCTCACGCCTGCAGCAGCTGCGCGGCCGGCAGGCCTCGCTGGAGGCATTGCAGCAGGCGGCGACGGAAGATCGAGACCAGGGTGTCAGCCAGTGGCTGGCGGCGCAGGGGCTGCAGGCGCAGCCTCGACTGTTGGAACAGCTGCAGGTTGAGGACGGCTGGCAACAGGCGGTTGAAACAGCGCTGGGTGATTATCTGCAGGCGGTCTGCGTAGAGCAATTGGGAGACCTGGCCGATTCCCTGCAGGCGCTGGAGCAGGGACAGGTCAGCCTGGTCCAGCGCGGCGTCGCAGAGGCTCCGTCGAGCTCCGACCATCTTGCATCTCGCGTGCAGGGGCCTGCGGCGGTCGCAAGCCTGCTGGCGGGTGTCCGTGTGGCACCCGACCTGCCCTCCGCGCTGCAGCTGCGCAACCAGCTGGCGGCCGGTGAATCGGTGATTACCGCGGACGGTATCTGGCTGGGTCGCGATTGGCTGCGGGTGGCCCGTCCCGGTCAGCAGGCGGGGGGCGTCATCCAGCGCCAGCAGGAGCTGGAGCGTCTGGTGCAGGAGGTCGATGTCACTGCGCAGCAGGTCTCTGAGCTCGAGGAATCCCAGGCCGAGCTTCGCGAACGGCAACAGGGCCTGGAGAACCAGCGCCAGGACAGCCAGCGTGAGCAGCAGCAGCTGGCGCGGCAGCATGCTGAGCTGCGGGCTGCCCTGTCGGCGCAGCAGGCGCGTATGGAGCAAATCGGTGCTCGTCGCGAGCGCCTGGCCTCGGATATCGCCGATACCCGCGGTCAGTTTACGCAGGAGCAGGAGTCAGTTGCGGAAGCCCGGCTGCTGCTTGCGGAGGCCATCGAGCGGATGGAGACTGACTCCCGCCAGCGCGAGGAACTGCTGGCACGTCGGGATGCAGCGCGCAACCAGCTCGATACTGTGCGGCAGAAGGCGCGTCACGACAAGGATGCGGCGCACCAGTCCGCAATGCGTCACCAGTCACTGCAAACACAGCTGCGTGGCGTGACGGAAACCATGGAACGTGCGCGCTCCCAGGTGACCCAACTGGAGGAGCGGCGGGAGTCCCTGCAGGGCAGCCTGATGGAGAGTGACGATCCGGTGGTCGCTTTACAGCAGGAGCTCGAGGAACAGCTGGCGCTGCGGCTCGCCTCTGAAGCAGAGCTGACCCAGGCGCGGCAGGCGGTGGCGGAGGTGGAGCACGCGCTGCGCCAGGCAGAACAGCAGCGGGCGGCGATTGAGCAGCGCGCCCAGTCGGTGCGCGCCGACCTGGAGCAACAGCGTTTGCAACAGCAGGGCCTGCAGGTGCAGCGAGATAACGTGCTGCGCCAGCTGCGGGAGCTGGACCAAGAGGTCGACACCGTGCTGGCCGGGATGCCCGAGGGCGCCAACGAGGCGGAGTGGCAGAGTGCTCTCGAGCGGGTGGCGGCCCGTGTGGCCAGGCTGGGCCCCATCAACCTCGCGGCGATAGACGAATATGCCCTGCAGTCTGAGCGCAAGCAGTACCTGGATGCCCAGAACGAGGATCTGGAAACCGCGCTGGAAACCCTCGCCTCGGCGATCCGCAAGATCGACAAGGAGACACGCAGCCGATTCCGCGACACCTTCGACAAGGTGAACTCAGGGCTGCAGGACCTGTTTCCGCGCGTGTTCGGTGGCGGCAACGCGTATCTGGAGATGACCGGCGACGACCTCCTGGATACGGGCATCACCATCATGGCCCGCCCCCCCGGCAAGAAGAACAGCACTATCCACCTGCTGTCGGGTGGCGAGAAGGCGCTGACCGCGATCGCCCTGGTGTTTTCGATTTTCCAGCTTAATCCCGCCCCGTTCTGTATGCTTGACGAAGTGGACGCGCCGCTGGACGATGCCAACGTGGGCAGGTATGCACGCATGGTCAAGGAAATGTCCGAGAAAGTGCAGTTCATCTACATTACCCACAACAAGATATCCATGGAATTGGCGGACCAGTTGATGGGTGTCACCATGCACGAACCCGGTGTGTCCCGTCTGGTGACGGTGGACGTCGAAGAGGCAGCGGAACTGGCGGCGAGTTAGGACAAGCGGAGGAAGCGGGCGCAGCTGTGATGGACTTGACGATACGCGATTGGATGGTAATTGCCGGTGTACTGCTGATTCTGGCGGTTTTGCTGGATGCCTGGCGCCGGGTACGTAACGATCGGCGCGCTGCTGTGCGCATCAAACTGGTGGGCGAGGAGGGCAGTGAAGGCGGAGACCTCGACATTGCCGTGTACCGGGAGTTGCCCAATGGGGGGGCACGGGTGGTGCACCGCGGCGACCTGCTTGACGCCCGAGCCCAGCACAAGGCCGATGGCGCTGAAGCCGCAGCGGCGAAAGGTCGTGACAGCGAGGCGACGGAGCGTCCTGCGGCGACCGCGGCGCAGCAGGACGACAACGATGCCGCACGTGCCGGCAAGAGCCGCGCTTCCCGCAAACGCGCAGCCAAAACCGGCCCCGCTGATGATGACCTGGTCAGTGGGTTGAGTACCCGTGACGAGCCTGAGAACCTCGACTGGCTGGACGCGCTGGAAGCCGAAGAGCGGCAGGTCGATGAACCCGGCCTCCTGCCTCGTGACGTAGAGCCTGAGGTTTTCATGTTGAATGTGGTGGCACGCGATGCCGAGGGCTTCCGCGGGGACGACATCCTGCACATCCTGCTCGCCTGCGATCTCCGTTTTGGCGACATGAGTTTTTTTCACCGTCATGAGCAAGAAGCCGGGCGCGGCCCGATACAGTTCAGCGTAGCCAACATGATGCAGCCCGGTGTGTTCGACATCGATAACATGTCCGATTTCAGTACACCGGGGCTGGTGTTTTTTGTCACCTTGCCCGGGCCCGCCGACATGATGCAGGCCTTCGACTACATGTTGGAAACAGCGCAGACCGTGGCGCGTAACCTGAAGGGCGACGTCCTCGACGAGACCCGCAGCGCGCTGACCCGCCAGACCCTGGAGCATTCGCGGCAGCAGATCCGCGATCTCGAGCGGCGCATGCTCGCCCGGTCGCATTAGGGCGTAGACACATGGCGAACGCCCTGGCAGCGGCAGACGAGGCGGCCCGCTTGCGTGAGCAACTCGACAGCTGGAATTATCAGTACCATGTGCTGGACAACCCCAGTGTGCCGGATGCTGAATACGACCGCTGCATGCAGCGCCTGCGTGCGCTTGAGGCGCAGTATCCCGCCTTGTGTACACCGGATTCACCCACCCAGCGGGTAGGTGCAACGCCCGTTTCCCAGTTTGCCCAGGTGCAGCATGAAATGCCCATGCTGTCGCTGGACAATGCGTTCAGTGCTGAGGACCTGCGCGACTTCAACCGACGCCTCCTGGACCGGCTTGGCTGGGCGCCCGATGATGCGCTGGAGTTCGCCTGTGAGCCGAAACTCGACGGTATAGCGGTCAGCCTGCTGTACCGCGACGGGCAACTGCAGCGGGGTGCGACCCGCGGTGACGGCACAACCGGTGAGGACATCACGCACAATGTGCGCACTGTGGCGTCCGTGCCACTGCGACTTCGCGGCGGCGGCTTTCCTCACCTGCTCGAAGTGCGCGGCGAAATCTACCTGCCGCGTGCGGGCTTTGAGCAGTTGAACGAGGAAGCGCGTGAGCGCGGCGAAAAAACCTTTGTGAACCCGCGCAATGCCGCGGCCGGCAGCCTGCGTCAGCTGGATGCGCGCATCACCGCGCGGCGCCCGCTGCAGATGTGCTGCTACAGCGTCGGTCTGTACGAGGGCGGAGAGATGCCCGCCCGTCACTCAGACATCCTGCAGCGGTTGCATACCTGGGGTCTGAGGATCAATGCCGAATCCCGGGTGGTCAAGGGTATTGATGCCTGCGAGGACTACTATGAGGCGCTGGCAGAGCGCCGGGCGACGCTCCCCTATGACATTGACGGCATTGTGTACAAGGTCAACGATCTGCAGCTGCAGCAGCGCCTCGGCTTCGTCTCCCGCGCCCCGCGCTGGGCCATTGCGCGCAAGTTTCCGGCACAGGAGGAGATGACGCGGTTGTTGGCCGTGGAATTCCAGGTGGGGCGCACCGGAGCCATTACCCCGGTGGCACGTCTTGAGCCTGTGTTTGTCGGCGGGGTGACGGTCAGCAATGCGACACTGCACAATGCCGATGAGGTGGAGCGACTGGATGTGCGCATCGGTGACACGGTGATCGTGCGCCGCGCGGGCGATGTGATTCCGCAGGTGGTGGCTGTTGTACCGGAGCAACGTCCGGAGAACGCGCAGCCGGTGTGTTTTCCCGACAGCTGCCCGGTTTGCGGTTCCGTTGTGGAGCGTGCCGCGGACGAGGCAGTCTTGCGCTGCATGGGAGGACTGGTGTGTCAGGCGCAACAGAAAGCGGCGATTCGCCATTTTGTGTCGCGCCGGGCAATGGATGTGGAAGGCCTGGGCGACAAGCTGGTTGACCAGCTGGTCGATCAGGGTCTGGTGCGTACCGTCGCCGACCTCTACACCCTGCCGCGCGAGGCCTGGTTGGGGCTGGAGCGCATGGGAGCGAAGTCGGTCGATAATGTGCTCGCAGCGCTGGAGAAAAGCAAGGCGACGACGCTGCAGCGGTTCATCTACGCGCTGGGTATTCGCGAAGTGGGTGAATCCACGGCGGGAAATCTCGCGCGCCACTTCGGCTCCTGGGAGGCGCTTGCCGCAGCCAGTGAAGAAGCCCTGCTGGCGGTTCCCGATGTGGGGCCCGTTGTAGCCGACCACCTGCGACAGTTCCTGGATTCTGCCGACAGCCTGTCGGTGGTGCAGGCGCTGCGCGACGCCGGCGTGCATTGGCCGGACCTGGAAGTGCGTCCGGCAGAGGCGTTACCGCTGGCGGGCGAAACCTGGGTGGTTACCGGCAAGCTGGAGTCCCTGGGGCGCAGCGAGGCCAAAACCCTGCTGGAGTCTCTCGGTGCACGTGTGGCAGGCAGTGTTTCGGCAAAAACCACGATGGTGGTGGCGGGGCCGGGTGCCGGTTCCAAGTTGGGTAAGGCAACGGAACTGAATGTTCCCGTGATGGATGAGGCAGCATTGCTCACCCTGCTGCGCAGGCACGGTGCAATGTCATGAGGGGCTTGCTGCCGGCGCTACTGATCCTGCTGCTGTCTGCCTGTGCGACGACGCCACCGAGCAATGTGGACAACGCCTGCAATATCTTCCGCGAGAAGGACGACTGGTACGGTGACGCGCTGGACGCGGAGAAAGCCTGGGGTAGTCCGGTGCCGGTCATGCTGGCCATCATGCACCAGGAGTCGCGCTTCGTAGCGCAGGCCAAACCGCCGCGTACGCGTATCTTCGGCATCATACCCGGCTTGCGACCCTCCAACTCTTACGGCTACAGCCAGGCGATCAAATCCACCTGGAAAGCCTATCAGCGCAGCACAGGGAACTACGGGGCGGATCGCGATGACTTTGGCGACTCGATGGATTTCATCGGCTGGTATAACAACGAGTCACTGCACCGCAGCGGTATTGCAAAGAACGACGCCTACCGCCTTTACCTCGCCTACCACGAGGGACATGGCGGCTATAACCGTGGCAGCTATCGCAACAAGGCGTGGTTGCTGAATGTTGCCGCCAAAGTGCGTGATCGCGCTGCGCTGTATACGGTGCAACTCAACGGCTGCGCGGACTCCCTGCCCCGTGGCGGCGGACTGTTCGGCTGGTTCTAGGGTGGTTCAATAATCCTGCCAGCGCCGCAGTAAACAGCTCCTGGTGCACGTCGGGAGCGCGAATTGGCCCTGCGTGTAGATGCAAACCACCGGGCTTTGTGACACACTTTCAAGGTGTGCCATCATGGTCGCGAGCCCGCTACATAACGTTCAAAACAGGTCTTCGCTGTGAACCCAACTGATATCAAGAACCCCGAGTACTTCCACAAAGTCGTGGACTGCCAGTATGCCTGCCCGGCGCATACACCGGTCCCGGAATACATTCGGCTGATTGCCGCAGGCCGCTACGACGATGCCTACATGGTGAACTGGGAATCCAACGTGTTCCCGGGCATTCTCGGTCGCACCTGCGACCGGCCCTGCGAGCCCGCCTGTCGGCGCGGCCGCATCGCCAAGGGTGAGGAGCCGGTGGCCATCTGTCGCCTGAAGCGTGTTGCGGCCGACAACAAGACCGATATCAGCGAGCGGCTGCCGCGCATCCCGGAGCAGAAGAACGGCAAGCGTATCGCACTCATCGGTGCCGGGCCGGCATCGCTGACGGTAGCGCGTGACCTCATGCCACTGGGGTACGACATCGACATCTACGACAACCAGTTTGCCGGTGGCGGTATGATGCGCAGCCAGATTCCGTCCTTCCGGCTGCCGGCCTCGGTGCTGGATGAGGAGGTCGGATACATCCTCGACATGGGCGTGGTGACACATTTCAATACCGAAGTTACCAGCCTGAAAAGCGTACTCGAAAAGGACTACGATGCGGTGTTTGTGGGCACCGGTGCGCCCCGCGGACGGGGCCTGAATCTGCCCGGTCTCGAGGAGGCCGGGAAGCGCGTGCACATCGGTATCGACTGGCTGGCCAGCGTTGCGTTCGAGCACACCAGCAGTATCGGCAAGCGCGTACTGGTACTGGGTGGCGGGAATACCGCGATGGACTGCTGCCGCACCTCGCGCCGTCTCGGCGGTGAAGATGTGCGGGTTGTGGTGCGCAGCCCGTTTGCCGACATGAAGGCGTCGCCGTGGGAAAAAGAGGATGCCATGCACGAGGGCATTCCGATTTACGACAACCACGTGCCCAAGGAATTCGTGGTCGAGAATGGCGAGCTGAAAGGTATGCTCTTCGAGAAAGTCGAGGCGCAGTACGACGAGAACGGCAAGCGCAGCCTGGTGCCCACGGGTGAGGACCTTGTGTTCATGGAAGCCGACGATGTGCTGATGGCCATCGGCCAGGATAACGCCTTTCCCTGGGTGGAGCGCGATCTCGGCATTGAGTTTGACAACTGGGACATGCCGGTCGTCGACAAGGTGACTTTCCAGTCGACCAACCCGCGGGTGTTCTTCGGCGGTGATGCCGCATTCGGGCCAGAAAACGTCATCACCGCGGTGGCCCACGGTCACCAGGCCGCCATCAGTATCGACCTGTTCTGTCGTGCCGAGCCCGTCACCAACCGCCCGGCGCCGATGACCAACCTGGTCAGCCAGAAAATGGGTATCCACGAGTGGAGCTACGACAACCAGGTGGAGAACGACAAGCGTTTCGTGGTGCCCATGGCGCCGCTCGAGGAAACGCTGCGCAACCGCAAGCTCGAGGTGGAACTCGGCTTCGACCTGAGCACGGGGTTCAAGGAGGCCGAGCGCTGTCTCAATTGCGACGTGCAAACCGTGTTCGACACCCCGCGCTGCATCGAATGTGATGCCTGCGTCGATATCTGTCCGACGGACTGCATTTCCTTTGTCGAGAATGCGGAGGAATCGGAACTGCGCACGCGCCTCAGCGCAGCGGCGGGCAATCTGGCACAGGACCTCTACGTCTCCACGGAGCTGCCCACGCAGCGCGTGATGGTCAAGGACGAGAACGTCTGCCTGCACTGCGGGCTCTGTGCCGAGCGCTGCCCCACATCAGCCTGGGACATGCAGAAATTTCTCTACAGCGTTACCAAAGCGGGGCAATAAACCATGCAAGCGCTGCAATCCGTCAATGAGTTCGTCATCAAGTTCGCCAACGTCAATGGCACTGGCAGCGCCAGTGCCAACAACCTGTTCGCCAAGGCAATCTTCCGCATGGGACTGCCCGTGTGCCCGAAAAACATATTCCCGTCCAATATCCAGGGGCTGCCCACCTGGTACGAGGTGCGCGTCAGCGAGCGCGGTTACCTGGGCCGTCGCGGTGGCGTGGATATTATGCTCTCGGTCAATCCACAGAGCATGCCGCAGGACATCAGGGAAGTGGAGCCGGGCGGCTACTTCATTTATGACAATACCAAGCCGCTGGACCTGCGCCTGATGCGCAACGACGTCAATATCTTTGGTATTCCACTGACGCGCATTTGCAATGAGGAATACCAGGATCCAAGGCAACGCCAGCTGTTCCGCAACGTCATCTATGTGGGGGCACTGGCGGCGCTGCTGGACATCGATTTCGCTGTGCTCACCGGTTTGGTGGAAGACCAGTTCAAGGGCAAGGACAAACTCATCCTGCCCAACATTCATGCGCTGGAGCTCGGGTATCAATACGCCCAGGAGCACTTCGAGTGCCCGATTGGTATTCGCGTTCGCGCTTCCGACAAGGTCGGTGACAACATCCTGCTGGATGGCAACACGGCGCTGGGCCTGGGAGCAATTTACGGCGGCGCTACGGTAGCGGCCTGGTATCCCATTACCCCGTCTACCTCCGTCGTCGATGCCTTCGAGCGCTATGCCAAGCGGCTGCGCATTGACCCGGGTACCGGGCGCAAGAACTACGCGATTCTGCAAGCGGAAGACGAGCTTGCAGCGATCGGCATGGTGGTCGGCGCGAGCTGGAACGGCGCCCGGGCATTCACCGCGACCAGCGGCCCGGGCCTGTCGCTCATGAGTGAGTTTCTGGGCCTGGCCTACTTCGCTGAAATACCCACGGTGCTGTTCGATGTGCAGCGTGCTGGCCCGTCCACGGGCATGCCGACCCGTACCCAGCAGTCCGATGTGCTGTCGGCGGCCTACGCCTCCCACGGCGACACCAAGCAGGTCCTGCTGTTCCCGTCCACGCCGAAAGAGTGCTTTGACTTTGGCGCACTGTCCTTCGATCTGGCGGAGCGCTTACAGACCCCCATTATCCTGATGACCGACCTCGACCTGGGGATGAACGACAACATGTCGCCGCCACTGACCTGGGATGACGCGCGCCGCTACGACCGCGGCAAGGTCCTGAACGCGGAGCAACTGGAGCAGATGGAACGCTACGGACGTTATCTCGACGTCGATGGCGACGGCATCTGTTACCGCACCATACCTGGCACGCACCCGGAAAAAGGAGCGTTCTTCACACGCGGAACCTCGCGTGACGAATATGCCGTGTACACGGAAAAGGGCGAAGAGTACGAGAAGAACATGCACCGCCTGATGGCCAAATGGGAAACCATCAAGGCGTGGGTGCCGCGCCCGCTGGAAACGCAGAGCGAGCAGGAAACAGATACCGCCATTCTCTTTTATGGCACCAGCGAAGAGTCCTCCATGGAGGCCCGCGACTACCTCGCGGAGGACGGTGTGCCGCTGAATGCCATGCGCGTTCGCGCCTTTCCGTTCAATCAGGAGGTGGCGGATTTTATCGCCCGGCACGAGCGGGTGTTTGTGATCGAGCAGAACCGCGATGCCCAGCTGCGTACGCTGCTCATGGCTGAATTCGAACTGGGCCCGGATAAACTGAAGTCGGTACTCTGTTTTGATGGTACCCCGATCAGTGCCCGGAACATCCGCAAACAGATTCTGCAGCAGATGCCCGGCTACAACGTCACCCCCTTGCGTCGCGAACGTATGGTCGCCGGCGCGGAGAACAGGTCATGAGTTATCAGCTTCCCAAATTCCGTCATCCCGACCTCCCGGTCAACGCGCTGGGCTACACCCGTACCGACTACGAAGGTTCGATCTCCACGCTGTGTGCGGGCTGCGGTCACGACTCCATTTCCGGTGCCATTGTGCGCGCCTGCCATGAGTTGGCCCTGGAGCCACACAAGATCGCGAAGCTGTCAGGTATCGGCTGTTCCTCGAAGTCGCCGACCTATTTCCTCGGCAAATCCCACGGTTTCAACTCGGTGCACGGGCGCATGCCCTCGGTCGTCAGCGGCGCCAATATGGCCAACCGAGACCTGTTATACCTCGGCGTCTCGGGTGATGGTGATACAGCGTCCATCGGTATGGGGCAGTTTGCCCACGCGGTGCGGCGCAACCTCAATATGGTCTATATCGTCATGAACAATGGCTGCTATGGCCTGACCAAAGGGCAGGATTCGGCGACGGCGGACGCCGGGTCGGCAAGCAAGAAGGGTGACCCGAACCCCTTTTCTGCGATTGATCTTCCCGGCCTTGCCCTGCAGCTCGGTGCGACCTTCGTGGCGCGCAGCTTTTCCGGTGACAAGGGCCAGCTGGTGCCATTGATCAAGGCGGCCATTTCCCATCGCGGATTCGCGCTGATTGACGTCATCTCCCCCTGCGTCACCTTCAATAACAACCCGGGGTCTACCAAGAGCTATGATTTCGTGCGTGAGCACGCCGAGGCCACCGGGACCGTGGACTTCGTGCCCATGCGCGAGGAAATCACCACCAGTTACCCGGCGGGCCGCAGCCAGGAAGTGACCCTGCACGACGGCTCCGTGCTCCACCTGGAAAAACTCGCGCCCGACCTGGACCCTTTCGACAGGGTTTCGGCCATGGTGGCATTGCAGAGGCACAGCGCCGAGGGGCAGATCCTGACCGGACTCATCTACATGGACAAGGACTCCCGGGACCTGCATGACATTATGGAGACCTCGCGTCGCCCGCTGAACAGCCTGGTCGAGGAAGATCTGTGCCCGGGCGACAAGGTGCTGGCCAACATCAACGCCAGTCTGCGTTAGGCCCGGAGGGCCTCTTCCATGCAGTCACACCCTGTCGCTGTGGCAGAAATGCAGCAGCGCAGGGTGGCTTGTCATTTAATTGTCACAATTTCCTCATCTAATACGTGGATACAGCGCGAAAAAGAGGACAATGTGACCAATGAATGAACGTCAGGTATTGATTGTTGATGATGAGTTTGCCATCCGCGATATGTTGCGCATGGCGCTGGAGATTGCGGGCTTCCGTTGCCTTGAGGCGGAGAACATCCAGGATGCCTTTACTCTGATCGTTGACGAACGCCCGGACATGGTTCTGTTGGACTGGATGCTGCCCGGCGGCAGTGGCCTCGAGCTGCTGCGCCGGCTCAAGCGCACTGATACCACCCGTGACGTGCCCGTCATCATGCTCACAGCGAAGACCGCGGAGGACAACGTGATCCAGGGGCTGGATGTGGGCGCTGACGATTACATCACGAAACCGTTTGCGCCGCGCGAGCTGATCGCCCGCATCAAGGCGCTGCTGCGACGCTCCGCTGGCGGGGATGAACAGGACCGTATCCAGGTTGCCCAGCTGGTCCTGGATGGCGAGAGTCGGCGCATCTTCCTCTGCGACGAGCCGGTTGAAATGGGGCCCACCGAATTCAACCTGCTGCAATTTTTCATGTCGCACCCGGAGCGGGCCTATACACGCAGCCAGCTACTGGACCAGGTCTGGGGGGCCAACGTGTACGTGGAGGAGCGCACGGTGGACGTGCATATTCGGCGCCTGCGTAAGGCGCTGCAGACCCCACAGGCTGACTACAGCGACCTCGTGCAGACGGTGCGCGGTACCGGCTACCGGTTCTCTGCCCGCGGAGTTCCCGCGCGGTGAGTCCACAGGCCGCTTGGCTGGCGGAACTGCGCCGGCTGCTGGCACTGGTAGCGGTAGCGCTCACCGCCGGTTGGCTCATCGGCTGGCCCTGGCTGTTGCTCTCGGCGGCGCTGCTGGCGCTGACGGTGCGCTGGGCGTGGCAGATGCGCCGCCTTCTGCGCTGGCTTCAGGACCCGTCCCTAGAGCCACCGGAAGCCCTGGGCTTCTGGGGCGAACTGTATGACCGCCTTTACCAGCTGCAGCGCAAGGCCAGCATGCGTGAGATGGAACTGCGCTCGCGACTCGATTACCTGCAGGACTCGCTTTCCTCCATGCACGACGGCGCTGTCATGGTCAGCGCCGGTGGCGCCATCGAGTGGAGTAATGACGCGGCGCAGCGGCTGCTGGGGCTGCGCTATCCTGCTGACCGCGGCCAGGCGCTGCTCAACCTGGTGCGCTTGCCGGCCTTCCATCGCTACTACATCGCAGGCGCCTTTGAAGACCCCCTCCAGCTGCGCATGCAGGGCGATCGGGAGCAGACGCTGCAGTTTGCCATCACCCTGTTTGGCAACGGCGATCGTCTGGTGTTCGTGCGTGATATCACCAAGGAAGCTCATCTTGAGCAGATGCGGCGCGACTTTGTGGGCAACGTGTCCCATGAACTACGCACTCCGCTCACGGTGATCAAGGGCTATCTGGAGATGATTCTGGCGAATGCGGAGCAACTGGAGCCGCGGTTTCAACGGCCGTTGGAGCAGATGTCCCAGCAGACCGACCGCATGGAGAATCTGCTGAAGGACCTGCTCTGGCTGTCGCGTCTGGAAAGCGTTCGCACCCAGACCCGCCGCGAGCAGGTTGATATCGCGGCATTGCTCCAGGAGCTTGTCGACGAATTGCACACGCTGTATCCCGAACGCGCGTTGACCCTGCAGTCAGACACCCGGGTAAAGATACCCGGTGACTACCGGGAGTTGCACAGCGCGGTGTCCAATCTGATCCTGAATGCGTTCAAATACAGCAAAGATGACAGTTTGGTGACAGTTTCGTGGCGGCAGCAGGGGGGTGAGCTGTTGCTGTCGGTGCAGGACCAGGGTATCGGTATTGATGCGGTGCATATACCCCGCCTGACGGAGCGTTTTTACCGCGTGGATGACAGCCGCTCGTCGGCCACGGGGGGGACCGGCCTCGGCCTTGCCATCGTCAAGCATGTGGCAGCAGGCCACCGCGCAGAGCTGCGGATAGCGAGCCTGCCGGGCAAGGGCAGCACGTTTACCCTGGCGTTCCGGTGCTGATGCCCCGGGGAGACACAGGCTTGTCATAATACTGTCATATATTGGCGCTAGTGTAGGCGCGTTACTGATATCCGCTGGAAACTGGAGTGCTCTATGTCGATCAAGCAATGGTTGAGAAAAACGGTAGCGGCTGCGGGTGCAGGCGCATTTGCGGTGGGCATGGCGCCGATGTCCTGGGCGGAACTCGACCCCGGGCTCAAGGATTATGAGGTGTCCAGCGGCGTGTCGGGAAACCTTTCCAGCATTGGCTCCGATACGCTGGCGAACCTGATGACGCTGTGGGCTGAGGATTTCAAACGTGCCTACCCCAATGTCAACATCCAGATCCAGGCGGCGGGTTCCTCTACGGCACCGCCTGCACTGACTGAAGGCACTGCCAACATCGGCCCGATGAGCCGCGATATGCGTGACAAGGAGATCGAGGCCTTCGAAACACGCTACGGCTACAAGCCCACCGCTGTGCCGGTGGCGATCGACGCCCTCGCCGTGTATGTGCACAAGGACAACCCCATCGAGGGCATGTCCATTGCCGAACTGGATGCCATTTTCTCCTCAACGCGCAAGTGCGGCGCACCACAGGACATCGGCCAGTGGGGACAGCTTGGGCTCACCGGTGCCTGGGAGGGCCGTGACATGCAGCTGTTCGGGCGCAACTCGGTGTCCGGTACCTACGGCTTCTTCAAGACCGTTGGCCTGTGCAAAGGCGACTTCAAAAACAGCGTCAATGAGCAGCCCGGGTCCGCCTCGGTAGTGCAGTCGGTCTCCACCTCTATCAACGGCATTGGCTACTCGGGGATTGGCTATCGCACCTCCAGCGTGCGCACCGTACCGATCAGCAAGGGTGAAGGCCTTCCCTACGTGGAGGCGGACGCTGAAAACTCCATCAACGGCCGCTACCCGCTGGCTCGCTTCCTCTACGTCTACGTGAACAAGGATCCGAACAAGCCGTTGTCACCGCTGGAACGGGAATTCTTCAAGCTGGTGTTTTCCCGCCAGGGCCAGGATGTCGTGCTCAAGGATGGCTACATTCCCCTTCCCGCAGCGGTGGTGGAGCGCTACAGTCGCCAGCTCGGCCTGTAAGGTCTGATGATAATCGCCGGGTCGGTTCCTTGTGGCCTGCCCGGTGCCGGCAATCGCTGACCGAGTGATTCTGTCTTGACGAAAATGAGTGAACACGTGTCTCCCTTCACGCCCCGCTGGAGGCACTTCAAGGATCGCGCTGCCACGGTGTCCGTCACCGCCGGCGGTGCCGGCGTACTGGTCGCCATCCTGCTGATATTTTTCTATCTGCTGTATGAGGTCCTGCCGCTGTTTGGCAATGCCTCAATCGAACCCCGCGCTGAGGTCGCTTCGCCCTTTGCAGCGGCTCCGCTCTATCTGGCGGTGGAGGAACAGACGGAAATCGGCTTTGCGGTCTTTGCCGACGCCCGCGGCAGTTTTTTTCAGCTGGACAGCGGTGCCATCGTGCTCGAATCCGAGCTTGCAGCCGATCTGGGCCCGGTCTCTGCGGTCGCCGAGGAGAGTGCGGGCAAGCGCCTGCTGGCACTGGCCCATGAGTCCGGTGCAGTGTCCCTGCACACCCACGAGTATCGTCTGAGCTACCCCGACGGTAACCGCGTGATAACGCCGCGTGTCGAGCGACGCTACCCTGAACTCGACATTCGCGTTGCTGAAGGTCCTGTGCAGAAGCTGGCACTGGGCGATAACGACGATGGCATGGTGATCATTGCCCTGGATGCCGCGGGTACGCTGCGGGCCCAGCGTTACAACTGGTCAGAAAACTTCCTCACGGGCGAGATCAGTTTTGACCGGGAAGCGCTGTCACTGCCAGCGCTGGCGGGGGAGACGGCGGATTTCCATATCGATGAAAATCTCCAGTGGCTGTACCACATCGACAGTAAAGGCGGCTACGCAGTGATCAATCTGCGGCAGCGCGATGCTGCTGGCAAATTGCTGGTGGCGAGCCGGGGTGAGCTGTTTACCCGGGGCGGCCAGTTGACTGAAAGCGCGATGCTGCTGGGTGGTATCTCATTGCTGGCGGCGTCCGATCGCGGCGAGCTGGTGCAGTATTTCATGGTGCGGGACGGCGAGGGTGGTCATCGCCTGCAGCGTATCCGAGAATTTGACACCGACGGCATCAACGTCACGACGCTGCTGCCGGAGCATCGCCGCAAGGGTTTCGTCGCCCTTGGCAGGCAGGGTGAAGTGCAGATTTACCACACAACGTCGCACCGCCGGTTGTTGAGCGAGGCCGCGTTGCCCCTGGGAGCCGGGGCGGCCGCCATATCCCCGCGTGCGGATGCGTTGTTGCTGGTGGATGCGGACGGCAGTCTGCGCAGTTGGCACATCGATAACGAACACCCGGATGTATCCTGGTCGGCGCTGTGGAGTGAAGTCTGGTACGAGAGCTACGATGAGCCTGAGCACGTCTGGCAATCGTCCGCATCCGACAACGATTTTGAGCCCAAATACAGTTTTGCGCCGCTCGCTTTCGGCACCTTGAAGGCTGCGTTCTACACCATGATGATCGCCGCGCCGCTGGCGATCTGCGGCGCCATCTACACCGCCTATTTCATGGCGCCATCGCTGCGGCGCAAGGTCAAACCAATGATCGAGCTGATGGAGGCCCTGCCCACGGTGATCCTCGGCTTTCTCGCCGGACTGTGGTTGGCGCCGCTGATCGAAGATCAGTTGACCGCGGTAGTCACGTTGATGCTGACGCTGCCCGTTGGCGTCATCCTGTTCGCCTTTCTCTGGTCGCGCCTGCCGCTCGCCATTCGCGCCCGCCTGCCCGAGGGCTGGCACGCGGCAGTGCTGATTCCTGTGGTGCTGTTCATCGGCTACGCCAGCTTTGCCAGCGGCGATACGCTGGAGCTGGTGTTCTTCTCGGGCGACATGCGCGGCTGGATCACGACCGAACTGGGTATCTCCTTCGATCAGCGCAATGCGCTGGTGGTGGGCATCGCCATGGGCATGGCGGTCATCCCCACCATCTTCTCCATCGCCGAGGATGCCATTTTCTCTGTGCCCAAACATTTGAGCTACGGCAGCCTCGCGCTGGGCGCAACCCCGTGGCAGACGCTGGTCGGTGTGGTGATTCCCACGGCAAGCCCGGGCATCTTCTCCGGCTTGATGATCGGGCTGGGCCGCGCGGTGGGCGAGACCATGATCGTTCTGATGGCAACGGGCAATACACCGATCATGGACGTCAATATCTTTGAGGGCATGCGTACGCTGTCGGCCAACATCGCGGTGGAAGTGCCCGAAGCGGAAGTCGACAGTACACACTACCGTGTGCTGTTCCTCGCTGCCTTTGTGCTCTTCATGTTTACCTTCATGGTCAACACCGTCGCCGAGCTGGTGCGGCAGCGGTTGCGCATCAAGTACGGGTCACTGTGATGAACAAGATGATCAACGAACAGGATCTGCACAACGAGCGGGCACCCGCGGTGGGTGCCTGGATACGCAGCGGTGACCCACTGATCTGGCTCAATGGCGCCGCCGTGAGCGTGAGTGTGATTGCCGTGGTCGGTTTGCTGTTGCTGCTCGCGGTGCGTGGCCTGAGCCATTTCTGGCCCTCGGATGTGCTGTCGGTCTCGGTAACCTACCAGGGACAGACGCGTGAGCTGCTGGGCGAGGTGGTGGAACAGGTTGAGGTACCCGGCGCCCAGTTGCGTGAAGCGGGGTTCGAGCTGCAGGGTCCTGGCCCGTTTTACCAGCGGACGCTGCTGAAGCAGGGCAACCGCGATTTCCTGGGTACAGACTTTACCTGGCTGATCGATGAGCAATTCGGAGAGCGTCGCTATCCGCTGGACCTGCTGGTGGTGGAACGCCTTGAATGGGGCAATTTCTACGGCTACCTGCGCGCGGTGAGCCGCTTTGGTGCTGAACCGGTCACGGTTGCCGACCACGGAGAAGCAGCGGCGCTGGAGGCTCTGCAGGCGCTGATCGTGGATACCGTCGCTGTACGCAGGGAGATCCACCGCATCGAGCAGGGTGATATCGGTGCCATCAACTATGAGCTGGAACGTCTGCGTCTGCGCGAGCGGGAACTGGAGCTGGAAGGCCGTCTTGACGCGTCAGCTCAAGCCGACCTGGCCAGTCAGCGTGCCGAGCAGGAAGCGCTGTTCCGCGCTCTGCAGGAGCAGCTGTATGTGCTGTACGAAAGCATAAAGGATCACAGCTATAGTGCGGAGCTCGCTGACGGGCGCGTGGTTACTCTACCCATCGCCAAGGTGGTGCGAGCGTACCAACCCAACGCGATGAATGTGTTCGCCAAGATGCAGATGTACGTCGAGCGCCTGTGGGAGTTCCTCTCTGAGCCGCCGCGCGAGGCGAACACCGAAGGCGGCGTGTTCCCGGCCATGTTCGGCACGGTGCTGATGGTGATCCTCATGTCGATCATCGTTACTCCCTTTGGCGTGGTCGCTGCGGTCTATCTGCGTGAGTACGCCAGCCAGGGCTTTGTCACGCGAACCATACGCGTTGCAGTGAACAACCTCGCCGGCGTGCCCTCTATCGTCTACGGTGTTTTTGGCCTGGGGTTCTTTGTCTATTTTGTGGGAGGTGAGCTGGATCAGCTGTTCTTCCCTGCCTCACTGCCGCGGCCCACCTTTGGCACGCCGGGGCTGATGTGGGCATCGCTCACGTTGGCGCTGCTGACTCTGCCAGTGGTGATTGTTGCAACCGAGGAAGGTCTGGCGCGTATTCCATCGGCGGTACGTGAAGGTTCACTCGCGCTGGGCGCCACGCGAGCAGAAACCCTCTGGCGGGTGGTTCTGCCCATGGCCAGCCCGGCGATGATGACCGGACTGATCCTCGCCGTGGCCAGGGCAGCTGGGGAAGTCGCCCCGTTGATGCTGGTTGGGGTGGTGAAACTTGCGCCTACGCTGCCGCTGGACGGCAACTATCCCTACCTGCACCTGGACCAGAAGTTCATGCACCTCGGTTTCCATATTTATGACGTCGGCTTCCAGAGCCCTAACGTCGAGGCAGCCCGGCCACTGGTTTACGCCACCGCCCTGTTGCTGGTACTGATTATCGCGCTGCTCAATCTGGCTGCGGTCAGCTTGCGTAACCGGTTGCGCGAACGTTACAAATCACTCGAACACTAACAGGACCCTGTCATGCAAAGCCACGCATTGGATATCCAGGCACTGAAACGCGACAAGGTGCCCGCCGCCAGCCCGGCAGGACCTGTAGAAACCAGCCTGCGCATGGAAAACCTCAACCTGTTCTACAACCAGAATGCGCAGGCGCTGTTCGATATCAATCTCGAAATTCCGAAGCAACGGGTCACCGCATTCATTGGTCCCAGCGGCTGCGGCAAGTCCAGCCTCCTGCGCTGTATCAATCGCATGAATGATCTTGTGGATGGCTGTCGGGTGCAGGGGCGTCTTTTACTGGATAACGAGGATGTCTACGACCGCCGAGTGGACGTCGCGGCCCTCAGGCGCCGGGTGGGCATGGTGTTCCAGAAGCCCAACCCGTTTCCGAAGAGCATTTACGAGAATGTCGCCTACGGTCTGCGCATTCAGGGTATCAACAAGAAGCGCGTGCTCGACGAGGTGGTGGAGAAATCCCTGCGCGCCGCGGCGCTTTGGGACGAAGTGAAGGACCGTCTGCACGAGAGCGCTCTCGGTATGTCCGGCGGCCAGCAGCAGCGTCTGGTCATTGCGCGCACGATTGCCGTTGAGCCTGAGGTTCTGCTGCTGGACGAACCCGCATCGGCGCTGGACCCCATTTCGACCCTGAAAATCGAGGAGCTGATCTACGAGCTCAAGTCGCGTTACACCATCGTCATTGTCACGCACAATATGCAGCAGGCCGCCCGTGTTTCAGACATGACCGCCTTCATGTACATGGGCAAATTGATTGAGTACGACGATACGGATACTCTGTTTACCAACCCGGAACAGAAGCAGACCGAGGATTACATCACCGGCCGCTACGGCTGAGGACAACGCCATGCTCCACAAGGACAGCTACAAACAACATATCTCTGCCCAGTTCAACGCCGAGTTGGAATCGGTCAAGAACCACCTGCTGGAGATGGGTGGTCTGGTCGAACAGCAGATTGGCAAGGCCGTTGAATCGCTGCTCAGCCGCGATAGCGGGCTCGCGGAAGAGGTGATCGCGGGCGACGAGCAGGTCAATGAACTGGAAATCAATATCGACGAGGAGTGCTCTCGCATCCTCGCCCGGCGACAGCCCGCGGCCAGCGATCTGCGGCTGGTATTGGCAATATCCAAAGTCACCACCGATCTCGAACGTATCGGTGACGAGGCCAGCAAGATTGCCCGTCAGGCCGTGAAGTCTGTGGAAGAGGGCGGTTCCAGTGCGGGTAGCAGCTTTGTTGAAATACGCCATATCGGCAATCACGTAAGCGATATGCTGCGCCGCTCGCTGGATGCGTTTGCACGTCTGGATGTGGATATGGCGGTGCAGACTGTCATCGCGGACCGGGAAGTGGATTCCGAGTACGCGAGTGCCATGCGCAGCCTGGTCACGTTCATGATGGAGGACCCGCGCACTATCGGACCGGTGCTGGGCCAGATGTGGTCATTGCGCAGTCTGGAGCGGGTCGGCGATCATGCGAGCAACATCGCGGAGCATGTCATCTATCTCGTACGAGGGCTTGACGTGCGTCACGTAGAGCCGGATGACCTGGTCGCACAGGTGGAAGAGCACCCTTAGCCGGCGCAACGCGCTCCCTCTGTCATGAAAGTGTCATGAAAATAGCATAAAATTGACATTTTAGTGTCATGCGCGGCGGCGCGTGTACAGGCAGATGAGGAAAATCCATGAACAGACTCTCCCTGGGGGTGGCAGTCGCCGCCGCATCCATCACCCTATATTCACCTGTCAGTGCGCTGGCAGCCGTCAGCGAAGCCGAGTTCGCGCAACTGCAGGCGCAGATGGCCGGCCTGATGGCGCGCGTTGCGGCGCTGGAAGAAGAGAATGCCACACTGCGCGAGAACACCGCCAACGCCGTGTCGGAAATACGTCTCACCCGTGAGGCAGTCGCCGCTGCGCCATCGCGCGCAGCAACAGGGTTGAACTCGGAGACCTTTAAATTCTCCGGAGATTTCCGCTACCGGTACGAGGAAATTGACATCGGCCAGCGCGTGGTGCGAACACGGCATCGCGTGCGTGCGCGGGCCGGTTTCGTCGCCCAACTGCCCCGGGACGTGCAGGTGGGGTTGAAAGTGGCGGCCGGTAACGATTCACCGGTCTCCGGCAATGCCACGTTGGGCGGCGGCGGGACCAGTAAAGAACTGTATCTTGACCAGGCCTGGGCTACCTGGCAGCCGTTTGATGGCGCTTATGCCACCATCGGCAAGATGAAGAACCCGATGTACCGTCCCGAGGGCTCCGGTCTGCTTTGGGACTCGGATTACACCCCTGAGGGCATAGCCCTCGGCTGGGCCAACGAGCACCTGTTTGTGAACGCCGTGGCGCACGCATTGGAGAGCGACAGCGCACGTGCCAACAACGTTTTTTACTACGGCGTACAGTCGGGCTTCACGCTGGCTCTTGGTGACAACCTGGGGCTGACCGCCGGCGGTGGCTACATCGATATGCCGGTGAAGGGCAAGAATACCTATTTCGGTGCCTTCGACGTCTTCTTTGGCAACAGCTTCAGCTGTGACACCATCCTGTTGACCTTCTGCACCTACGACAATAACTACGAGGAGCTCGAGCTCTTCGCCACGCTGGACATTGACGGTCTGGGGCTGCCGGCGGCGGTGTACGGCCACTTCGCACAAAACCTGGATGCCGACGACGAGGACACCGCCTGGTCCGCTGGCGCCCGGCTCGGCAAGGCCAGCGGTGCGGGAAGCTGGCAGGTCAGCTATGAATTTGCCTCCATCGAGGCCGACTCGCTGCTGGCCCTCCTCAGCGACTCCAACATCGGCGGTGGTGGCACAGACGTGCGTGGCCACAAACTCGGCGCAGTGTTTGCCGTCGACAAGCAATGGCACGTTGGTCTGACGTTGTTTGTCGACAACGAAACGCTGGGCAGCCGATTTGATGACCCGATTGATTATGACCGGGTGATCTTCGATACCTCCTTCAAGTACTGACCCTGACTGCGAGGATGGGGCAGCCCGCTTCCCGGCGGGGCCTGCCCTGATGACCGCCGCGAGTAACGCGGTGCGAGTCGCTTTCCGCGTGTAGCCCGTCATCTGTACCCCACCGCGTTGCTTTGTGTGGTGTGGCTTGAGTACAATATGCGGCTCGGCATTTCGGCCGATGCGTCTGTGTCCCCTTCGTCTAGTGGTCCAGGACACCGCCCTTTCACGGCGGGAACAGGGGTTCGAACCCCCTAGGGGACGCCATTTATCGGAACTGCTCATGAGTCGTTACTGGAGTGACGTGGTGCGGCGTCTCACGCCCTATGTGCCCGGTGAACAACCGCGGCACCCCCGTCTGGTCAAGCTCAACACCAACGAAAGCCCCTATCCGCCGTCACCGCGCGTGCTGGACGCTATTCACCGTATCGACGGTGACGACCTGCGCCGCTATCCGGATCCCGAGTCCACTGCGCTGCGCCTGGCATTTGCGGAAAGGGCGGGGCTGTTGCCCGAGCAGGTTTTCCTTGGCAACGGCTCTGATGAGGTGCTGGCGCACGTGTTCATGGGGCTGCTGCGACAGGCTGCCCCGCTACTGTTCCCGGACATCAGTTACAGTTTTTACCCGGTCTGGTGTGATCTCTACGGCATTGTTGGCGAGCCGGTGGCGCTGCGGGAGAATTTCAGCATTGATGTCGCCGACTATGCGCGCCCCAATGGCGGCATTATCCTGCCCAATCCCAACGCGCCTACGGGGATGTTGCTGGCCCTCGAGGATATTCGCCGTCTGCTGGAGACGAACCGGGACAGCGTGGTGGTGATTGATGAGGCCTATATCGATTTCGGTGGAGCATCAGCGGTTACCCTGGTGAACACCTATGACAACCTGCTGGTGGTGCAAACCCTGTCAAAATCCCGTGCCCTGGCGGGGCTCCGCGTGGGGGTGGCCTACGGCCACGTTGATCTGATTGACGGCCTGCAGCGCGTGAAAAACTCCTTCAACTCCTATCCACTGGATGCCGTGGCCCAGCACGCGGTGCTCGCGTCGCTGGAGGATGAGGCCTGGTTTGAAGCATCCTGCGCCAAGGTGATTGCCAGCCGGTCGCGGCTCACACAGGGCCTGCAGATGCTCGGTTTCACCGTATTGCCGTCCAGCGCCAATTTTGTGTTTGCCTCACCCGGCGCGGGACGCGACGCCCGGGCGCTGTTTCTGGCCCTGCGCGAGCGCGGCATCATCGTGCGGCACTTCAATAAAGCGCGTATCGCCGATTTTCTGCGAATCAGCGTGGGGACCGATGAGCAGTGTGAGGCATTGCTGACCGCGCTGTCGGACCTGATGGCGGCCGGCACGGGCGCCGCTGGGCACTGAGGCGGATAGCCCGGCGGTGCAGCCCCTTCAGCGCCGCTGTAGAATGACGCTGCCGATGCTGTAGCCGGCACCGAAGGAGCAGAGCACGCCGAGGTCGCCGCTGGCAAAATCGGCGCGATGCTTGTGAAAGGCGATGATGGAACCGGCGGAACTTGTGTTGGCGTACTCGTCCAGAATGGTCGGGGCCTCATCGGCGGTGGCATCACGGCCCAGGACCTTGCGCGAGATCAGCTGGTTCATGCTCAGGTTTGCCTGGTGCAGCCACAGGCGTTTGAGCTGCTCGGGAGCAATGTCCTGTCCCTGCAGTTGATCGCTGATCTGTTTGGCAACGGCGGGACAGACTTCCTTGAATACCTTGCGTCCTTCCTGCACAAACAGTTTGTCGGGCTTGCCGACGCCTTCCTCGGCGGCCCTGTTGAGGAAGCCGAAGTTATTGCGGATGTTGTTGGAAAACAGGGTTTGCAGCCTGCTGTCCACGATCCGGTAGGTGTCGCTCGCAGTGGCGTCCTCGCCCCGCTCGACGATAATTGCGGTGCAGACATCGCCGAAAATGAAGTGTGAGTCGCGGTCGCGGAAGTTCAGGTGCCCACTGCAGATTTCCGGATTGAGTATCAGCACGCAGCGCGCGCTGCCCGAGCGAATGCTGTCCCGCGCCTGTTGGATGCCGAAGGTGGCTGATGAGCAGGCGACATTCATGTCAAAGCCAAAACCCTCGATCCCCAAGGCGTCCTGTACTTCCACCGCAATGGCCGGGTAGGCACGCTGCAGGTTGGAGCAGGCCACGATTACGGCGTGGATGTCAGAGGCCTGCTTGCCGGCCTGCGCCATGGCCTCACGGGCCGCCGCAACGGCAATTTCACACTGGATGGAGGGGCTGCTGTCGGGGCGTTCGGGAATCCGCGGCACCATGCGCTGTGGGTCGAGGATACCGGTCTTGTCGATAACATAGCGAGACTTGATACCCGACGCCTTCTCGACAAACTCGGCGGATGACGGCTGCAGGGCGGCGATATCACCGGCGGCAATCGCGGCGGCATTTTCCGCGTTGAACTGCTCCACCCAGGTGTTGAATGACTCGACCAGTTCTGCGTTGCTGATGGACTGTGCGGGTGTGAACAACCCGGTGCCGCTGATGACAACCTCGCTCATGACGTACGGATTTCCTGTGGCGTAGAATTAATGGGGAGTGTAACCAAAAAAGGCCGCGGCAGGGCGGCCTTTTTCGGGCGGCGGGACAGGCTAGCCGCGCTTGTCCAGCGCGACAAAATCCCGCTGGGTGTGGCCGGTATAGAGCTGGCGCGGCCGTCCGATGCGGTAGCTGCCGCTGATCATCTCGTGCCAGTGCGCAATCCAGCCTACCGTGCGGCCCACCGCAAAGATCACCGTGAACATGCTCGTGGGGATACCGATGGCCTTGAGGATGATGCCTGAATAGAAGTCTACGTTGGGGTACAGCTTGCGCTCGATGAAGTAGGGGTCCTCCAGGGCGATCTGCTCCAGTCGCTTGGCGATGGCGAGCAACGGATCGTTTTCGATGCCCAGCTCCGCCAGCACGTCATCGGCGGCCTCCTTCATCACCTTCGCCCGTGGGTCGAAGTTCTTGTAAACACGGTGCCCGAAGCCCATCAGGCGGAAGGGATCGTCCTTGTCCTTGGCGCGGGAGACGAACTCGTCGATGCGCGATACGTCGCCGATTTCCTCGAGCATTTCCAGTACGGCCTCATTGGCGCCCCCGTGCGAGGGCCCCCAGAGTGCCGCGATGCCTGCCGCGATGCAGGCAAACGGGTTGGCCCCGGATGAACCCGCCAGGCGCACTGTCGAGGTGGAGGCGTTTTGCTCATGGTCCGCGTGGAGCAGGAAGATGCGATCCATGGCGCGAGCCAGTACGGGGCTCACATTGCTGGGCTCGCAGGGGTTGCCGAACATCATGTGCAGGAAGTTTTCGGCGTAACCCATGTTGTTGTCGGGGTACATGAAGGGTTGCCCGATGGAGAACTTGTAGCTCATAGCCGCCAGCGTAGGCATTTTGGCGATCAGTCGGAACGCGGCGACCTGGCGGTGATGTTCATCGGAGATATCCAGCGAGTCGTGATAAAATGCGGACAAAGCGCCGACAACACCGCACATGACTGCCATTGGGTGCGCGTCGCGCCGGAAGCCGTTGAAGAACGTACGGATCTGCTCGTGGACCATGGTGTGGCGCTTGACGGTGCTGACGAAGGTCTCTTTCTGTTCAGCGGTGGGCAGCTCTCCGTACAGCAGCAGGTAGCAGGTTTCGAGGTAATCACTGTGCTCGGCCAGCTGGTCGATGGGGTAGCCGCGGTGCAGCAGAATGCCCTTGCCGCCGTCGATATAGGTGATTTTCGACTCGCAGGCCGCAGTAGAGACGAACCCCGGATCGTAGGTGAACATGTCCCTGGAGGTGAGGGCACCCACGTCGATCACGTCCGGACCGAGTGTGCCGGAGTACACGGGAAGTTCGATGGTTTCGTCCAGCCCGTCTACTTTCAGGGTTGCTTTTTTGTCGCTCATGAAAGGTCCTGCGATGTGGTTCCGTGGGGTGCCCAACTATAAAGTCTCGGCAGCTTTTGTCAATTGATCTGGCTCTATTTGCCAGCATCCTGAGCCTTTTGGCGGCGAAAGTCCCGGATCGCGAACGCCGACGTTCGGCGACGTTCGCGACATCATGGGTGCCCGCCCCCCGCGCAGGTGGAGGTTTGTAATTAGAAGCGCATCCCCCTATAATTCTGCGCGCTTTCTCTGCACGATCTTTGCGAAAAGCGACAGCGCCTGGCCACGTGGCCGGCCCCCTTTAATCGCCTTTGTGGCGTCCTTAACGGTGGAAACTGAACTGTGAAAGACAAACGTCCCGTGAACCTGGACATCGGCAGCATGCGGCTCCCCATAACCGCATGGGCATCGATCACCCATCGCGCCTCCGGTGTTTTTCTCTTTTTCGCTATGGTCTTCCTGGTGTGGGCGCTCGACATGAGCCTGCGCAGCCCCGAGGACTTCGCCATGCTGCAGGAGGCCCTCACCGGCCCGCTGGCCAAGTTGATCCTCTGGGCGATATCCGCAGGGCTGATCTATCACGCCCTGGCGGGCATCAAGCACATCATCATGGATTTCGGTATCGGTGAAAGCTTCGAGGGCGGCGCCCTGGGCGCGCGCCTGGTGATCGGTCTGTCCGTGGTCCTGATTCTGCTGGCGGGGGTTTTGATATGGTAACTGCAGTCACAAGTTTCGGCCGTTCTGGCACATCCGACTGGCTGGTACAGCGCGTCAGTGGTGTGATTCTGCTGGCCTATTTCCTGTTCATCGCCTGGGTCGTACTCAGTGGCGTGGACTATGTGAGCTGGAAAGCCCTGTTTGCCCAGACCTGGGTGCGCGTGTTCAGCCTGATGGCGCTGCTGTCGCTGGCAGCACACGCCTGGATCGGTCTGTGGGCGGTGGTGACCGACTACCTCACCGAACGCATGATGGGGACAACGGGCAATGTCTTGCGTATATCGTCACAGCTGGCGATTGCGCTGGTGCTTTTTGTGTATGTGGTCTGGGGCGTGCAAGTCCTCTGGGGATATTGAGATATGACAGCATTGCGAACGATTTCTTTTGATGGCGTGATTGTCGGCGGTGGCGGAGCAGGCATGCGCGCAGCGCTGCAGCTGGCGCAGTCCGGTTACAAGACGGCGGTAATTTCCAAAGTCTTCCCCACGCGCTCACACACCGTGTCTGCGCAGGGCGGCATCACCTGCGCCATTGCCAGCGCAGACCCCAATGATGATTGGCGCTGGCATATGTATGACACGGTCAAGGGCTCCGATTATATCGGCGACCAGGACGCCATTGAGTACATGTGCAGCGTCGGCCCGGAAGCGGTGTTCGAGCTGGAGCATATGGGTCTGCCGTTTTCCCGCACCGAGGAGGGGCGTATCTACCAGCGTCCGTTCGGCGGCCAGTCCAAGGGTCCCGACGACCCCACACAGGCCGCCCGGACCTGTGCAGCGGCGGACCGCACGGGGCATGCCCTGCTGCACACCCTGTACCAGGGCAACATCAAGAACAACACCGTCTTCTTCAACGAGTGGTACGCCACCGACCTGGTCAAGAACCAGGATGGCGCGGTGGTGGGCGTGATCGCCATCTGCATGGAAACCGGTGAAACCGTCTACGTGAAGTCCAAGGCCACTGTGTTCGCCACGGGCGGAGCAGGGCGGATCTACGCTTCGACCACCAACGCCCACATCAACACCGGTGACGGTATCGGCATGGCGCTGCGTGCCGGATTCCCGGTGCAGGACATCGAAATGTGGCAGTTCCACCCGACCGGCATCTACGGTGCCGGCACCCTGGTCACCGAGGGTTGCCGCGGCGAGGGTGGCTACCTCATCAACAAGGACGGTGAGCGTTTCATGGAGCGCTACGCGCCCAACGCCAAGGACCTCGCTGGTCGCGACGTGGTCGCGCGCTCGATGATCCTGGAAATCATCGAAGGCCGTGGCTGCGGTCCCGAGGGTGACCACGTGTTCCTGAAGTTGGATCACCTTGGCGAGGAAGTGCTGGAATCACGCCTGCCGGGTATCTGTGAGCTGTCGCGGACCTTCGCCCATGTAGACCCGGTCAAGGCCCCGATTCCCGTTGTGCCGACCTGCCACTACATGATGGGCGGAATCCCGACCAACGTGCATGGCCAGGCGCTGACCGTGGACGCCCAGGGCAACGACCAGATCATTCCCGGTCTTTATGCCTGCGGTGAGGTTGCCTGCGTCTCGGTGCACGGTGCCAACCGGCTCGGCGGCAACTCGCTCCTCGACCTCGTTGTGTTCGGACGCGCCTCGGGTCTGTTTATCGAGAACGCGCTGCGCGAGGGTATCGACATGCGCGATGCCTCACAGACCGATATCGAGCAGGGCATGTCCCGCCTGCGCCGGCTGGATGAGGCCAAGGGTACGGAGAAGTTCCCCGACCTGCGCAAGGAGCTGCAAAACGTCATGCAGAACCACTTTGGCGTGTTCCGCAAGGGCGAGTTCATGCAGGAAGGCATCCGCAAGCTGGCGGACCTGCGCGGCCGCATCGAGGGCGCGGCGCTGACCGATCGCAGCAACACCTTCAACACGGCGCGCATTGAGGCGCTGGAATTGCAGAACCTGCTTGAAGTCGCGGAAGCGACGGCCATCACTGCCGAGGAGCGCAAGGAGAGTCGCGGTGCCCATGCCCGTGATGATTTCCAGGAGCGCGACGACGAGAACTGGCTGTGCCATTCCATGTACTACCCGGAAGGCAAGCGGGTCGGCAAGCGTGCGGTCAATTTCAAGCCGCGCACGGTACCCACCTTCGAGCCGAAAGCCCGTACGTATTAAGACTGTGTAGCTACCCAGAGGTCACCAAACATGCTGCAAGTAAGCATTTATCGTTACAACCCGGAAACCGACCAGCAGCCCTACATGCAGGAGTTTCAGTTCGACACCGAGGGCAAGGACCTGATGGTGCTGGACGTGTTGGAGCAGATCAAGGCACAGGACAGCTCCGTCACCTACCGGCGCTCCTGCCGCGAGGGTGTCTGTGGCTCCGACGGTCTCAACATCAACGGCAAGAATGGCCTCGCCTGCATCACGCCGCTGTCTGCCACTGTGAAGAACAACAAGCTGGTCGTGCGCCCGTTGCCCGGTCTGCCAGTGATCCGCGACCTGGTGGTGGATATGAGCATGTTCTACGCCCAGTACGAGAAGATTCAGCCCTACCTGCAGAACAACACGCCGGCACCGGCCATTGAGCGCCTGCAGTCGCCGGAGGACCGCGCCAAGCTGGACGGCCTTTACGAGTGCATCCTCTGCGCGTGCTGCTCAACCAGCTGCCCCTCTTTCTGGTGGAACCCGGATCGCTTTATCGGCCCGGCCGGGCTGTTGCAGGCCTACCGGTTCCTGGCTGACAGCCGGGATACGGCAACCGATGAGCGGCTGTCCCGACTCGACGACCCGTTCAGCGTTTTCCGTTGTCATGGTATCCAGAACTGTGTCAATGTGTGCCCCAAGGGCTTGAACCCGACGCGGGCAATTGGCCACATTCGTACTATGCTGTTGACTCGGGCAACCTGATTACGAAAACGGTGTTACCCGCCGGAACACCACCGGCATCATCCAATCCCGGAAGGGCATAATGCAAGAGAGTCCGATGGAGCTCCTGAGAAGGAGCTCACATATTGCCGGCGGCAACGCCACCTATGTCGAGGATTTGTACGAATCCTACCTCCGGGATCCCAACGGGGTGCCGGAACAGTGGCGGGATTATTTCGACAAGCTGCCCCGCGTGTCCTCGTCTGCCGTGCAGATGAACGATATTCCGCATTCGACCATCCGCGACCGGTTCGCGCAGATCAGCAAGATGCGTGTGCGCACCGAGGCCACGGTCGCCCACGACTCCCAGGCAACTGAATACGAGCGCAAGCAGGTCAAGGTCGTCCAGCTGGTGTCCGCCTACCGGCAGCGCGGCCACCAGAAGGCGAGCCTTGACCCGCTCGCCCTGCATGTGCGGGAACCGGTCCCCGATCTGGATCTGGCCTTCCACCAGCTCTCTGCAGCAGACCTCGATACCGTGTTCCAGACCGGGAGCATGTACATCGGCAAGGCAGACGCGACGTTGGGCGAGATTGTCGACTCCCTCGAGGCCACCTATTGCAACACCATTGGCGCCGAGTTCATGCATATCGTGGACACCGAGCAGCGCCACTGGATCATGAAACGTATGGAGTCGGTGCGGTCGGCCCCAGTCTTCTCCGACGATGTACGCAAGCAGATTCTGCGCCGTCTGATCAAGGCCGAAGGCCTCGAGAAGTCGCTGGGCTCCAAGTATCCCGGTACCAAGCGCTTTGGCCTCGAAGGTGGTGAGTCGCTTATTCCCATGCTGTCGGAAATGGTGCAGCGCATCGGGTCTTACGGTGCCAAGGAAATTGTTATCGGCATGGCGCACCGCGGCCGACTCAACGTACTGATCAATATCTTCGGCAAGAAGCCCTCGGACCTGTTTGCAGAGTTTGAGGGGCGGGTGGTGTACGACAAGTCCGGTGACGTGAAGTATCACCAGGGCTTTTCCTCAAACCTGATGACCTCAGGGGGTGAGGTGCACCTGGCGCTGGCGTTCAACCCCTCCCACCTGGAAATTGTTTCACCGGTGGTCGAGGGCTCTGTGCGCGCCCGGCAGGATCGTCGCAAGGATCCTTCGGGGGATACGGTCGTGCCGGTGGTCATTCACGGCGATGCCGCCTTCGCCGGGCAGGGCGTGGTGATGGAGACATTCCAGATGTCCCAGACACGGGCCTACAAGACGGGCGGTACGCTGCATATCGTGCTCAACAACCAGGTGGGTTTCACCACCAGCGACCGAGAGGATGCCCGCTCAACGGAATACTGCACTGATGTAGCCAAAATGGTGCAGGCCCCCATCTTTCACGTCAATGCGGATGACCCCGAGGCGGTGCACTTTGTCACCCAGCTGGCGGTCGACTTCCGTAACACCTTCAAGCGGGACGTGGTCGTTGACCTCGTCTGCTACCGGCGTCGCGGCCACAACGAAGCCGATGAGCCCTCGGTGACCCAGCCCCGCATGTACGAGCGCATTCGCAAGCAGCCCACGACGCGCGACCTGTACGCGGCCAAGCTGGTGGAGCAGGGTGTTCTGACGGCCGAGGAAGACGAGTTTCTGGTCAATGAGTACCGCGAGTCCCTCGACCGCGGTGAGCCACTGGTCAGCGGTCTGGTCTCCGAGCCCAACGCCAGCCTGTTCGTCGACTGGACGCCGTACCTCGGGCACGAGTGGACACTGCACTGCGACACCCGTATCGACATGCAGGCGCTGCAGCATCTCGCCCAGGTGACCAACACGCCGCCGCCGAGCTTCCCGCTGCAGCGTCAGGTCAGCAAGATTCTCGAGGATCGTCGGAAGATGGCAGCCGGGGCCATGCCGCTGAACTGGGGGGCCGCAGAGACCCTGGCCTATGCGAGTCTGCTGGATGCCGGCTACCCGGTGCGCCTGACCGGGCAGGACGTGGGGCGCGGCACGTTCTCGCACCGCCACGCCGTGTTGCATAACCAGAAAGACGGCTCCCGCTACATACCCTTGCAGCACATCGATGAGAACCAGGCCCCCTTCGCCATTTACGATTCCCTGCTCTCGGAGGAGGCGGTGCTGGCCTTTGAATACGGCTACGCCACGACCTCGCCGACGGGTCTGGTGATCTGGGAGGCGCAGTTTGGTGACTTCGCCAACGGAGCCCAGGTCGTCATCGACCAGTTCATCACCAGCGGTGAACATAAATGGTCGCGGCTCTGCGGCCTGACCATGCTGCTGCCCCACGGGTACGAGGGGCAGGGCCCCGAGCACTCCTCGGCGCGCCTTGAGCGATTCCTGCAACTCTGTGCAGAGCACAATATCCAGGTGTGCGTGCCGACCACGCCCGCCCAGGTGTTCCACATGCTGCGGCGGCAGGCGATCCGACCTCTGCGCAAGCCGCTGGTAGTGATGTCTCCGAAGAGCCTGCTGCGCCACAAGGAAGCGGTGTCGTCGCTGGAAGATCTCGCCAATGGGCATTTCCACAACGTGCTGGATGATTCCGACGAGCTCGATAAAGCGGCGGTGACCCGCCTTATCCTCTGCAGCGGCAAGGTCTACTACGACCTGCTGGCGGCCCGTCGTGAGCGTGGCCTGAACAACGTGGCGCTGATCCGCCTCGAACAGCTGTATCCCTTCCCCGAAGCGGAGCTCTTGCAGGTCCTGGGGAACTACCCGAACGTCACCGATGCCGCCTGGTGTCAGGAGGAGCCCCAGAACCAGGGCGCCTGGTACTCCAGCCAGCATCACATGCGGCGCGTCATGTATGCCCACAACCCCGACGTGTATCTGCGATACGCTGGTCGGGAACCTTCTGCCGCGCCCGCCGCGGGCTATATGGCCCTGCACCTGGCGCAGCTGGAGACGTTTATTAACGATGCCCTGGAACCGACTTGGTTCGGCCAGAACTAGCACTTTCCAAAGGAACCGAAATGGCTATCGAAATCAAGGCCCCATCTTTTCCCGAGTCCGTTGCCGACGGGGAAATCGCGACCTGGCACAAGCAGGAGGGGGAGTCAGTCTCTCGCGATGAGCTCATCGTTGAAATCGAGACCGACAAGGTGGTGATGGAGGTGGTGGCGCCCGAGGACGGGGTGATCAGCAAAATCCACGCTGCTGAGGGCGAAACCATCCAGAGCGAGCAGCTGCTCGCGCTGCTTGAGCCCGGTGCTGCAGCCAGTGTTCAACCGGCGTCCGAGCCGGCGCCTGCCCAGGGCGCTGACACGGCAGGCGCGAAAGACGCTGAGGATGCGGAAGGCCTGATGGGCCCTGCGGCGCGCCAGCTGGTCGAGGAGCACAAGCTGGACGCAGCGAGTATCAGCGGGACCGGCAAGGGGGGGCGCATCACCAAGGAAGATGTGCTCGCGCATCTCAAGAACAAGCCCGCGGCAGCCCCTGCAGCCGCTCCGGCGGCCCCGGCCAAGCCCAGCGTCAGCGAAGACACGATGCCGCAGGTGCCTGCCGGCCCCACCGGCGAGCGCATCGAAAAGCGCGTCCCCATGACACGTATGCGCGCCCGGATCGCCGAGCGTCTGCTTGAGGCGACGCATGGCACGGCTATGTTGACGACCTTTAACGAGGTCAACATGGCGCCGGTGATGGCGCTGCGCGAGAAGTACAAGGAACAGTTCGAGAAGGTGCACAACGGCACCCGTCTCGGCTTCATGGGCTTTTTTGTCAAAGCCTGCTGCGAGGCGCTGAAGCGCTTCCCCGAAGTGAATGCCTCCATCGACGGCACTGATGTGGTCTACCACGGCTACCAGGATATCGGCGTTGCCGTGTCCGCACCGGGTGGGCTGGTGGTGCCGGTGCTGCGCGACGCCGATTTCATGAGCCTCGCGGATGTGGAAGCAGCCATACGCGATCTCAGCCTGCGCGCGCGTGACAGCAAGCTGACCATCGACGACATGACCGGTGGCACCTTCACGGTGACCAACGGCGGCGTCTTTGGGTCACTCATGTCGACTCCCATCCTGAACCCGCCACAGACCGGCATCCTGGGCATGCACAAGATCCAGGAGCGACCGATGGCGGTCGATGGCGAAGTGGTCATCCTCCCCATGATGTACCTTGCGCTGTCCTACGATCACCGCCTTATTGATGGCAAGACGGCGGTGCAGTTCCTGGTGGCAGTAAAAGACCTGATCGAAGATCCGGCGCGCATTCTGCTGCAGTTGTAAGCACTCGACGGGAATAGGGAAGACAATGGCTGACAAATACGATGTAGTGGTGATTGGTGCGGGCCCCGGTGGCTACGTAGCCGCAATCAAGGCGGCCCAGCTGGGCCTGTCGACGGCCTGTGTGGAGCAGTGGGTGGACGCCGAGGGTAAAACGCGCCTTGGTGGTACCTGTCTCAACGTAGGGTGTATCCCTTCCAAGGCACTGCTCGACAGCAGCCAGAAATTCGTCGAGGCGCGGGACCATTTCAGCCTGCACGGCATCTCCATTGACACGCCTCGTATGGATATCGCGGCGATGATGGCCCGCAAGAACAAGATCGTCGACCAGCTCACCGGCGGCATCACCGGGCTGTTCAAGCACAATGGCGTGACCAGCATCCAGGGTCGGGGCAAGGTGCTGGCCGGCTGCAAGGTAGAGGTCACTGACAAGGATGGCAAGGTCAGCGTCATCGAAGCCGGCAACATTATTATCGCCGCAGGTTCCAGCCCCATCGCCATCCCGCCGGCGCCCGTGGACAATGAATACATCGTCGACTCCACCGGTGCCCTGGAGTTCAGCGAGGTGCCGCAGCGACTCGGCGTCATCGGCGCCGGCGTCATCGGCCTGGAACTTGGCAGTGTCTGGGCGCGTCTGGGCGCCGAGGTGGTGATGCTGGAGGCGCTGGATGAACTGCTGCCGATGATGGATACGCAGATCGCCAAGGAGGCTGGCAAGATTTTCCGCAAGCAGGGCCTGGATATCCGCCTCAGCACCCGGGTAACCGGCGCTGTCGTGAAGGATGGCAAGGTGGAGGTGACCTTCACCAATGCCGACGGCGAACACCGTGAAGTCTTCGACAAGCTGATTGTTTCGGTGGGGCGACGCCCGCGCACCGAGGACCTGCTGGCCACCGATTGCGGCGTGAACCTCGACGAGCGCGGCTTCATCTACGTCAACGACCACTGTGCCACCGAGGCGCCGCACGTTTTTGCTGTGGGTGATGTGGTGCGTGGCCCGATGCTCGCGCACAAGGGTTCGGAAGAGGGCGTGATGGTGGCAGAGCGCATTGCCGGCAAGAAGGTGCAGCTGAATTACGATTGCATCCCCTCGGTAATCTATACCCACCCCGAAGTTGCTGCGGTCGGTCGCACAGAGCAGGAGTTGAAGTCCGACGGCGTAGACTACAAGGTGGGCGTATTCCCGTTCGCGGCCAGCGGCCGCGCTTTGGCGGCGAATGATACCGATGGCATGGTCAAGATTATTGCCGACGCAGAGACCGATCGCGTGCTCGGCTGTCATATTGTGGGCCCGTCTGCTGCCGATCTTGTGCAGCAGGTGGTGATCGCAATGGAGTTCGGTTCCAGTTCGGAAGATCTGGCACTGACCGTTTTTGGACATCCGACCCTGTCGGAAGCAGTACACGAGGCCGCTCTGGCCGTGCATGGCCATGCCATTCACATTGCCAATCGCAAGCCTCGGAAATGAACTTTGCCCGGTCGCGCGCGCATAAAACCTATTCTGGCGCAGACGAGGCACTGGGGGGTATGGGCCGTTAGGGCGCATTCCAGGACACTACGTAACACACAGGACAAAGCATGAACCTTCACGAGTATCAGGGCAAACAGCTGTTTGCTGAGTACGGCTTGCCCGTATCCAAGGGCTATGCTGTCGACTCGCCGGAAGAGGCGGTCAAGGCAGCGGAGACCATCGGTGGTGACATGTGGGTCGTCAAGGCTCAGGTGCACGCGGGCGGCCGCGGTAAAGCGGGTGGCGTCAAGCTGGTGAAAACCACCGACGAAGTACGCGATTTCGCTGCCAAGTGGCTGGGCCAGAACCTGGTGACCTACCAGACTGACGAAAATGGCCAGCCGGTCAGCAAGATTCTGGTCGAGACCTGCACCGATATCGCCGAGGAGCTTTACCTCGGCGCGGTGGTTGACCGCGCAACCCGCCGCATCGTTTTTATGGCCTCTACCGAGGGCGGTGTGGAAATCGAGAAGGTCGCCGAGGAAACCCCGGAGAAAATCCTGCGCGCGGTTATCGACCCGCTGGTCGGTGCACAGCCGTACCAGGGCCGTGAGCTGGCGTTCCAGCTGGGTCTGGAAGGCGACCAGATCAAGCAGTTTGTGAAAATCTTCATGGGGCTGGCGCAGCTGTTCAAGGAAAAGGACCTGGCGCTGATTGAGGTCAACCCGCTGGTGATTACCGACCAGGGCAACCTGCACTGCCTGGATGCCAAGCTGGGTGTGGACGGCAACGCGCTGTATCGCCAACCGGCCTTGCGTGAGATGCACGATCCCTCCCAGGAAGATGCCCGTGAGGCGCACGCCGCCAAGTGGGAGCTGAACTACGTGGCCCTGGACGGCAATATCGGCTGCATGGTGAATGGCGCTGGTCTGGCCATGGGCACCATGGATATCGTCAAGCTGCACGGTGGTGCCCCGGCGAACTTCCTGGACGTCGGCGGTGGTGCAACCAAGGAGCGCGTATCCGAAGCGTTCAAGATCATCCTCTCCGACGATAAGGTCAAGGCGGTCCTGATCAACATCTTCGGCGGTATCGTGCGCTGTGACCTCATTGCAGAAGGCGTGATCGGCGCTGTGCAGGAAATCGGTGTACAGGTGCCGGTTGTTGTGCGTCTTGAAGGCAACAACGCGGAGCTGGGCCGTCAGGTCCTGGCCGACAGTGGCCTGAACATCATTGCCGCAACCAGCCTCACCGATGCTGCCCAACAGGCAGTCAAAGCAGCTGAAGGAGCCGCCTGAAATGAGTATTCTGATCGACAAGAACACCAAGGTGATCTGCCAGGGCTTCACCGGCTCCCAGGGCACCTTCCACTCCGAGCAGGCGATTGCCTATGGCACCCAGATGGTGGGTGGTGTGACGCCCGGCAAGGGCGGCCAGACCCATCTTGGACTGCCCGTGTTCAACACTGTGGCGGAAGCCGTAGCAGCCACCGGCGCCGATGCGTCAGTGATCTACGTGCCTGCGCCGTTCTGCAAGGACTCCATCCTCGAAGCGGCCAACGGTGGCGTCAAGCTCATCGTATGCATCACCGAGGGTATCCCGACCCTCGACATGCTGGACTGCAAGGTCAAGTGTGATGAGCTCGGTGTGCGCCTGATTGGCCCCAACTGCCCTGGCGTGATCACGCCCGGCGAGTGCAAGATCGGCATTATGCCGGGTCACATTCACCTGCCCGGTAAAGTCGGGATCGTTTCGCGCTCCGGCACCCTGACCTATGAAGCGGTCAAGCAGACCACGGATGCGGGCTTTGGCCAATCGACCTGCGTCGGCATCGGCGGCGACCCGATTCCGGGGTCCAACTTTATCGACATCCTGGCGATGTTTGAAAAAGATCCGGCGACCGAAGCCATTGTCATGATCGGTGAAATTGGTGGCACCGCCGAAGAAGAGGCTGCGGCCTTTATCAAGGCCAACGTCACCAAGCCTGTGGTTTCCTATATTGCCGGCGTGACTGCGCCGAAGGGCAAGCGGATGGGCCACGCCGGTGCCATCATCTCCGGCGGCAAAGGCACGGCGGACGAAAAGTTTGCTGCGTTGGAAGATGCCGGTGTGAAAACCGTGCGCAGCCTTGCTGACATCGGCAAGGCGCTGGCGGAAGTCACTGGCTGGAAGTAAGCAGTCAGGGTCGCGGCAGGCAGTGCACGTGCTGCCTGTTCCCGTCACAAAAAAAGCCCGCTTGATGCGGGCTTTTTTTGTGGCTGAATACCTGCCGGCCTATTCGCCGGGCACCTGTGATTGCCACTGCAGGGGAGCGACGGCGCGGATGCGCTCCGCATCCTCTGGCAGCAGGAAGCCTCCCTCCAGCGCGCGGTCCAATGCGTCCGCGACGGCGGCTTCGTAACCAGCCTGGTCTACGTACAGGGACGCCATTTGCGCGGCGTCGAACAGTACCGTGGTGCCAAACAGGAAGCACAGACGGTCACCTTCCTGGCCCTCTCCGGAGAGAACGGCGACGGGCGCATCCACCCAGGGCGTGCGTACACCACCCAGCACATTGCCCTGGGTGTCCTTCAGGAACGCTGTGCCGCTATCGTCCACGCTCAGCAGTTCTGCCGTCGGGGGTGCGGTGCCGTCGCGCACCCAGGTGTCCAGCGCGCGCAGGGCTGCTCCGAAGACCCAGGCCATGGGCCCCGCGTTCACGGGCCGCGCGCAGTTCAGAAAGCCGGGTATGCCGTTGGCTTCCTCTACCAGCAGAAAGCGCGGGTCGACCCCGGTGTCCTGACGGCCGATGATGAAAGAGTAATAATCACCGTGCGCCGTTCCCGCAACCTCCCAGAGGCGGAAGCGGTCGGTGTCCGGCTGGCGGTCATTGATGGACCCCAGGAGCAGAACATCGGTTTCCGTCTGGAAGTTGAACACGGGCACGTTCAGGTCCTCGCGAAAGAGGACACTTTCCGGTGTCGGTATCTCGGTTTCAGGCTCCTGTGACAGGGGCGAGCTGCCATCGCCCCTGCTGTGCACCATGTAACCATCGAAGGTGTTGTACAGCGGATGAATGGCGTTGATATAGGTCGCCAGACGGCCGGCCGACTGTGACTCCCCAAGGGCGATCATCTGCTCCACCTGCAGGCCTTCCAGGAGGTCGACGTCGGCGGGCTCACGCAGGGCCTGTGCTGCCTGCGAGAACATGTCGTACGAGTAACTGTCACCCGGATGCTCCAAGGTGCCGTAGCGGGCCGGGTTCACCGCTTTCAGGTGCAACGGTGCCACCGGTGTTCCGGAGCCTTCGATACCCACGCGCTGTGCCGAGACACCTACCCACACATGGCCCTGGCGCAGCATTTCCACATGCCCCGAGCCATAGGATGGGCCGGTATCGAAACCGGCGGTCACGTTCAGCCACTCCACGAGCACCGTCCCACTGAAGTCACTGTCGTCGATAGGGCGGTAGACCACAACGCGCGTACGGTAACTGGCGGTGCCTGCGGGTTCCGCCTCCCAGGCGCCATCACTGCCGAGTTCGTTCAGGTTGCTGAAGGCGGTTGCCTCGCCAGAGAGGAAATACTCACGCTGGCGGTAGCCGACATCGGCGAGGTCAAATGTCGTGGAGAGCAGGAACAGATCTCCCTCGTCCGGCGGGTCGGCGACTTCAGGCTGTGCAATGGGCAGGTAGTCGGGTTCTACGGGTGGCGGCGGCTCCGGCGGCGCAGGCACACCGTCGCTGCCATCGCTGCAGCCGGTGAGAAGGACAATGGAAAGCCCGAGTGCAAGCGGCCAACGGTGGGTGAGCATGTTCATGCGCTATCTCCGGATTGTTATGAGGCTAATATGCATTAGCCTGACTTGAAATGCCAGCAGTTAGCCCCCACCTCTGCAGTTGCCCCGGCATTACATTCATTCACCTGTCACTACTCGCGAGGGACCCATGACTGCGGATGTGAAAAAAGAAACGCTTGGTTTTCAAACCGAGGCCCGCCAGCTGCTGCACCTGATGATCCATTCCCTGTACAGCAACAAGGAGATTTTCCTGCGTGAGCTGATTTCCAATGCCTCGGACGCAATCGACAAGCTCCGGTTTGCGGCGCTTGCGGACGACAGCCTGCTGGAAGGGCAGGGCGATTACGCGATCCGTGTCGACGTCGACAAGGACGCCAACACTATCACGATCAGCGACAACGGCATTGGCATGAACCGGGATGAGGTGGTCGAGAACCTCGGCACCATCGCCAAATCGGGCACGGCGGCCTTTCTGGAGAGCCTGAGTGGCGACCAGAAAAAGGATTCGCAACTGATTGGCCAGTTCGGTGTGGGCTTCTACTCGGCGTTTATCGTCGCCGATCGTGTCGAGGTGCACACGCGCAAGGCAGGTGCTGATGCGCAGAGCGGTGTGCTCTGGGAGTCCCACGGTGAAGCGGAATTCACCATTGAGCCCCGCGAAAAAGACACCCGTGGCACCACGATCACGCTTTTCCTGAAGCCGGCCTGCAGTGAATTCGCCGATGACTGGCGGGTGCGCAGCGTGATCAAGAAGTACTCCGACCACATTTCCGTACCGGTGATGATGCTGGAAGCGCCAACTGCCAGCGGTGATGATGACGACGCAGCGGAAGAAGCCGAAGCGCCACAGTACAAGCCGGTCAATGAGGCGACAGCGCTGTGGACACGTGCGCGTGCCGACATCAGTGACGAGGAGTACACGGCCTTCTATCGCCATGTGTCGCATGATTTCGAGGAGCCCCTAAGTTGGAGTCACAACAAGGTCGAGGGCAAGCAGGAATATACCAGCCTGCTCTATATCCCTCGCCGCGCTCCCTTTGACCTGTGGAACAGGGACATGAATCGCGGCCTAAAGCTGTACGTGCAGCGCACGTTTATCATGGACGACGCCGAACAGTTCCTGCCCCTGTACCTGCGCTTTGTGAAAGGGGTGGTCGATTCCAATGACCTGCCCCTGAACGTGTCGCGCGAGATTCTGCAGCAGGACAGCGCTGTTGACGCCATGCGCAGTGCGCTGACCAAGCGTGTCCTCGACATGCTGGGCAAACTGGCGAAAAAGGAAGGCGATGACTATGCGACTTTCTGGAAAGAATTTGGCCAGGTACTGAAAGAGGGGCCTGCGGAAGACTTTGGCAACCGGGAGAAAATTGCCGGCCTGCTGCGCTTCAGTACCACCCACACTGACCAGCCGGTTCAGGACCAGTCGCTGGCAGACTATGTTGGACGCATGCAGGAAGGGCAGGACAAGATCTACTACGTGGTGGCCGAAAACTTCAACACGGCGCGCAAGAGCCCGCACCTTGAAGTATTCCGCAAGAAAGGTATTGAGGTCTTGCTGCTCAGTGATCGTGTCGACGACTGGTTGATGAACCAGCTGCAGGAGTTCGACGGCAAGAAATTCCAGGACGTGGCGCGGGGTGCGCTGGACCTCGAGGAGGACTCCGAGGAGGCGAAAGCCGAAAAGGAAAAACTCAAGCAGAACAGCGAAGCGCTGGTGGAACGCCTCAGCGGCGCACTGGGCGATGCGGTTTCTGAAGTGCGCGCGTCATCGCGGCTCACCGAATCGCCAGCCTGTCTGGTGGTGGGTGAATTCGACATGGGTGCGCAGATGAAGCGCATTCTTGAAGCAGCGGGTCAGCCGGTGCCAGACAGCAAACCTATACTTGAAATCAATCCCGGGCACCCGCTGCTGCAGATGCTCGACGCAGAACAGGATGAGGCGCGGTTCAGTGATCTCGCGCATGTGGTACTTGACCAGGCGACGCTGGCAGAGGGTGGGCAGTTGGAAGACCCAGCTACCTTCGTCAGCCGTCTCAACAGCCTGCTGCTGCAAATGAGCAAGCGCTGAGTTCTACCCTGCGGGCCTGGTGCTTGTCACGCCCGCAGCGCGGTGCCAAGCTGCAATCGCGTCCGCGACGGTAGAACGATATGCGGCGCCATCAGGTCCAGGTCACAGTAACAGGGAGCACGCCATGCCTCGTTCGCACCGGGTCGCCGTTCTCGGCGGGGGCAGTTTCGGCACCGTTATCGCCAATCTTATCGCGGTGAATGGCCATCGCGTCGCCCTCTGGGGGCGCAATGCCGGGCGCGTCGATCTCATCAACAACCTGCGTGAAAACAGTGAGTATCTGCCCGGTTATCAGCTGGATGACCGTCTGCGTGCCACGACATCATTGGTCGACGCTGTCAGCGACACCGATAGCGTACTTGTGGCCGTGCCCAGCGCATCCTTTCGCCAGATAGTGCGCGACGTGGCACCCCTGGTGGCTTCGCAGACCTGTCTGGTGAGCCTGACCAAGGGGATAGAGCCCGGTGGCTTTCGCTTGATGAGCGAGATTCTGCGGGAGGAACTGCCCGACAACCCGCGTGCAGTGCTCAGCGGGCCCAATCTGGCGACTGAAATCGCGGCGGGCCAGGTAACCGGCACGGTGGTCGCCAGTGACAGCGATGCACTGAACCGGTCCCTGCACGACCTGCTGCACAGCGAGCGCTTCCTGGTCTACGCATCCCGGGATATGTTCGGCGTGGAACTGGGTGGTGCATTGAAGAATGTCTACGCCATCCTCGCTGGTCTCGGCGCTGCCTTGTCCTTCGGCGAAAATACCGTCGGCATGCTGCTGACGCGTGCGCTGGCGGAAATGTCCCGTTTTGCCGTGTGCCTGGGGGCGAACCCGCTCACCTTTCTCGGCCTTGCTGGCGTAGGGGACCTCTTTGTGACCTGTTCGTCGCCGCTGTCGCGCAACTACCGCATTGGTTTTGCAGTGGGCAAGGGCGAGCCGCTGGACGCGGTGCTGGACGCGATGGACCAGGTCGCCGAAGGCATCAACACGCTGGCACTGCTGAAGGCAGAGGCGGATCGACGCGGAGTGCACATGCCGCTAGTCAATGGTTTGTACGGAATTCTGTACGAGCAGCGCCCGGTCACGGAGATCTTCAGTGCTATGATGTCGCGCGAGCAGGCGCATGATGTGGAGTTTGCCGTGGGTGATTTTCACCTGACACACAGCACAAGGAGAGAGGGTTGAAGGTTTCCGTACAACATTGCCGGGCAGCGTGTTTGCTGCTGGCCTGGGCTGTGGTAGCCGGCGCGGGTGCTGCAAGCGCCTCTGGCTACACTCCGCAGGTACTGGTGGATGAGCTCGAGGCGTTTCCCCATGCGCTGTCGATCGCACGCAAACAGAACGTGGTACGGGATCACGAGATAGGTCTTGGACCCATTCAGAAATCCATGGGCGCCTGGGTGTTTCGCGACAGCGTGCGTATGGATGGTGAATTGCAGCGTCTGACCTGGCAGATTGTCGACGGTTTTACCTCGCGCGAGGTACTGCAGCGGCTGGAGCAGAGCCTGTCTGCGCAGGAGCAGGCAACGCGCCTGTTCGCCTGTGATGGCCGCGCCTGTGGCTCAGGCTCGCAATGGGCCAACAGGGTGTTTGGGCAGCGACTGCTGTACGGTCGCGCCGATGACCAGAGTTACCGCGTTTATGCCGTGCAGAGTGCAGAGGCAGCTTACCGCGTGTTGCTATACAGCGGCGCCCGCTCCTCGGACCGCCAGTATCTGCATCTGGATATCCTCACGGTCACCCCCGAGATTGACGAGGGCCCGCTTTAGCGGCCCAGTTGCAGCAGCGACAGAAACTCGTCGCGCGTCTTCTGCTCGGTGCGGAATGAGCCGAGCATTGCTGAGGTCTTCATCACCGAGTTCTGCTTTTCCACGCCGCGCATCATCATGCACATGTGTTGTGCCTCGATAATAACGCCGACGCCCTCAGCCTCGGTCACGTCCATAATGGTTTGCGCGATCTGTGTGGTCAGGGACTCCTGTATTTGCAGGCGCCGCGCGAAAACATCGACGATGCGGGCGACCTTTGACAAACCCAGTACCTTGCCGGTAGGAATGTAGGCCACGTGGCACTTGCCGATAAAGGGCAATACGTGATGCTCGCAGAGCGAATACAGCTCAACATCCTGCACCAGCACCATCTCGCTGGAGTCGGAGGGGAACAGGGCATTGTTGACCACATCCTCCACTGACTGGTGATAGCCGCGCGTGAGGAACTCGAAAGCCTTCGCGGCGCGCTTTGGCGTGTCAGCGAGACCCGGCCGGGACAAGTCCTCGCCGATCGCCGCAATGATTTTCGCCCACTCTTGTTCCATGAATCGTTTCCCTGGTGACCACCCCGGTGGCGGGCCGAGGATAGTAGCAACCGCCCCGGATGAAGGCAAACCTGCTGCCGCCCGGCCAGGATTCACGCTACTGGCACATCGAGGCTACTGTCGCCGCAGCGGATCCATTACACTCGCCGCATGCAAAGCAAACACATAACTTCGGTCGCCGCCGCGACAACCATCGGCGAAGCGCTGGAGCGGGTCAATGCCGCGCTGGAGGCATCCCCGGTTTATTATGGCCATGGTACGGACAACGCCTGGGACGAGGCGGTGCAACTGGTGCTGTGGTGTGCCGGGCTGCCCGCTGACAGTGACGACCGCGTGCTGGGGTTGCCGCTGACCGCAGCCCAGTCGGCCAGGGCTGCCGAACTGCTGCAGCGACGGATTCAGGACCGCGTTCCCTTGCCCTACCTGACCGGCGAGGCGTGGTTTGCCGGGCTTCGCTGGCGGTGTGATACGCGCGCCATTATTCCGCGATCCCCAATTGCAGAGCTGCTGCGTGCCGGCTACCAGCCCTGGTATCAGGGACCCGGGCCTGCGCGGGTGCTGGACCTCTGCTGCGGCGGTGGTTGTATCGGCCTCGCGACGGCGTGGTATCTGCCGGATGCCGAGGTTGATCTGCTCGACCTGGATGCGGATGCCCTTGCGCTGGCGGCAGTAAATGCGCGGGAGCTGGGCGTGGAGGGCCGCGTGCGTATTCTACAGTCCGATCTGTTTACGGCAGTGCAGGGCGAGCGCTACGACATCATCGTCACCAATCCGCCCTATGTCGATGCGACAGACCTGGCAGCCATGCCGGCGGAGTACGCCCATGAGCCGGCACTGGCACTCGGCTCCGGTGCGGATGGCCTGGATCTGACGCGGCGGATCCTTGCGCAGGCGGCGGGGCACCTGCAACCCCATGGACTGCTGGTGCTGGAAGTGGGCAACAGCTGGGAGGCGCTGGAGGAGGCGTTTCCGCAGCTGCCTTTTACCTGGGTGGAGTTTGCCCACGGTGGTCACGGTGTCTGCGTCCTGACCGCTGCGGAGCTGCGTGAAAGTCGGCCAGCTGCGGGCTTATAGCGTATACTTGCACGTTTCTGGCGGAGACCCCTTAACCATGTCTGGCAATACTCTCGGCAAGCTGTTCACGGTGACCAGCTTCGGTGAAAGCCATGGCCCTGCCCTGGGCTGTATCGTCGACGGCTGCCCGCCCGGGCTGAGCCTGAGCACGGCGGACCTGCAGCGCGACCTGGATCGGCGCAAGCCCGGTACCTCCCGATACACCACACAGCGGCGCGAGGCGGACGAAGTGCAGATCCTGTCCGGCGTGTTCGAAGGCCGCACCACCGGTACCTCAATCGGCCTGTTGATTGCGAACACGGATCAGCGCTCGAAAGACTACTCGAATATTGCCAACACCTTCCGCCCGGCGCACGCGGATTATACCTACCAGCAGAAGTACGGGTTTCGCGACTATCGGGGCGGCGGCCGCTCGTCAGCCCGGGAAACCGCGATGCGCGTGGCGGCGGGGGCGATTGCCCGCAAGTTTCTGCACGAGCGCTACGGCATTCTCATTCGCGGCTATCTGGCACAGCTGGGTCCGATCCGCGCCGACACCGTGCAGTGGGACAGCATCGACAGCAATCCGTTTTTCTGCCCGGATCCAGCGAAGGTGGCTGAGATGGAAGCGTATATGTCGGCGCTCAACAAACGTGGTGATTCCATTGGCGCGCGGATCAACGTCGTTGCGAGCGGTGTCATGCCGGGCCTGGGCGAACCAGTTTTTGATCGCCTGGACGCGGATATTGCCCACGCCATGATGGGTATCAACGCGGTGAAGGGCGTGGAAATCGGTGCTGGCTTCGCGGTCGTCGAGCAGCAGGGCAGTGAACATCGCGACCTGCTCACGCCGGAAGGCTTTGTCGGCAATAATGCCGGCGGTGTACTGGGGGGGATCTCCAGCGGGCAGGACATCACGGTCAGCCTGGCACTGAAACCGACCTCCAGCATCCGCCAGCCGGGTGCCACGATCGACACCTCGGGCGCGGCTATGGAAATGGCCACCCACGGCCGCCACGACCCCTGTGTCGGCATTCGGGCCACCCCGATTGCTGAGGCCATGCTGGCGATTGTGCTTATGGACCATGTGCTGCGCCACCGCGGGCAGAACATGGACGTCACCTGCGCGACGCCGGTCTTGCCGGCGTCGGCGCGCTAGCGACGCTCGTGGCGCGCTCCCGCCGGCGTTACCTGCGCACCCTCATTCTCGGGCTGCTGGCCATGGCGGCACTGGTGTGGGGCGCAGTCGACAGCTTTGACATTCCTCCGGAGCGCATCTGGGATATGTTTCTGATGACGCTGGTGGTCGTGGCGGCACTGGTGCTTGCCGCGGCCGCGACGGCCGCGCTGTGGATTGGTATTCGGCGCCTCTCAGCGCGCGACTGAGCTGTCGCCGAGGTCAATCTCCAGCGTCATCTGCTCCGCAATGCCGTCGAGGGCGTCGGTCAGGGCTTCACGTGACGCGCCCTGCGGGATTTCAGCAAGAATGTCGGCGCGGAACAGCAGTTCACCGCTCATCGGCGCGCTGCTGACCTCGCTCTCCATATCGATGACGTTCACCTGCTCCGCGGCCAGTGCCCGGGATATTTCGCGGACGATACCGGGCCGGTCCGGCCCGAGTACCGCAAGTGAAATGCGCTGTCCTGCGGCGGGTGCGGTACCGGCGGTGGCCGGCGTGACACGCACACTGATGCCGCTGCTCGCAAGACCCTTCAGCGTCTGCTCCAGGGTGTCACCGGCGTCTTCCGGCAGTGAAACCAGTACCAGCCCGGCAAATTTTCCGCCCAGTTGGGAAAGGCGGCTCTCCTGCCAGTTGCCACCACAGCGCTCGATCGCGCTGGACAATTGTTCGACGAGGCCGGGACGGTCGTCGCCAATGAAGGTTACGATAAAAGAAGATTGCACGATCAGGCTCCACATTCATTGCGACAGCCCGTATATTAACCCGCAACCCCATGTGGCAGAAGGAAGCAACCATGAAATATGTACTGGCATTGTTATTGGCCGTGGCCCTGGCTCCGGCACAGGCGGCCCTCGACTGGGAGACCGCACTGAATGGCGATCAGCGCAGCGCCGAAAACAAGGCGCGTGACAGCTCACGCCATCCCCGGCAGACACTGGAGTTTTTCGGCATTGAAGAAGGCATGACGGTCGTTGAGCTGTCGCCGGGCGGTGGCTGGTACACCGAGGTGCTGGCCCCACTGGTGGCGCCGAACGGGCAGCTCTACGCGGCGCACTTCGGCATGAACCTGTCCTCCAACGCTTACTTTCGCAATGCACTCGGCGGGTTCCTGCAGAAGCTTGCCAGCAACAATGATCTGTACGGCCCGGTGAAAGTCACCCAGTTGGCACCGCCAGAGGAAGTCGCGGTGGCACCCGCTGGCTCCGCCGACCTCATCGTGGCGTTCCGGAATATTCACAGCTGGATGCGCATGGGCAGCCTCGATGCGACGCTGGCGGCTGCGTTTACTGCGCTCAAGCCCGGTGGCGTGCTGGGCATCGTGCAGCATCGCGCACCCTCTGGCGATGATCCTGCCGAAATGGCACGCAGCGGCTACGTGACTGAAGCCTACGTCATTGCCGCAGCGGAGAAAGCCGGCTTCAAGCTGGATGCGCGCAGCGAGATCAATGCCAATCCCCGCGATACTGCAGATCACGCCAACGGTGTCTGGTCGCTGCCGCCTGCCCTGCGCGGCGGTGATGAGGACCGCGCGAAGTTCGAGGCCATTGGCGAAAGCGACCGCATGACGCTGCGGTTCGTGAAGCCGGCGTAAGCCTTGGCAGATCTGCTGGAAATACCGCCAGCCCGCCTCTCTGCTGAGGCGCTGGCGGCCCTGCTGGAGGAGTTTGCCAGCCGCGATGGCACCGACTACGGCGACCGGGAGCTTAGCATCGCCGCCAAGGTGCAGCAGCTTCGCGCCCAGCTCGACTCTGGCGCGCTGGCGCTGTTGTATGACGGTGATAGTGAAACCTGGGATCTGCTGCCGCGCGACAGTGCGAGCGTGTTGCTGTCAGGTGGCGTCCTGTCGTGACGCGGCCAGCCAGTGACCACACGCTGGATGTGACCGGTTTGTATTGCCCGGAACCGGTCATGCTGCTGCACAATCGCATTCGCGATATGCAGGTGGGTGAGACCGTGTGCGTAGTGGCCACGGACCCGACCACGCAACGCGACATACCCAAATTCTGCGCCTTTCTTGGCCACGAGCTGCTCACCGAAACGGAGGAGGGCGGCGAGTTTCTCTTCCTGTTGCGCAAAGGCGGCTGAATGACCCCCGCTGGAGAGCCGATGCCATATCATCAGCCGGTATTCTGCGCCGGCCGCGTAGAGCGGGTTTTCGCCGAGTGCTTCTTTCACAGCGAAAATACCTTGCTCTGTGGCGGCGCGGAAGAACCACTGTACGCGCCTGCCGTGCACCCGGGTGAGCCGCATCGACTGTGGTTTCGCGAAGACTTCTTTGCCAGTGCGCTGCACGAGAGCGCGCACTGGTGTATCGCCGGCAGCGCACGTCGGCAGCAGGTTGACTTCGGCTATTGGTACGCCCCCGAGGGGCGCGATCCCGAGGCGCAGGCGGCCTTCGAGGCGGTGGAGGTTCGCCCACAGGCTCTGGAGTGGTGTTTTTCCGTGGCCTGCGGTTATCCGTTTCGTGTCAGCACCGACAACCTCGCGGCGGAGGGCGGCGTCGCCGCCGACCACAGTGCGTTCCGTGCTGCTGTGCGTCGCGAAGCGCTGCGTCTGTCTGGCGCCCCCCTGCCGCGCCGCGCGGCGGTGTTTTATCGGGCCCTGCAGGCGGAGTTCGGCAGAAGTGGACCACTCACGCCGGCCCTGATCAGGGCGACGGCGGCCCAGCCCGATTGATGCGCATTCTCGCCGACCAGAACATTCCTGGCCTGGACGCATACTTCCACGCCCTCGGCGAGGTGCGTGTGATGGCAGGGCGGGACATTGCGGCTCACGACCTGCGGGATGTGGATGTGCTGCTGGTGCGCTCGGTGACGCGTGTGGATAACGCCCTGCTTCAGGGCAGCCGGGTGCGTTTTGTGGGGAGCGCGACGGCAGGGCTGGACCATGTGGATATCCACGGGCTTAGAGCAGCGGGAGTCGGCTTTGCCGCGGCGCCCGGTGCCAATGCCAACGCGGTGGTCGAGTACGTGCTGGCCGCTATCTCCGTACAGCCGGACATGCTGGAGCGGCTGCTTGACGGCGGACGCGTTGGCATTATTGGCTACGGCCACGTCGGCCGCTTGCTGCGGGAGCGTCTTGCGGCGCTGGGTATTGCCAGCCTGCAGTATGACCCGTGGCTGGCGCCAGGCCAGGTGCCGGATCCCGTCTCTCTGGACACCGTGCTGGCCTGTGATGTGGTGTCGTTGCATACGTCGCTGACTCACGACGCTCCCTGGCCCAGTTTTCACCTGCTGACCGCACCGCAGCTCGCCAGGCTGGGCCCGCAGAACCTGCTGATAAACGCGAGTCGCGGAGCAGTTGTGGATCAGGCCGCATTGCTGGCGCGGCTGCAGGCGCCGAACCCGCCACAGTGCGTGCTGGATGTGTGGGAGTTCGAGCCAGAGGTGTCGGTTCCGTTGCTGCGGCAGGTGAGCGTTGGCACAGCGCATATTGCCGGCTACAGCCACGATGCCAAACTGGCCGCCACGCGGCAGCTGGCACTGGCGGTGCAGAATGCTTTCGGCCTTGCGCAACATCCCGTCGCGACAGCGACAGCGGCCGCGGCCGATCCCCTGGTGCCCCCGGCGGGGCTGCGCGGCGTTGCCGTGCTACGCTGGCTGTGTGGGGCGCGCTACGATATCCGTGCAGACGACCGGGCCCTGCGCGAGGCAGTCTTTGGCATCGATGCAGTGCGGGCTCGCAAGGCCTTCGATGAGCTGCGCAGGGCCTACCCCATGCGGCGTGAGCTGGCGGGCAGCCGTGTACAGGCCAGCAATGTAGAGCAGCGCAGGTGGGTCGTGGCGTTGGGTGGAAGCGTGCAGGGCTCTTCATCATTAAAGGGGGACACCGGGGTTCATTAAACTGATTTTGCGGAATCATTTAATGGAGAACCCCCGATGTCCCACGCAGGATTAATACTAGGTCTTCCAGAGCTGGAGGTCGAACGCGTTGATCGCAATGATGCGATTTCTGTCTATGCCAAACCCAGGAAGCGGCCCTGCTGCCTGCACTGCCAGCATCCGAAAATCCGGATCAAGGCGACCTACCAGCGAACCCTGAAGCACACACGTCAGGGGAATCAGCTGATCACCCTGTATCTCAAAGCACCGAAGTATCACTGCCCCCGCTGTGGTCGCTACTTCCGCCACCGATTCAAGGGCGTGCGGCCGCGCTATAGGGCTTCGGAAGCTTTCCGGCTTGAGGTCTTCGAGACCCACGACGGCGGCGTCACCCAGGCCAAACTGACGCGCACGCATGGCATCAGCGCGGCGACCACCGAACGCTGGTATCACGCACACTGTCAACGACGGGTATCCGAGATGTCGAATCGGCCCTGCCCTAAGGTCCTGGGCATCGACGAGCACTTCTTCACCCGCAAACGGGGCTTTGCCACAACCCTCGTGGATCTGCGCCGCAACAAAGTCTTTGATGTGCGCCTGGGGCGCTCCGAGGCCAGCTTGGACGGTTATTTGCGGCGATTGCCGGGTAAGGACAACGTGAAACTCATCGTCATGGACCTGTCGGAAACCTACCGCAACATCGCTCGTCAGTACTTCCCAGGGGCCACGATCGTCGCCGATCGGTTCCACGTTATTCGCCTGGTCAACCAGCACTTCCTGAACGTCTGGAAGGACGTGCACCCGGAGGGTCGCCGGAACCGGGGACTACTGAGCCTCATGCGACGCCATGCCCGGCGCCTGAAACCAGAACAGCGCGAGAACCTGCAGCGCTACCTGAGCGACTATCCGGTCCTGGCAGCGCTCTACGGGGCCAGACAGCGCCTCAACACGCTGCTGCTACTCAAAAACCTCAAGAAGAAAACGGCGCAGAAGAAGTTGCCTGAGCTACTGGAGCTGATCGACCAGCTGCGTCAAAGCCCGCTGAGAAGGTTGGCCAAAACGCTGACGTCATGGCTTGAGCCGATCGTCATGATGTGGCGATTCAGCAAGAGCAATGGCCCCACAGAGGGCTTTCACAACAAAATGGAGATGATGACCCGACGGGCCTATGGGTTCAGGAATTTTGAGAATTATCGACTGCGCGTCTTAACCCATTGCGGGTGGGATGGCATCATTAACCGGGTTTAGTGAATATCGGTGCATCCCCCCTTAAGTGGGGAGAGCCGCGTGCAGTAGCGGACTTGGGATGGAGCGGGAAACCGGGTTCGAACCGGCGACCTCAACCTTGGCAAGGTTGCGCTCTACCAACTGAGCTATTCCCGCGGCGCTTGAGTGAGAGAGTGGCGTCCCCTAGGGGGTTCGAACCCCTGTTACCGCCGTGAAAGGGCAGTGTCCTAGGCCACTAGACGAAGGGGACGCAGAGCCTCTCGGTCAAGAGGCGGCATTGTAGGTAGAGAGCCGGAGGACGTCAAGACCTCGGGGAGCACTTTTTGCCTTCCTGTAGCCGCGGCGGCGCCATCAGGTGAGTTGCAGGCGCGCGGCGGCCTGCGCCCGATAATCGTACAGCTCGCCACGTTCAGCGGCCTCCAGGCGCGCCTCGTCCAGCGCCTGGAAGGTAGCGATCTCCTGGTCGGTCAGAACGTGCAGGCAGTCGCCGCCGAGAAACCACAGCAGGCTGCGGGGAAATGTGGGGGCAAATTCGGGCTGGTGGCTGAACAGCCGCATGGCCAGTTTGGGGCCCACGGTGTACAGCTCCTCATCGGGCAGGCGGTTGCAGGCATCAGCCAGTTCGCGCAGCGGGTTTTCCTCGTCCAGCCCCGCGGTGCGTTTGCCAAGCGTACTGGCGAACTCGCGCCAAAGGCTGCGGCAGTACTGTAAATATTGCGTATCGTCCATTGGCTCGTTCGGTGCGCCGATTGCGGGTACAATGCAGCGCTTGAATTCTCCGGTGGTTTTACTGAGGCGGCATGATACCAGCACTGACGATCGAAAATCTCACCAAGCAATATGCCGGGGGCTTCCAGGCCCTGAAAGGCATCAGTCTCGAGGTGCAGCACGGCGATTTTTTTGCACTCCTGGGCCCCAATGGCGCCGGCAAATCGACCACTATCGGGGTTATTTGCTCACTGGTGTCGAAAACGGCGGGCAAGGTGGCTGTCTACGGCACCGATATTGATGAGGATTTCGCTGCCGCCAAAAAGAACATCGGCATCGTGCCGCAGGAATTCAACTTCAACATGTTCGAGCAGCCCTTCGATATTGTGGTCAACCAGGCTGGTTACTACGGCATGCCGAAGACCCTGGCCAGCCAGCGGGCCGAGCAGTACCTGCGTGAGCTAGGTCTGTGGGAGAAGCGCCACGTGCCATCGCGCATGCTCTCTGGCGGCATGAAGCGCCGTCTGATGATTGCCCGTGCCCTGGTGCACAACCCGCGCCTGCTGATTCTCGACGAGCCCACCGCGGGGGTCGATATCGAGATGCGCCGGTCCATGTGGGATTTTCTGCAGAAACTCAATCGCGAGGGCACAACGATTATCCTGACAACACACTATCTCGAAGAGGCGGAGGCCCTGTGCCGCAATATTGCCATCATCAACCACGGTGAGATTGTCGAGAACAGTTCCATGCGCGATTTACTGCGCCGCCTGCACCGCGAGGTGTTCATCTTCGATGCCGTGGACGATCTGCCTGACGCGGTGGCAATCCCGGATTTTGGCGTGCGTCGCATCGATGAGCGCACACTGGAGGTCGAGGTGGAGAAAGGCCAGCATATCAACGAGGTTTTCGCAGCCCTCAGCCAGTCCGGCATTCGCATCAGCAGTATGCGGAACCGCGCAAACCGGCTCGAAGAGATGTTTGTGCGGCTGGTGGAGGGCGCGAAATGAGTTTGCAGGAACAGTGGGTGGCTCTGGTGACCATTCTGCGCAAGGAGGTCAAGCGCTATCTGCGCATCTGGACCCAGACCTTGCTGCCGTCGGCGATCACCATGTCGTTGTACTTCGTGATTTTCGGGTCCCTGATCGGCTCGCGTATCGGCGATATGGGCGGGTTCACCTACATGCAGTTTGTGGTGCCGGGGCTGATCATGATGGCGATTGTGACCAACTCCTACTCCAACGTGGTGTCCTCTTTCTTCGGCTCCAAATTCAACCACAGCGTCGAGGAACTTCTGGTATCGCCCACACCGAATTACATCATTCTGCTGGGTTATGTCATTGGCGGCGTGAGTCGCGGCCTGTTGGTCGCCGTGATCGTCACCCTGGTGTCGCTGTTCTTTACGGACCTGCATATCCACAGCTTTACGGTGGTGGTGGTGATCGTGTTGATGACCTCCATCCTGTTTGCCCTGGCCGGCTTCATCAATGCTGTGTATGCGAATAACTTCGACGACATCTCGATCATCCCCACCTTCGTGCTCACACCGCTGATTTACCTGGGCGGCGTGTTCTACTCCATGGACCTGCTGCCGGATTTCTGGGCCGCGGTGTCCAAGCTCAATCCGCTGGTGTACGTGGTCAATGCGTTCCGTTATGGGGTGCTCGGCGTCTCCGATGTCAGTCTGGCGGTGGCCTTTGGCATGATTGCCGTGTTCACGGTTGTCGCCTGGTGCTACAGCATGCATCTCTTGAACACCGGCAAGCGCTTGCGCCAGTAAGTCGTGGCGATTGATTCTGAGTCATTGCTGCTGGGCAAGCAGGTGCCCGCAGCAACCCGTTACGCTCCGGAGCTGCTGTTTCCCATTCCTCGACGCGAGGCGCGCGATGCGCTGGGTTACGGGGGCGAAGTGCCCTTCGAGGGTGTGGATATCTGGCACGCCTACGAACTGTCCTGGCTGGATAGCTCGGACAGGGCACAGGCCAGAATAGGGCGCTTCACCATTCCCGCGACGACGCCGAACCTGGTGGAGTCCAAGTCCTTCAAGCTGTACCTGAACTCCCTGAACAACACGGTGTTCGATGACGAGGCGGCGGCACTTGCCTGTATCGTGCGAGACATCAGTGCGGCGGCCGGCGGCGATGTGGCGCTGGCGGTATTTGCCCCCGACGATCCGGCACTGGCTGGCGCGCAACCCAGCGGGCAGTGCATTGACACGGCTGCCGGTCGCTGGCCGCGGCGGGAGCCGGAGGCCGAGATGCTGCAGTGCTCTCGGGCGAGGGTGGTCGAGGAGCAGCTCTACAGCCATCTCCTGCGCTCCCTGTGCCCAGTGACCGGTCAGCCGGACTGGGCAACGCTGTGGTTGCACTATCGCGGCCCTGCTCTGGACCACGCGGCACTGCTCAGCTATATCCTCGCCTACCGGGAGCACCAGGAATTCCACGAGCAGTGTGTGGAGCGTATCTACCGCGATCTCCAGCAGGCCTGCCAACCCGAGTTTCTGCACCTGCAGGCGTTCTACACCCGTCGCGGGGGACTGGATATCAACCCGTTTCGCAGCAGTGGCGGTGGTGAACCGCCATGGTTACGCCTCGCGCGGCAGTAGCGCGTTGCGCCTGCCTTGACATCCGCTGCGTGCTGCGCAAGAGTGGGGGCAAGAACGATAATAACGCTGCGGAGGCCTTTATGGCTGAAATACCGATTCATGTCCTCGCCGTACTCGCGGCCACGCTCGTGGCGTTCATCATTGGCGGATTGTGGTATTCCCCCCTGCTGTTTGGCAGCGCCTGGATGCGCGCTGCCGGTCTTACCGAAGCCCAGGTCAACGCGGGCAACAAGGCCAGGATATTTGGTTTTTCCTTCGTGTTCCTGTTGGTCATGGCGCTGTGCCTGGAACGCTTTCTCGCGGCCCCGGAGGTGACGCTGGCCACGGGCTCGCTGTACGGTTTCCTGACCGGTTTCGGCTGGCTGTTTTTTGCGACCGGTGTCATCACGCTGTTCGAGCAGCGGCCCTGGTCCTATCTGCTGGTGAACGGCGGGTACTGGGTGGTAGCGCTGACCGCCATGGGCGCCATATTGGGCGGCTGGCGTTAACACGCGCGAAAACTCCCGGTAAAACGCTGGCAAGCCGCAGCGGTTGTGGTATGATCCGCGCCCTCACGGTGAGGTGGCCGAGTGGTCGAAGGCGCACGCCTGGAAAGTGTGTAACGGGCAACCGTTCGAGAGTTCGAATCTCTCCCTCACCGCCATTTATCCGCATCGTATCCCCGCACGCCCCCCGTAGACACCGTAGGGTGTTTTTCTTATGCTCCAACCCGGTCGCAGCGTCTTCGTACGGTGACCCGCGCAGAATAATCGTGTTCTCAGTATAAGAATGGCCGGGAGAGGTGATGCGAAGAATCCGTGCTTGCGTGCTTCGGGGAATCATCGCGGTTTTGCCGCTGCAGACAGCCTTCGCGGCCGACGACTATGTATTCGCAAAACTCGTCACACGTGATGCCATAGAGTATCCAAACATCGCTCGGGTACACAACAACGATGGATGGGCCTACTACACCTTTAACATTGGCACCGACGGACGCGCACATGATTTCTCGATTCTGGAATCCAACGGCCTCACCTCATTGAACGAGGCGCTCCGCGAGAGCATCGAATCAAGTGTGTATGAACCTGCGAGGTACAACGGCGTCGCGGTGACTGAGCAGAGTCTTGTAGGGCGCGCCGTTTTCATGCTGGAAGGAAAACCCGGCGCCGCCAGAAAACCCTTCATGCGGAACTACCGTAAAATCCAGTCCGCGCTGCAGGATGGCGAGCTGGACGCAGCCTGGCTACAGCTTGAGGAACTCTCAGCAAAGACTGGCCTGAGTCTGTACGAGGAACTCTACCGGCAGTCGTTGTATGTCATGTATTACGGCCTGACGGGCGACAAGGATCGTGAGTACCTGCATGCCACCCGCGTGCTGGATTTCTACGCAGAGGAAGGGGACAAGTCGCTCCTTGAGGAGGCCGACTATTTCGTGCCTTTTCTGGTGCTGGTTTATCAATACGAAATGGCGGCGATGATGCTCGGCCATGCCTCCCTGTCCGCGCAATGGCTGGAGCAAATGGCGCCCGGAACTGATCTCGCAGCAGAAATGCGCGCACACAGTGAAAGGGTCAGCGCCCGGGTTGAAAACCAGGAGTTCTGGACACGGGGAAAATTGCTCACCCCGATTTACGGCGGAGACCGGTCAACATGGACGACACGGCTGCTGAGGCGCGAGATCGAGTTACGTGATGTCTCTGGGCAGATAGAGGACGTCTTGCTGTACTGCGAGCGAGGTGTCAAGCGGCTTTCTTACACGGTGGGTCAGGGGTGGATCGTTCCCGCATCCTGGGGGCATTGCAATCTCTACGTAACGGGCGTGAGTGGGGCTACGTTTGTGATCGCTGAACTGGTGGATGGCACGCTGGCCCCGGGCGGGTGAGCCGGCTGCGGAGGGGCAGGCCGCTGGCGGTCCAGAACAGTGGCACTGACATCGCGGGCTGGCCGGTGAGATTGCCCCGTTGGGCAAAGGGCATTTTTCCAGACGACACCCAGAGGAATAGTCAGCGAGGTCTGGTACCATGTCCGGGCGACGCCGGTGTGGAGGCGCCAATTAGAACTCCGAAAAAAAACAGCTTCAACTGAACCGGGAACTCTTGGTGGAAAATCGCGTACCTCGACGATATAGCCGCAATTATAGAAAAGCGGTCAAGTACATGCTTGTCTCCATCGTGCTTGGGGCACTGTTGGTAGTGACCAGCATCGGCTGGATGGTGACTGCCTACAAGCTCTATTCGACGAACGAGTTGCTGCTTGGCCGCGAGGTTGCCATGCGGGGAGAAGACGCAAGTGCTGGCAACCTGCGCAACACGGTCACGGCTCTGGAACAGCAGGTAGCGCAACTGCGGGAAGCGAATGCGAGTCTGGTGCAGAATCGGATTCCGGATCTCAATCCCCTGTCCTTTGACGCGATCGTTCCCATCGGCGAGCGCTACCTGAAGAGTATTAGCTTCACACGGACAGGCACGGAGCAGAAAAAGCGGTTTGGGTACCTCGCCGTGCTACAGAACGATCGTCAGCGGGGTATCGCCCCTGATGTCACCATAATCCTGTTCGACGCACTGGGCGTTCAGGTTGGAATGGCGAAGCTTGCTCAAGACGATACGTCCCTGGAAGCGGAGAACCCTGAGCTGAACGCGGGTGAATCACGCTCCTACTATGGTCAGATCAAGTTGACTCGTGACCGCGATCCCGCGTATTTTCATGTCGAAGTACAGTAACTAAACGCAGGCCCTTGTGTAGTCCGCCTATGCTGGCCCCGGGCGTAGGGTTATGGATCACGGCGTGGCTGCGGAGGCATCGCCAGCAACCTATCGGCACAGGGTGCCGCCGTCCACCACCAGGGAATGACCGTTGACATAGCTTGCCTGTGCGCTGCAGAGCCACACGGCGGCTGCGGCAATTTCATCGGCTGTACCCATGCGCCCGCAGGGTATGCTGGCGAGAATCATGTTTTTCAACTCCGGACCCTGTTGCAGTGATGCTTCCAGCATGGGCGTTTGCGTCGAGCCCGGTAACACGGCATTGACCCGCACACCTGCCGTGGCCGATTCCATGGCGGCGGTGCGTGTCAGCCCGAGCACGCCGTGTTTGCTGGCGCAGTAGGGCGACAGCTGCGGCGTGGCGATCAAGCCGGCGCCTGAGGCGATGTTCACGATAGCACCGGCGCCGACGGCATGCATCGCCCGCAGCTGGTGTTTCAGGCACAGGAACACTCCGGTGAGGTTGATGTCGATCACCTCCCGCCAGGCGTCGAGCGAGGTTTCCGCGATCGCAGCGGGTTGCCCGGCGATCCCGGCGCTGTTCACGGCGTAATCCAGCCGGCCGTAACGGGATTCGCAGAGCTCGACCGCTGCCATGACGGCGGCCTCATCGACCACGCTTCCCGTGCGGCCCACGCATTCCAGGGCTTCGCTCAGGACGCGCAGCCGCTGCTCGTCCCGGTCCAGCAGGATCAGATGACAGCCCTGGGCTGCCAGCTGCCGGGCGCAGGCTTCGCCAATGCCGGAGGCTGCCCCGGTTACCAGTGCGACTTTGCCACGCATATCGGGATACTCTACAGCGCTCATCACTTGCCTCCTTTGCCAGCGCACTATCATAGCCTGCATCGTGCAGGCTGCCACCCGCAACGCGGGGGGGACGCCAGCGCTGATCTTCGCTAGAATGCACGCCCTTTGCAGCTCCGTTACCCATGTCCCGCGCCTCAAGCACCCGTTCCCACCGTCCGCCGATCAGTTCACGTTTGCAGCGAGCCCTGTCTGCGGTCGTGGCTGCGGACGCGATGGTACCCAGTGGGGAACTGCTGGCCTGGCTGGGACAGCCGTTGGACCTGCACAGTGCGAGTAAACTCGCCGGGGTGCTGGCCGCGGGCGCTCCCACCACGCGCGCACACGGTGAGGCGGCGGAGGGCTGTGAAGGTTGCGAGGCGGCCCTGCTGACGGTTCACAGGGCGCTACTGCGGGATATCGCGGGCAGTTTTGCCGCCGCCGAGGGCGTGCGGATACCCCTGCCGAGGCTTGATGCACCCAGTGTCCTCGACGGACCAGACGCTGCCGAGCGGCTGCGCAGATTTCACGCCGCGTGGCAGCGGGAAATGGAGCTGCGCATTGTTGCGCTGCGTCGTGACCTGCGCACTCACCTGCGGCAGCGGGCGCCGGCGTTGGCTGCGCTCGCCGCACTGGACGAGGCGCTCGAGCAACAGGTACTGCGGGCAGGGGAGGCGGCGCTGGTCAGCCTCCCGGGCCTGCTGGTGCCACGGTGGGAGACACTGGCGGCGGACACAACAGACGCCGCGGCAGGTGAACAACGGGTGAGCGAACTCAGGGAATTGCTGTTGGCTGAATTGGAGCAGCGTCTGCAACCGGCTCTGGGGCTGGTGGAGGCCTGTTTGGCGTATGGGGATAGGGATTGATCATGCGGTTTTTCGCAGCTTGTATTTTTTTGCTTGGAGCGGGGTTGATTGCCTGGCTCGCGCTGGGATTTGCCGCAAGCAGCAGTCTGGCGCTACTGGTCACGTTGGTCATCGCGGCGGCCTATGCTGTGGGTGCGCTGGAACTCTGGGGTTTCCAGCGTGACACCGGGCGGCTACAGCAGGCCCTGCAAACCGAGCAGTCCGAGTTCGAACACTGGCTGGGACAGCTGCCCAAGACGCTTCGCAGCCCGGTGGCGAGGCGTATCCAGGGTGAGCCGGTCGCGCTGCCGGGGCCGTTGCTGACGCCATACCTCAGCGGATTACTGGTGATGCTCGGATTGCTGGGGACTTTCATCGGTATGATGATCGCCCTGCAGGGAGCAGTGAGCGCGCTGGAGGGCAGCACCGAGCTTGCGGCCATTCGCGCCGGCCTCACCGCCCCGATCAAGGGCCTGAGCATGGCCTTCGGAACCTCGGTTGGGGGAGTCGCGGCCTCTGCCGTGCTGGGCCTGCTCTCCACCATGGCGAGACGCCAGCGGCTGGCGGTGGCCCGTGACCTGGATGTGCGCGGTGTCCAACTGTTCCCCGATCGCGGTCCGCGCCACCATAACGAGCAGATGTTGCAGGAGGCTCGAGCGCAAACCGCTCAGTTGCCTGCACTGGCGGCGCAGGTGGAAGCACTGGTGACGCGTGTCGATACCGCAACCGACAGCCTGCATTCCCGTATGCTCGAGGGGCAGCAGGGGCTGCAACATCAGTTGCTTGAATTGCATAGCGGCCTGCTGGCGCATGTTGGCCAGTCGCTGCGCGAGAGTTTTGCCGACAGCGGGCGGCAGGCGGGAGAGAGCATGGCGCCGCTGCTGCGGGAAGCCCTGCAGGCGATGGCGGCGCAAACCGATGCAACGCAGTCGGCGCTGCGCGGCGCCGTCGCAGACCAGCTGAATGCGCTGCAGGCAGTGCGCGAGCAGGTCGCCCAGACTGTGGCGTCTACCCGGTCGCTGGTCAGCGCCCAGGCCTCGGCAGTAACCGCGCAGGACAGCCTGCGCGAGGCATTACAGGCCACCGTGACGGACTCCCGTACCCTCCTTGAGGCACAGTCCACCAGCGCCGCGACCTTGCTGCAGCAACTGGGAGAGCAGTTGACTGATCATCGGCAGCGCCTGCAGCAGGAGTGGTTGGCTGAACGCAGGCGCTTCGACGAACAGCTGCTGGCACGCATCGAGACACAGGCGACAACCGTGGAGGACGCCCTGACCCGGGCTCTGGCGGCAAATGCGCAACTCACGGTGGATACCCTGCAACCGCTGATTGCCTCGAGCATGGCGGGCCTGGACCGCGCCGTCGCCAGTGTTCGGGAGGAGTCCGGTGCCGCCCTGCAACGCGATCAGGCGCTGCTCGACGCGCAGCGGGGGCTGGTTGCGGAATTGCACACGGCGGCTCGCGCACTGGCAGAGGACGCCGCCCAGTATCGCAGCACGCTGGAAGCCTTTTCTGAGCACACCCGCGCCGCCCTCGCATCCACCAGTGCCGAGTTTGTCTCCACGGTGGAAGCGCAGACCGGCAAGCTGGCCGAGGTGAGTGGCCAGTTTGGCAGTGGTGCGCAGGAGCTGGTGGCGCTGGGTGACGCCCTGGGGAGCGCGGTGGCGCAGTTTGACAGCGTGGCGCAGCGCCTCGCCGATACCCTGCAGCACACAGCCCAGGGTATGGAAGAGGCGGCCGGGCGCAGCGACGAGCAGCTCGCCTACTATGTTGCGCAGGCGAGAGAGGTGATTGATCACAGCGCGTTGGCCCAGCAGAAGCTGCTCGACCAGTTACGGGAGATCAGTCGCAGTGTGTAGGTTCGCAGGGTCTGTCCATGGCTGAGTACGACTATGACGAGGTGGCACAGGACACGCCAGTGTGGGCCGTGTTTGGTGACCTCATGGCGGCGCTGGTGGGCATTTTCGTGTTGCTGCTGGTGTGGACTCTGGGCTTGCAGGTAGAGTTATCGCGGTCACTGGAGGATGAAGTCGCGCTGCGCGAGGCTGAACAGCAGCGACGTATGGAATTGGAGCAGGCTCTGGCTGACCCCCTGACCAGTAATCGTATTACCTTGCAGGATGGTCGTATTGGCATCAGCGGCCAGCTGCTGTTTGAGCTCAATTCCGCTGCGCTGCAGCCCGAAGGGCGCGCGCTGATTGCCAGCCTGGCCGCACCGCTGGCCCGCTACCTGAGCCAGAGCGACCACCTGCTGATGGTCAGCGGTTTTACGGATGACCTGCCCGTTCACGCAGACAACCTGGTGTTCGCGGACAACTGGGAGCTGTCGGCCCAGCGTGCGCTGACGGTGACCCGAGCGCTGGTGGAAGCAGGCTTGTCCAGGGAACTGGTCTTTGCTTCGGCCTTCGCCGAGCAGCAGCCCATTGCGCCCAACACCAGTGCCGATAACCGCGCACTCAACCGGCGCGTGGAGATCGCACCGGTACCACGGACACCGCGTGGAGAAGACGCTGAGTGAGTAGTCAATCGCCCCAGAGCGACCAGGGTCGTGCGTCCCCAGTGCGCCCTGGCAGAAAGGCCTTGCGTGAGCTGCCAACACTGCTGCAGCGGGGTCTGCAGGCCATGTCGCCGCCGTCTCCGCGTCGGGCGCTGGAGGCCAGGCTGCAGGCACAGGAGTTCGCGGCACTGGGTAACGCCGACGGCCCGCTTACCGAGGCGCACAGCGCAGATGGACTGGTAGCGGCCCGCCGCTACCACGAAGCGCAGGCGGGGCAGGTGGTTGACCAGCTGCTCACTGGCTTTCGCGCGGCACTGCCGGAGGCGCCGGGTCCGCTGAACCCAGAGGCCCTGGTGATTCGTGCGCTAACCCGCGCTCAGGCAGTATCCCCGGCCTATGTGGAGCGACTCATGCGCCACGCAGAGGTGCTGTGTGCCCTGCAGCGGGTCACGGCAGCCGAGCCCGCAAACAGCCGACCGGCTCGTACACGACGCCGCAAACCGGTCAAAGCATAGCGACCAGCATCATGCCGAGCCCGGCCACGCCGACACCCCAGATGGCACTGCGCACGTAGGTGATGCCGGCGAGATAGACAGGCAGGTAGGCGACACGCGCCCAGAAAAACACCTGTGCCCCGAGCAGGGCTTCAGCACCATGGCCGCTGACATGGGCAACCAGCGCCAGGGGCACAAAGAGGAGAAAGCCTTCCTGGGTGTTCCCGGCCGCGCGTTCGGCACGCCCGCCAAGGGCCGTCGGCTCGGGCAACTGGTCGCGGTTGCTGAGCCCGGCCTTGAGCCCCTCGGCGGTCCACTCCCGATTGCGCAGGATGGCGCCCAGCATAATGGCGACGAAGGTGAGAAGTGTCATGTAGAGAACCAGCTGCAGCAGGGTGGTCATGGTCGTGCTCCTGTTTATTATCGGGGTGTCGGTCAGATCATGCACTGCACTGGGTGTCCAGTCCAGCGCCCGCTGAAGCGAGCATTCCGGCAGTGGTTTGCCCCGGCGTCATTCCCAGAAACCGCCGCAACACGTATCCTCATGAGATGAGAGATGACATGACATACCGCCTGCGTGATTTCCTGGTACTCCTCGCTTGCCTTGTGGCGCTGACGCGGCCGGTGCAGGCGGGTGTTGATATTCGTGTGGCGGTTGCGGCGAATTTCACGGCGACCCTGGAGGCCCTGGCGGCGGTCTACGAGCCGGCATCGGGTAATCGGCTGGTAGTCAGCCCTGGTGCCACCGGAGCCCTCTACAGCCAGATCGCCAATGCCGCTCCGTTTGATGTCCTGCTGGCGGCGGACGAACTACGGCCGCGTAAGCTGATCGATCAGGGCATGGCCGTGGCGGGGACGGAGTTTGTCTACGCCCAGGGCATTCCCGTCCTCTGGAGCCCGCAGGCGGGCCTGATCGATGAAGAGGCCTCTGTGCTGCGCAGCGGGCGTTTCCGTTATCTGGCCATCGCCGAGCCGCGCACGGCGCCGTATGGCGCGGCTGCACGTAGCGTGCTGGAAGCGTTGGCCCTGTGGGATACGCTCGAACGGCGCCAGCAACTGGTGCGCGGCAGCTCTGTCGCCCAGACCCACAGTCAGGTGGCAGGCGGCGCCGCCGATCTGGGGTTCGTAGCGCTGGCACAGGTGCAAACCGTGCAGGGTATCCCGGGCTCCTACTGGATACCACCGCCTGAGCTGTACGCCCCCCTGACGCAGGGCGCGGTACTGTTGAGTAGTGCGCGTGCACGGTCGGCGGCGCGTCACTTTTTACGCTGGCTGCAAACGGATGCGGAGGCGGCGGCCATCATCGAGGCTGCGGGGTATCGCCGTGACTGACGGTGGCAACGTCTGATGCTGTCTCCGGATGACCTGACCGCACTGTGGGTGACCCTCAAACTGGCGGCTGTGAGCACGGTGCTGCTGATTTTCCTGGCGACGCCGCTCGCATGGTGGCTGTCGCAGACCCGCGCGCGGGGGCGGGTGCTGGTGGAAGCGGTGGTGACGCTGCCGCTGGTGTTACCGCCCACGGTGCTGGGGTTTTACCTGTTACTGTTGCTGGGGCCCAAAGGCCTCGTAGGCGGTGTGCTGGAAGATATCGGTATTGGCCACCTGGCGTTCAGCTTCAGCGGGCTGGTGGTGGGTTCGATGATCTACTCGCTGCCCTTTGTCGTGCAACCACTGCAAAACGCCTTTGCCGCAACCGGGACGCGCCTGCTGGAGGTGGCGGCCACGCTGCGCGCTTCACCGCTGGATCGTTTCCTGACCGTTGCGCTGCCCCTCGCGCGACGTGGTTACTTCACCGCCGCAGTACTGGCCTTCGCCCACACGCTGGGGGAGTTCGGGGTCATCATCATGCTCGGCGGCAATATTCCCGGTGAAACCCGGGTCGCGTCCATTGCCATCTACAACCATGTGGAAGCGCTGGATTACGGCTCGGCTCATGCCCTCGCCCTGACGCTGGTGGTGTTTTCCCTGGTGTTGCTGTCGCTGGTGTATGCGCTCAACCGGCGCGGGCAGTCGGTCGGGGTTCCGGGATGAGCATCGATGCACGTTTTTGCCTGCAACGGGGTGAGTTTCATCTGGACGTGGACGTGACATTGCCCGGTGAGGGCGTCACGGCTGTTTTCGGCGCCTCGGGCGCTGGTAAAAGCACCCTGCTGCGTTGTGTGGCGGGACTGGAGCGAGCGGCTCAGGGGGTGTTGTCGGTGAACGGCCAGGTTTGGCAGCGCGAGGGTTTGTTTTTGCCGGTACATCGGCGCCCGCTGGGTGTCGTGTTTCAGGAGTCCAGCCTGTTCCCGCATTTGACCGGGGCGGGGAACCTGCGCTTCGGCTTGCAGCGCACCCCCGCCGGAGAGCGCAGCGTCGATTGGGATGAAGTGGTGCAGCTGTTGGGGATCGCGCCTCTGTTGTCACGCTATCCGGACTCCCTGTCCGGCGGTGAGCGACAGCGTATCGCCCTGGCCAGGGCCCTGCTGGCGAGCCCGCAGCTCCTGCTGCTGGACGAACCACTCGCCGCGCTGGATGAGGCACGCAAGGCAGAAATTCTGCCGTTTCTGGAGCGGCTTCGCACGCGGTTTGCGCTGCCCATGCTCTACGTCACGCACAGCATGCGGGAGGTGGCGCGACTGGCCGATTACCTGGTGCTGCTTGAAGAAGGGCGTGTACGTGCCCAGGGCCCCCTGCAGGACATGCTGAGTCGCCTCGATCTTTCGTTGGCTGCGGCGGACGACGCCGGCGTAGTCATCGATGCGGTTGTGGCAGAGCACGAGGCACAGTGGCACCTGTCGCGCCTGGAGTTTCCGGGGGGGAGCCTGTGGGTGTCGCGGTGCGCGGAACCGCCGGGCGCGCGGCTGCGCTGCCGGGTGCTGGCGCGTGACGTCAGCCTGACCCGTGAGCGTAATGAACAGAGCAGTATCGTCAATCTGGTGGCCGCGGAGGTGGTGGAACTGGCCCCGGCCGGGTCACCCGCGCACGTGATGGTCAGGCTTGATGCACAGGGGACGCCCCTGTTGGCACGGATCACCCGTCAGTCGCAAGCGCGTATCGCTGTGCAGCCGGGAGAGTGCTTCTGGCTGCAGATCAAATCGGTCGCGCTGCTGCGCTAGTCAGCGCGAAAAGGCTTCCTCGACGTCGCCTGTGAACACCGCCTCCAGCCGCAGGACGATCTCCGCGCTGCCGTTGCGCTCTTCTTCAACGGTGTCACGACGCCAGAAATAACCGGGCTGCACTTCGAGGAACAGCCACTTGCGATTGAGATTCTGCCGGTAGCGCATACCGAATCCGTAGGCCTGGGTCAGCTGGGTGGGCTGCGTTCTGCCATTCAGCGTGCCGTAGACGCCGATGACGCGGTTGTTGCTCAGCCGCTGATTCACAGTCACGCCAGTGTTCCAGCCAAAGCCCTCTTCTTTCTCATCCCAGCGTGCACGGTTGTACCACTGCAGGAGTCGATCACTGCTGACCGCCACGTCAACGTCGAAGCGGGTGTCGGTGCCAAACCGGTCGTCTGTGCGGTAGAGCAGTTCCTGTCGGAAGCGCCCGGATACCTGTTCCGTAAAGGGCATCTGGTAGCGGTAGCGCGCGGCGAGTTTGGGGTTAAGGCCCGAGTTGAAACCCAGACGGAAATCGATACGGTCACGCGCGCCCTCGCGGCCCACCACCTGGAGGGCGACATCATCGGAGAGGTTCTGCTGGTCGCGCAGCAGCTCGTCTCCCAGGCTGCCACTGTCCTCATCGGAAAACAGTAGGCTGACACGCTCGTTGAGGTTAGGCAGGTTGACTTTGCCGCGCAGGCTGAGCCCGGTATCCCAGCCATATTGCTCGCTCCATTCCAGGGAAGGGCGCAGCCGCAGTGTCGAATAGGCCGCTTCGTTGTCGACCCGTCGCACACCGAAAAAACTGTCCATCCAGGTGGCGAGGTCATCGGCGCGGGTGGAGACATAGCGATGTCCCTGATCAAGCCAGGGCGACTCGTCCTCAGGCCTTTCCTCCTCGGCACTGAGAACGACTGGTGTCAGACACAGTGCCATCAGGAGGAGGCAGAGCTGCAGTAGCGGGGGGTTCGGCATGGGCATAGGTCCTGAGGGTGGGCCCCTCGATAACCGTTGACTTTAGCAGTTGCTCTTAACGCCTGCCTGAACTAATTCTGTAAATTTGGCCATGAATCGGGCGCTACAAAACACCGGCTGCGTTCGTTGCCGGCTTCGTCCAGCGCCGCCAGCAATTGTGGTCTGCCACCACTCCCGAAGCGTCGCTCCAGCTGCTCGGCCAGCTGCTGAGCAGCGTGTCCCGTGGGCGCCGTCCGCACCGGTGCCAACCATTCGAGACGTGGAATAATCATCCAGTGGCCGCTGCTGGTGCTGCGCCACTGACTCAGCGGCAGCCACTGGCCTTGTGGCAGGGTGTGATTATAGCCAGCGGGTGGCTGCAGTGGCGCTGCTAGCAGCCTGTCGGACTTACCCAAACAATACCAAGATGGGATAATCCTATCCACGCAAGCGGTGACCGGACACAATAATGGGTAACTTTGTAATCGCTGATCGGGAAACGGACTATCTCTTCCCTCCGTCCATGCAGGACTGGCTGCCTGAGGATCACCTCGCACGATTTGTCGTCGAGGTTGTTGACCAGCTCGATCTGTCTGAGCTGACGCGGCAATATGCTGGGCGAGGCTCCCAGGCACATCATCCCGCCGTGTTGCTCAGTCTGCTGATATACGGCTATGCGACCGGGGTGTTCTCCAGCCGCAAGATCGAACGCGCCACCTACGACTCGATTGCGTTTCGCTACCTGGCGGCTAACACGCACCCGGATCACGACACGATCGCCACATTCCGCCGCCGTTTCCTGCCCCAGTTCGAGGCCCTGTTTTTACAGGTTTTGCTGCTGGCGCGGGAAATGAAGCTGATCAAGCTGGGTCGGATCGCCTTGGATGGCACCAAGGTGAAGGCCAACGCCAGCAAGCGCAAGGCGCTGTCTTATGCGCATGCGAAAAAGATCGAAGCACAGCTCCAGGCCGAAGTCAGCGCACTGGCGGCACAGGCCGAGGCGGCAGACCAGACCCCGGCGGTTGAAGGCCTGGACGTTCCCGCGGAGATCGCCCGGCGCGAAACCCGGCTGGCAGCACTGGCGGATGCGAAACGGAAAATTGAGGCGCGAGCACAGGAGCGCTTCGAGCAAGAGCAGGCGGAGTACGAGCAAAAACAGGCCAGGCGTCAGGCTCAGAGGGACTCGGGAAAAAAGCCCCGGGGCCGGGAGCCTAAAGCACCGCTACCCGGCCCTCGGGAGACCGATCAGGTCAACCTGACCGACGAAGAGTCGCGCATCATGCCGGTATCCGGCGGCAGTTTTGAGCAGTGTTACAACGCGCAGGCTGGTGTGGACACCGAGACAATGCTGATCGTCAGCGCCCACACGACGCAGGCCACGAACGACAAACAGGAGGTTGCTCCGACACTGGCCAGGCTGGGCGCACTACCCGATGATCTGGGCACCGCAACCGACCTGCTGGCCGATACCGGCTACTTCAGCAGGGCCAATGTTCAGGCATGCCTCGGGAGCGATATCCGTCCATCACTGGCAGTGGCCAGGGATCAGCATCATCCTTGCGTCTTTGACCTGATTGCGACCGACGAGCCGGTGCCTGTGACGGATGATCCGGTCGCGCTGATGAAGCATCAGCTGGCGACCCAATCGGGACGCGCGCTATACGCCCTTCGCAAACAGACCGTGGAGCCGGTGTTTGGGATTATCAAACACATCATGGGGCTACGGCAGTTCTCACTGCGGGGTTTGGATAAGGTCTCGGGTGAATGGACATTGGCCACGCTGGCGTGGAATGTGAAGCGCATGAACGTGTTGAGGGCGCCGGTATGAGGGGTTTTTACCGCCTAAAACCCCTGTGTAACGCCATTGATTGCGCCATTGAGGCCGACTGGTCCGACCTGAGACGAATCAGAGGGCCAGAAAAAAATCTGGCCCGTCTCAATTACCATAAACGCCGGCTGCCGGACTCAAGTCCGACAGGCTGCTAGCGGGGCAAAAAGCTGGCCCGACAGCAGGATCTCTCGTAACGGCTCTGCGGCGTGCAGGGCGTCCAGCACCGGCTGTGCGGCGGGCTGGCGGCTGAGCTGAATCTGGTGCTGCGTCAGGCGTTGCAGTTTGCGGTCCAGTCGGTCGATGGTGTTGGGGCCCAGCCAGCTGTACGCCGTTGGGGGATCAGCATCAACGCACGGTGCGTGGCAGCCAAGATAGAATTTCGCGGCGAGCTCGAGATGCACCGGACGCTCGCGCCGTCGGCACCAGTACAGGCAGTCGAACTCCCCAAGCGTTCTGCCGGCGTCACGGACGGGCACATTGTTGGCGATGAGCATTGTCTCGCTATCCTGCTGGAGGAAGAACTGCCAGAGCTGCTCAAAATACAGCCCCAGCCGGGTCGCGGGCCGGGCACTCAACCAATGCATCAGAGAGGATGGATCGCGATCCAGTGCCTGCAACCACGCGACGCGAGCTGCGGTCAGTGGGAAGCTGGCGGTGGTAATCCCCGCCTGCTCCACATGCATCATCGGGGGCGCGAAGCAGGCCCAGGCAAGATCTCTCACCTTGCCGTGCTGCAGGCCGAGTGCTGCAGGTGTTTTGCGGGTGCGGTATTCCTGCATGGGGGCTCTCCTGGATGGGGGGGTGGGCGGGGCGGTACTTTGGCCCGCGCTGCGTCCCGGGGGTCTGCAGAGTTTAACCGGATAGCGCTTTATCCGGGTGAGAGCGGCGCCGTGCCCCGTGAACGGTTAGTATCACGCAAGGCCTGACACTTGGCACGGGCGCGGTGAGCGCCTGCCCGGTGAGGATCGGAACAACAGAGGAGACGAGTTTGTGACGGCGAGTTTTTCTGCGGCAACACCCTGTCGGCTGGACCAGGTTCCCGGCTGGGACCTGGAAACGGATGTCATGGTCGTGGGCTTCGGTATCTCCGGGTCCTGCGTGGCGATTGAGGCCGCCAGTGCCGGTGCGTCGGTAACGGTACTTGAAGTGGCAGGCACCTACGGCGGCAGCGCGGCACTGTCCGGTGGCGAGTTTTACCTGGGGGGCGGCACACCGGTGCAACAGGCGGCGGGCTTCGAGGACAGCAGCGAAGAGCTGTTCAAGTACCTGCTGCAAAGCGGTGGCCCCGGCGCGGATGAGGACAGGGTCCGGCTCTATGCGAAGCAGGCCGTGGCGCATTACGAGTGGCTGGTGCAACAGGGCATTCCCTTCAAGGGCACCTACCTGCCCGGCAAATGGCTGGAGCCGGTGACCGACGATACCCTGATCTGGTCGGGCAGTGAACGCGCCTGGCCGTTTTCTGCGGTGGCAAGCCCGGCACCCCGTGCCCACGCCGCGCAGATGGAGGGCATGGGTGCGGGTCGACTGGTGATGGACAAGCTGGCAGAGCGCGCCCTGGCCTGCGGTGCAGAGGCGTACTTCAATGCCCGCACCCTGTGCCTGGTGGCCGATGCGAACGACGCCGTGCATGGGGTGGTAGCGCGCATCGACGGCAAGATTACCTATGTGCGGGCCCGCAAGGGGGTGGTGCTCTGCGCCGGTGGATTCATCTGCAACAAGGATATGGTGCGTCGGTTCGCGCCGGAGGCGCTGGTGGCGGCGGATATTCCCACCAGCGGCGGTAACGACGACGGCTCAGGCATCCGCATGGGCATGTCCGTGGGCGGCGCGGTGAGCCACATGAACGAGTTCTTTGCCACGAAGCCATCGTTCCCGCCAGATAATATGGTGTTCGGGATATTCGTCAACGAGCGTGGCCAGCGTTTCATCAATGAGGACGCCTACCATGGACGCGCAACGCATTACATTCTGCGCCAACCCAATGGCCGTGCCTGGTTGTTGATGGACAACGGGATATTCGCGCGACCCGATTTCAATCCGGATATCAACATCGCCGCTGTGGGCGAGACCTGGGCGGAAGTGGAGGCTGAACTGGGCATACCGGCCGGCGAACTGGTGCACACAGTGGAGAGTTACAACCGCTATGCCGCCGCCGGTGAAGACCCGGTATTGCACAAGCATGCAGACTGGATGCGACCGTTGGTGGAGCCGCCCTTTGCCGCACTCAGCTTTACCGGCGAGGATTACCCGGCCACCGGCTTCACCCTGGGTGGCTTGACGACTGCGGTGACCGGAGAAGTCCTCAATGCAGATGGCGGGGTGGTACCCGGGCTGTACGCCGCCGGTCGCACCAGCTGCGGTTTGCCGCGCTGGGGCGAGGCTTACTGCTCCGGTATTTCCCTCGGTGACGGCAGTTTCTTCGGTCGACTGGCCGGCCGCGAAGTGGCCAGCCGCGAACCGCAGTAGACGATCGGCCAGGCTCTGCAACAACCTGCACCCGCCCGAGCGGGTGCAGGTTGTTGGGTTCAGGGCAGGCGGAAGGCCACGATCGCGTCACCCATTCTGGAGCCCAGCATGCGGTTGCCGCCTGCGGCAATCACCACATACTGTGCGCCGTCCTCACCCGTGTAGCTCATCGGCGTGGCATGCCCCCCGGCGGGAAGGCGCGCTTTCCACAATTCCTCACCGGTGTCGGTTGCGAAGGCCCGCAGGTAACTGTCGGTGGCCGCGGCGATGAATGTCAGGCCGCTGGCAGTGACCAGAGAGCCGCCGCTATTGGGTACACCGAGGTTGAGCCACAGTGGAAAGGGCGCCAGGTCACGCGTGCCGCCCAGTGGCACTTCCCAGGCTTTCCGGCCGGTGGTCATGTCGATGGCGGTGAGCACCCCCCAGGGTGGCCGGGTGCAGGGGGCGCCAAGCGGCGACAGCATGGGCCCCCGCTTGACCGCATACGGCGTGTCCAGCTGCAGTTCGACCCGCTCGCTGAAGCCGGGCGCTTCGACCACGGCGCGGGGAATCAATTCAATGACGGCGGGCACCCGCGAGGTGTTGGCCAGCAACAGCTTGCGCTGCGGGTCCCAGCTCACGCTACCCCAGTTGCTGCCGCCCATGAAGCCGGGGTAGACCAGCGTGGGTTCTGTGCTGATGGGGGTGTAGAGCCCCGCGTAATTCAGGCTGCGAAACTGTTTGATGCAGGCCTGGCGGTCGAACCAGAGGAAGCCGAACATGTCGTCCTCGGTGAGCTCCGTCGGGTGCAGGGGCTCGGGCAGCACTGGCCAGGGCTGGGTGGGTGAAAGCGCCTCGGGCGCGGGTCCGCCGCGCGGTGCGGGCCGCTCTTCAATGGGCAGCAGGGGCTCTCCAGTCTCCCGGTTGAGGACGAACAGGAAACCCATCTTGGTGGCCTGTACCAGTGCCGGCACTGGCCCCTCGGGGCCGGGATAGTCAATCAGCACCGGCTGGGAGGGCACATCATAGTCCCAGATATCATGGTGTACGGTCTGGTAGGACCAGCGACGCTCGCCGGTCAGGGCGTCCAGCGCGACCACCGAGCTGCCAAAGGTGTCGCGACCGTTGCGCTCGCCGCCGTAGTAGTCCCCGGCCGGGTTGCCGGTGGGAATGAATACCAGGCCGCGCTCGCTGTCGGCAGAGAAGGGCGCCCAGGCATTGGGCGTGCCCGGGACGTAACTGCCTGCCACGCGCTGCTCGGGAGGCAGCGCCTCCCAGCCCCAAACCTGTTTGCCGCTGCGCACATCAAACGCGCGCACCACGCCGCTGGGTACACCACCGCGCCGCAGGTCAGCGACATGGGCCCCTACCACCACGCGGTCGCCGACCACGGTCGGCGCCGAGGTCAGTGCGTACTCGGCGGGCCGCACATCACCGAGATCCGCGGTCAGGTCGATTTCGCCCGAGTCACCGAAGTCCCTACAGGGTTGGCCACTGTCGGCATCCAGCGCCAGCAGGCGGCCGTCCAGGGTTCCGGCCAGAATGCGCGCTGCACAGGCCTGGCCGGATGGTGCATCGGGGCTTTCATGGTAGGCCACACCGCGGCAGGTGACGCTGTAGAGGCCCACCAGTGCCGGGTCTGCATCGTAGTGCCAGCGCTCTTCCCCGGTGACCGGGTCCAGTGCGATGACCCGATTGCGCGGCGAGCACAGGTAGAGGGTGTTGCGGGCGAGAATCGGCGTGACCTGCAGGGCGGGGCTGTTGAAGGCGTCGGGAAAGGTCCCCGGTGCCAGGTCCCCGGTGTGGTAGGTCCAGGCCGGCTGCAGGGTGGCAACGTTGTCCGGCGTGATCTGGGCGTGGCTGACAAACCGGGCGCCACCTTCGTCGCCGCCGTAGTGACGCCAGTCCGCATGGCGCTCGGCCAACACCGGGGGCAAGGCCTGGCGCTGGACCGGCGTGGCATCGCCCGCGCCGCAGCCTGCGAGCAAAATGCCGGCCACTGCCAGGGCAGGGGCGAGGCTGGGGAACCGAATCTGCATGGGTTGTGTTCTCCTGGGTGTGGGCGGTCGCTATCCCGCATGGCAGGGCATGAAAACGGGCTAACTGTCTGGACCAGCACGGAATTCCGCTGGTAGTTGAACGGGCCTGCTTTCACCCTCACGGGCAATCCAGTAGTCTGTTCGACAGAAAAACGATAAGCAAATACCGGAGGATAGACCTTTGTACGATCTGCTCATTTGTGACGGAAAGATTGTTGACGGCACGGGTCAGCCTGCCTACGTAGGCAACGTCGCAGTGCGCGATGGGCGCATCGTTGCCGTGGGCGACGTGCGCGGTGCAGCCCGGCGCGTGATAGACGCCAGTGGCCTTGTGGTGGCACCGGGGTGGGTGGACACCCATTCCCACATGGATGGCCAGGCAACCTGGGATCCCTACTGCAGTCCGGCGTCCAACCACGGTATCACCACGCTGGTCATGGGCAACTGCGGGGTGGGCTTTGCGCCCTGTAAACCGGACGAGGCTGAGCGGCAGCGCATGATAGAAGTCATGGAAGATGTCGAGGACATTCCCGGCGCTGCACTCGCCGAAGGGATCACCTGGGAGTGGGAGAGCTTCCCGGAGTACCTTGACGCCCTGGATCGCATGCCGCGCGCCATCGATATTGGTGCGCAGGTGCCGCATTGCGCGGTGCGCACCTATGTGATGGGCGAGCGTGGCGTGCGCAACGAGCCCGCGACCCCCGAGGATGTGCAGCGCATGGCCAGCATTGTCCGCGAAGGCCTCGCTGCCGGCGCCGTGGGTTTCACGACGTCGCGCACCGCACTACATACCACCCGCAACGGCGATGTCATGCCGGGCACCTATGCGGATGCCGATGAGCTGCTCGGCATCGGCCGCGTGATTGGCGAGACGGGGCAGGGGATCTACGGGCTGGTGTCGGACTTCGACCAGTGGGAGGAGGAGATGGCGTGGATGAAACGCCTGTCGATCGAAAACGACTGCCAGGTCAACTTTGTCCTCTTCTACCGCTCTGAAGCCGACTGGCCGCGTGTGCAGCAGCAACTGCAATACGTCAAGCAGGCGAGCGCTGAGGGCGCACGGCTGATTCCGCATGTCGGGGCGCGACCGGTGAATATCCTCATGGGGTGGGAAGGCACGGTAAACCCCTTCATGTTTCACCAGAGTTATGCGCCGCTCGCGGGCCTAACACCGGAGGAACGCCTGGCGCGGCTGCGGGACCCCGCAGTGCGACGCGCCATCGTCGAGGAAACACCGCCGCATATGGGCCATGACATAATGGACAAAATCGTCGACGGCTTCGACAACCTGTACGTCCTGGATGAGAACCCCGACTACGAGCCCGCCGCCGAGGACAGTATCCAGCAGCGGGCACAGCGTGCCGGCGTGACGCCGGCCGAGTATGCCTACGATGCGCTGCTCGAGAATGACGGCAAGCGCATGCTGTACTGCCCGCTGTTCGGCTATGACAAGCGCAATCTGGATCGGCAGCTGGAGATGCTCGCGGACAAGAGCTCAGTCATCAGCCTTGCGGATACCGGCGCCCACTGCGGGGTGCTTTCGGATGCCAGTATTCCCACCTGGCTGCTCAGCTACCTGGTGCGCGACCGCCAGCGCGGCCAGCGTTTCAGCCTGGAGCAGGCCGTGCGCATGCACACGCTGGAAACCGCCCGCTGCATGGGGCTCACCGACCGCGGGACCCTGGAAGCGGGCATGAAAGCGGATATCAACATCATCGACCTCGATCACCTGGCGATTGCGTCGCCGCAGGTGGTTTACGACCTCCCGGCCGGTGGCCGGCGCGTCTACCAGGGTGCATCGGGCTACCGGTACACCCTGGTGTCCGGCGAAATCATTATGCAGGACGGTGAAGCGACCGGTGCATTGCCCGGTCGCCTCGTGCGCGCCGGCCAGCACGGTGATCGCCGCACCCCCAACCCCCCACATACCCACAGCAAAGAGGAAGCAGCCTGATGATCAAGGTGAAGGTAGAACGTGAACTGAATGCGCCTGTCGATAAAGTCTGGGCACTGCTGGAAGATTTCGGCAACCTGAACTGGTACCCGGGTTGGACGGATCTCGAGGCAATCGGCGATGGCCCCGGGATGATTCGTCGCATTCACATGGAAGGTATGGACCCCATCGACGAGATTCTCGAGGCGATGGATGCCGCCAGTCGCTCCTTCAGCTATACCATCCCGAAAATGCCCATGCCGGTCAGCGAGTACCGGGCAGAGGTTTCACTGGAACCCCTGGACGATGGAAAACGTACCCTGGCGCGCTGGCAGTGCTCGGCGAAGCCGGAGGGTATTTCCGAGAGTGAAGGCCAGGCGATGCTGGAAGGTATCTACTCTGACATGCTGGCCAAACTGGAAGCGGCTGCCAGCGCCTGACTGGCAGGCGCGCAGTGCGCGGGTGCCACGGCACCCGCGGCAACGCTCAGTCCAGCACGGCCCAGCGCCGGTTGGGGTAGAGAGCCGCCGCTGGCTGATAGAGCCACTCCTCGCGATAGGCTTTGCGCGCCAGTAACTGGATGAGCGGTTCGTCGGCAAGCTGTCCCTCATGAATGGCTGTCAGCAGCCGGGTTAGTGCCTGTGCATAGTGTTTTGGCCGTGTGCCCAGCAGGCGCCCAATGTCCTCACAGCAGGCGGCGCGCACGGCATCCGCATAGCGCTGCTCGCGCTCGGCGCAGGCGACCAGGACGCACGCGTCTGCCACGCGGGAGCGCGCGAAGGGAGTTGTGACGGCAGGAAGTACGTCCCGCTGCAGCGTCGATGACGCTGCGGACAGCAGCACCGATGTATCGGCCGCGGTATCCGGCATTGCCGGTGGTTCCACCGCAATGCCCATGGCGTCTGCAAGCGCCTCGCAGGTTGAGCGGTCCCCGACGTAGCGATAGCTCAGGTACCAGGCCAGTGACTCGCGCAGGCCGGGCTGGTGGCAGGCGGCGTGAATCGGGATCATACCGCGGACATTCTGCTGAATGCGGTAGTACTGCGCCGCTGCCCGTGTGTAGGGAATGCCCGAGAGGCTTTCGTAGCGCTCGAACAGCCCCGTCAGGCCGCCGCTGGGGTTCCAGAATTCACGCACACAGATATTGCCGAGATCTTCCATCGGGTCGCCCCAGTGCCCCCACTCCCAATCGACCACGGCGCTGACGCGGTTGCCGCTGAACAGGAAATTCACCGGCCCGGTATCGCCCTGTACCAGGGAGATCCGCGCGACGCTGGCGGGCGCGAAGCGGCGCAGCCATGCCGCGCCGTAACTGAGGAGCGGATCCTGATAATCCTGCAGGAACGCGGCGAAATTGTGCAGCTGCGCATCGAGGTCGCCGAGTGCAGCCTGCTGCGGTGTGGTGGGTCGCGGACCCAGGTCAGCGTCCAGCGCGAGTGCGTCAATGTCCAGGCAATGCAGGCGGGCGATCGCCGCGATAAAGTCCTCCATGATTTGCCGCTGGCGCTGGGGATCGGTCACGCCCGGCAGGTCCGCGCTGCCGGGAACCCGGCTGAACAGGGCGGCATGGTAGGTTTCGCTCCAGCCCAGCAGGGCCGGCACCGGCACGTCCGTGGCGGTCAATGCCCGACAGATGGCAGCCTCTCTACGCAGAGAGACATTGCTGGCGGCCGCGGGTTGACGATCCAGGCGCAGAAAGCCCTCGAGAATGCCACCATCGCTGCGCGTGACGTCGACGACCCAGGCTTCGCGCCGGGCCACGTGGCGCTCCAGTCGAGAGATCTGCCCTGGTCCGAGGTCAGCCACCCAGCTCAGCAGACCCTCGGGCAGGTCGTGGACCGTCTCTGTCATGGCTGCGCTGACCCTGCCGGCTGGTACCAGATAGGCGAGGTATAGGCTCGTTCCTGATGGGTCAGCTCAGTATTCGTCGGCAGGTTTGCGGCCAGTTTCACCCGGTCGTACACCGGCCAGCGCGGAGTAGGGATTTCCAGAACGCGCAGGTAGTAGACGGCAGCGAGGCTCGGGTCGAAGTCAGGGTCGGTCCACACGGCGCTTAGCTCGGCGCTGCCGATGGTGTTGGCATAGTGGCCGGATTCTGTGTCCACCGTGTTTCCCACGGGCGGCAGTTTTCCGTTTACATCGGGCTCGCGGTCGTCGGACCACGCCACGTCGTAGACCTTTTCGCGGCTTTCTCCCCAGCTATCCACCCAGCCCTTGACGATCTGCAGTCTGTCCAGGTGCGCGCCTTCGGGTTCCTTGAGTGCCAGTGCCATGAACACCGGTGCCCGTAGGACGCTGCCGGGCGGCGGCAGGATGCCGCCCATGGGCACGCCCTTCTTATAGCCCCGCAGGGCTGAATCGGGTGACTGCAGGTCCTCCGGGGTGAAGTTCCAGCCACCGAAAAAACGCACCCGCATGCGCGGCCCTGTGGTGGCGTAGACCTCGCGCCGCCGCATGGCGTCGAACAGGGCCTCGCGGGTGTTTTCGGTAGCCCAGACCGCGGCATAGCCCGCTGCCAGAAGTCCGGCGCTACTCATCTCTGCCTCGGGGATGCCCCACAGGCGGCTGGCCCGATCGGCGGAGGGCTCATGGCTGGACATCTTGCCCCAGAAGTTGTCTTCCTCCACCGCTGCCAGTGCGGTATGGGCGTCGGTGCTGCCGATCATCCCGAACTGGAACGGGTTGACGCCAATGCGCTGCGCGACGCGCAATCCGGTCTGCAGAGCGGGGCGAACGTATTGGAAACGCTGCATCCAGTCTTCCTGCGCGGTGCTCATATCGATGTTGTACTGGTCCCAGGTGCCGTAATCGGCAAATTCGTCATCCGGCGACAGCAGTGGGTGTGCCTCGCCATCCCCTTTCATTTGCGTGACTTCGACCAGCGGTTCCCAACGCAGCCGCTCGCGCGCATAGGCCACACTAATGGCTTCGCCGTTGGCGCGGGTGTCGGCAAACATGAGTCCGCCGCTGAGGTTACCGTTGTGCGGAATCGCCAGTGCCTGCCCCCCGGTGTTCTTTTCGTAGTCCGCGAGGTAGCGCCAGAGCGCCTCCGGGTCCTCGCTGTCGAAGGCGGAAAACGGCGTGACCTGATTGGCGCGCGTCGCACCATCCCGCAACACCACAACACGGTGCAGGTTGTTGCCATTGGGCATGGCAGACCATTCAAAGCCAATCAAAGCGGTAAAGACGCCGGGCTCGTTGGCAGCATCCGCCATGCGAGTATTGGCCTCCCAGGGGGAAGGCAGGGTCGTGGGCAGCGTCACCAGTGGTGTTCCCGATGCATAGGAGGCGCCGATATCCAGCATCATCCGACCGAAGCCGACGGGGTCCCCGCTGGCAAGCACGTCGCGCCAGCGGCGGGCTGTGTCGTTTTGCATCAGTGTGGGGTCGCCGGCACGCAGCGGCGGCATGATACCCATGTATTCCGCGTGGTCGGCGACGACAAGGAAATCCAGGGGCTGGTTCATGCGCGCGCGCAATCCAGTACTGGTCGTGACCGTGTCGCCGCGGGCGAAGCGATAGGCGTCGGCGGCGGTGAGGTTGTGCACTCCGAACAGGTTGGCATCGAGGGACGTTGACGTGTGCAGGTGTGTATCGCCCCAGTACACCTGTTGCGGGTAGTCGCGATCCGCCCAGGGCGAGTAGGGCTCTGCGTAGCCCTGGCTGGCAACGCAGAGCAGCAGTGCGTAGCGGAAAACAGTCCTGGTCAGTGAAAAGTTTGTCATGGTGAGGGCGTTCCTTGTCTGTAGTGAGCCGTGGTTACGCGACGCTGAAGGTTTCAGCGCTGCGACGTCGCTTGGCCAGATCGGCGGGCAGTTGCCTGGCAGCGAAGTAGAACAGCCCGATGGCAACCAGGCCGAACAGCGAGGCAAGTACCATCGCGTAGCGCAGCCCGTCGGTGCCGAAACGCGGGGTCAACAGGTCGCTGGTCAGGCCGGTCAGGAAGGGCCCGAGTCCGAGACCGATCATGTTCAGCACGAAGAACAGAATGGCCGAGGTGAGCGCGCGCATGTTCGGTGGTACGAGGGCATGTGACAGGGCAATGCAGGGCCCCAGATACATCGCCGTGAGGATGTTGGTGAACACCAGAATCACCAGCAGGTGCAGGGTGTTGTCAGTCAGCAGCACGTACAGGTAGGGCACGAAGGCCGCCAGCCCACCGAGCATGGGCACCCAGAGGTACCAGCGAGGATCCTGGGCACCGAAGCGGTCACCCAGATAGCCGCCCAGGTAGGTGCCCAGAGCGCCGCCGATGCCGGAGACCAGGGCCAGCACCACGCCGACCTGTGCGACGGTCAGTCCGTGGCTGCGAATCAGGAACGAGGGAAAGAAGTTCCCCACGCCGTAACTGACGAACGCGGTGAGCGCGCAGCCGATGGCGATCAGCCAGAAGGAGGGCAGTTGCCGCAGCAAGGTCAGCGTTTGCTTCAGGGATGGCTTTGCCGCGGCGTTGTCGGCCGCCGTCTCCCAGCGCCCGCGTAGGGGTTCCTGCACGGTCAGGCGCAGCACGACGGCGAACAGCACGCCGGGAACGCCAACCACCAGAAACGCAACGCGCCAGCCGAAGGCTTCAGCGATCATGCCGCCGAACAGGAAGCCGAACAGGATGCCCACGTAAATACCCATGGAGTAGAACGAGAGCGCCCGGCCCCGCTGCTGTGGCGGAAAGTAGTCGCTGATCATGGAGTGGGAGGGAGGGCTGCCGCCCGCTTCGCCCAGGCCAACGCCGATACGTGCTGCAAGCAGCTGTGCGTAGTTCTGGACAAACCCGGACAGCGCCGTCATGCCACTCCATACGGCGAGGGATATCGACACAATGTTGCGACGGTTGCCGCGGTCTGCCCAGTAGGCGATGGGAATGCCTGCGGTCACGTAGATCAGCGCGAAGCTGAAGCCGCTGAGCAGGCCGAGCTGGGTGTCGGAAAGGCCCATGTCTGCCTTGATCGGCTCCTGCAGAATCACCAGGATCTGTCGGTCGATAAAGTTGAAGGCGTAGACGATGGTCAACATGACCAGCACGAAACGCTTGTAGGCTGGAGAGTAATCCTGCTGGCCGGTGTGCACGGTGCTGGCGTTCCTGTCGTTTTTATAATCCACCCAATATAGCGGTTGCCGCCCTGAGGTCAATTCACCAATTTGCCAGCCGTGTTCAACCGGAGCCGGGCGGCGGCAGGCGCGAGCAGCGCCAGAGTGTGATCCGCCCTGCGGCGGTGTTATTCTGGTCGGCCATTGGATACACTTCGGCGGCAGCGTGAATCGGGAAAAGGTATGACATTATGGCTCAGCTGACGCACCTGGATGCGGCGGGTACGGCGCGCATGGTTGATGTCGGGGACAAGCCCGAGACGCGGCGTGAAGCGGTTGCCAGCGCAAGGGTGACCATGCAGCCAGAAACCCTGCGCCTGTTGCGTCAGGGCGCGCACGCCAAGGGCGACGTGCTGACGGTGGCGAGGGTCGCCGGCATTCAGGGCGCGAAGAAGTGCGCGGATCTCATTCCCCTCTGTCATCCGCTGATGCTCAGTAGTATCGACCTCGACTTCACGCTGGATGAGGGTGCCGGTTGTGTACACGTGACCGCGCGCTGCGCAGTGGCGGGCAAGACCGGTGTTGAGATGGAAGCCCTGACCGCTGCGTCCGTAGCGGCCCTGACCATCTACGATATGTGTAAGGCCGTGGACCGCGGCATGCAGATCCAGGACCTCGGTTTGCAGGCGAAGCACGGTGGTCGTTCGGGCAGCTGGGAGCGCAACGCAGGCGATGACGCATGATGCTGACAGTGCGTTTCTTCGCCAGGCTGCGTGAACAGTTGGCGTGCGAGGTCCTCGAGCTGCCCTGCGAGCCGGGCCTTGACACCGTTGCGGCATTGCGCGCCTCGCTTGCAGCGCGGGGGCCAGTCTGGAAACAGGCTCTGGAAGACCAGAATGTGCTGATGGCGGTAAATCAGTCGCTTGCCGAGCCTGCGACGCCGCTGTCAGCGGGGGATGAGGTTGCGTTTTTTCCTCCGGTAACCGGAGGGTGACGATGTCGACTGAGGGTTGCCGGGTGCAGGTGCAGGAAGCGGCGTTCAACCCCGCTCAACTGCAGGACCTGCTTCCCGCCTCCGGTGCGGTGGTCACCTTCACCGGCAACGTGCGCGATATGAGCGCGGCAGGATCGGTGCATGCGTTGCAACTGGAGCACTATCCCGGGATGACCGAACGCAGCCTGCAGGCAATTGCCTCTGAGGCCACTGTGCGCTGGTCGCTACGCGCGGTGCATATCCTGCACCGGGTAGGGCGCATTGAAGCGGGCGAGTCCATCGTCTGGGTGGGGGTGTGTGCCGATCATCGTGGCGAGGCGTTCGCGGCCTGCGAATTCATCATGGACGCCCTGAAGACCCGGGCACCGTTCTGGAAGAAGGAGCATGGCGCGCAGGATGCACGCTGGGTGGAGGCCCGGGACAGTGATATTTCGCGCGCCGAACGCTGGCAGTTAACCCGAACAGGGGATGCCGGCATGGGGCCGTGCGGGTGAACCTGTAGCGTCCACAAACAGTATTAACACAACACTAGACAGGAGCAGGATATGGAATTGGACGGACGGGAGTTGCGCAACGCCCTGGGACGGTTTGCCACAGGCGTGTGCCTCATAACCGCGGTCAACGAGGAGGGTGAGGCACTCGCGCTGACGGCCAACTCGTTCAGCTCCGTGTCGCTGGATCCGCCGCTTGTCCTGTGGAGCCTGCAGAACAACTCGGATGTGTTTTCCCTCTACTCCAGCGCCAAACACTATGCGATCAACGTACTGGCGGGCAATCAGCAGGAGCTTTCCTCGCGCTATGCCCGCAAAGGCGATCACCTGCTTGATCCCGAGCATTTCACACCCGGTGAGCAGGGTGGCGCGCCGTTGATCAACGGCGCCCTGGTACAGTTCGAATGCAGCCTGGAGGCGACGCACCCGGGTGGCGACCACCTGATTATTGTTGGCCGGGTGCAGGCCATGCATGCGCAGGCCGAAGGCGAACCGCTGGTGTTCTACAGCGGTGCCTACCGGGCTCTGGCCTGAGACTGCGCCGGGCGGGATGACCGAATGAATTTCTGTACGAGTTGCGGCGCGGCGGTCGCCCTGAGAATTCCCGACGGGGATGATCGCGAGCGCTTCGTCTGCACCGTCTGTGAGGTGATTCACTACGTGAACCCGCGGGTTATCGTCGGCTGTGTGCCGGTTTACGAAGGCCGCATACTGCTCTGCAAGCGGGCCATCGAGCCGCGCTCAGGTTACTGGACCTTGCCGGCGGGTTTTATGGAGAATGGCGAAACCACCGTGCAGGGTGCGGCGCGCGAAACCTGGGAGGAGGCGCGAGCCCGCGTTACCGGGCTGGAGCTTTACCGCGTGTTTGATGTGCCGCATATCAACCAGGTGTACATGTTCTACCGCTGCCAGGTGGTGAACGGTGAGTTCGGCGTTGGCCCGGAGAGCACCGAAACCGCTCTTTACCGGCAGGAGGACATTCCCTGGGGCGAGATTGCGTTTCCCGTCGTGCAGGAAACGCTCAGGGAGTATTTTGCCGATCGCGAGTCGGGGCATTTCCCGGTGCGCGTGTCGGCGATCGAGCGCCGTCGACCCTCGAGTCGGTAATCGGGGTGTGGCGCCGGAGACGAATCGTACCTACAAGGAGAACAACCCATGGCATTCCCCAAAGTTGGCAACCTGGCTCCCGCATTTTCCCTGCCTGATCAGGACGGGAAAACCGTCACCCTGAAACAGTTCCGCGACAAGAAAAACGTGGTGCTGTATTTCTATCCGAAAGCGATGACGCCGGGTTGTACTGTGCAGGCCTGTGGTATCCGCGACAGCAAGAAAGCGCTGGACAAGGCCGATACCGTGGTGCTCGGTGTCAGCCCCGACCCGGTGGCGCGGCTGGGCAAGTTCATTGAAAAGCAGGACCTCAATTTCACCCTGCTGTCCGATGAGGACCACGCCGTTGCCGAAAAGTACGGGGCCTGGGGCCTGAAAAAATTTATGGGGCGTGAGTTTATGGGGATACTGCGCAGCAGTTTCATCATCGGCAAGGATGGGCGTCTCAAGCACGTGATGGACAAGGTGGCGACCAAGAGTCACCACGACGATGTGCTCGCCCTGATCAAAGAGCTCGGTTTGTAGCGCATGGTCACTTTCAGCCTTAACGGGCGCGAGGTCGAACTCGACGTAGATCCCGAGACACCGTTGTTGTGGGTGCTGCGCGATCATTTGCAACTCACGGGCACGCGCTTCGGCTGCGGCATGGGCCTCTGTGGCGCCTGCACCGTGCATCTGGACGGCGCTGCCATTCGCAGCTGCTCGACGCCGTTGGCGATGGCGGCCGGCCGCAGCGTCACCACCATTGAGGGGCTGGGAGGTAACCACCCGCTGCAACACGCCTGGGTTGAGCACAACGTGCCGCAGTGCGGGTACTGCCAGTCCGGACAGATCATGTCGGCCGCGGCCCTGCTCGCAGCCAACCCGCAGCCTGACGAGGAGAGCATACGCCAGGCGATGTCCGGCAATCTGTGCCGCTGTGGTACTTACCATAAAGTGCAGCAGGCGATCCTCAGTGCGGCCGCAGTCGCGCACTGGCAGCCTGCTGCGGAGGATGCATCATGAGCCTGACCCGGCGCCAGTTTATCCGCAATGTGTCCGTGGCCGGAGGTGCACTCACCCTGGGTTTCCAGCTGACGGGATGCTCGGGAAAGCCTCTGCAACTCGGTAGCGACGCAGATTTTCAGCCGAATGCTTTCCTGCGTATCGAGCCGGATGGCACTGTGATTCTGCAGATTCCCAAAGCCGAGATGGGGCAGGGCGTGATCACCGGTATGGTCACGCTTGTCGCCGAAGAGCTGGAAGTGCATCCCTCGCGCATTGACTACGCCATGGCGCCGGTGCACAGCGCCTTCGGCGATCCGGAGATGCGACTGCAGATTACCGGCGGCAGCGCCTCCATCCGCGTCTACCATGAAATCCTCCGGCAGGTTGGCGCCAGCGCCAGAGAAACCCTGGTGGCCGCCGCCATGCAGCAGAGCGGTCTCGATAGAGCCAGTCTTGAAGCCCGGGACGGGCGTGTGCGCAGCGCCGATGGCAATGTGGATCTCGGCTACGCGGAGCTGGTTCCGGTGGCACGAGCGCTGGCAGTGGTCAGCGATGTTGCCCTGAAGCCAGCAGACCAGTGGCGCTGGATTGGCCGCTACGACCAGCGCGTGGACGCGGTGGCAAAGACAGACGGCAGCGCCCGCTTCGGTATGGATGCCAGTCCCGAGGGCTGTCTGACGGCGGTGCTGCTGCGCTGCCCCTGGTTTGATGGTGCGGTCGAATCCTTTGAGGCCGCAGAGGCCCTGGCGCTACCCGGGGTGGTTGCGGTGTTTGCCACCGATTTCGGCGTCGCCGTGGTTGCGGAGGGTTACTGGCCGGCGCGCCAGGCTGCGGGTAAGGTTCGGGTGAACTTCACGCCGCCCGGCGGCGGGCTGCGCGACAGCGCGGCGATCAGCGCAGCGCTTGAGGCGGCGCTGGATGGCGAGGACTTTGCCAGTGTGCGGGACGACCCCGCGACTGCGGCGGCGGAACAGGGCGAGCGGGTCAGCGCCCGCTATGCGGTGCCGTTCCTGGCCCACGCGGCCATGGAACCGCTCAACGCGACCTGTCGCCTCACCGCCGACGGCTGCGAGGTATGGGTGGGTTCCCAGGCGCCGGATCTGGCACGGGACGTGGCCTCGCGCGTGCTCGGCGTACCCCGTGAAGCAGTGGTGATTCACAACCAGTTTCTCGGCGGCGGTTTCGGGCGGCGGGCAGCCGCGGACAATGTCGCGGAGGTGGTCGCCATCGCGCGCGAATTGAAGCAGCCGGTGAAGCTGGTGTGGAGTCGGGAAGACGACATGCGCCACGACTGGTACAGGCCTGCCATGGCCGGCGCCATAGAAGCCCGCGTACACCCGGATGGCCGGGTGAGCCACTGGCAGCACCGGATTGCCGGTCCGAGTATCAACCAGCAGGTTTTGCCGGTGATGATGGGCGCCATGTTGCCCCAGTGGGTTCCCGGCGGGCCACGGCAATGGGTGGGTGACTTCGTCGGCAAGAAAGACTTCGCGTCGGTAGAGGGTTCCAAGGAGCTGCCCTACGCTTTCGACGGCGTCAGCGTCAGCTATCGCAATGTGCCGGTGCCGATACCGTTGGGCTACTGGCGGTCGGTGGGGCACAGTCACAATGCTTTCGTGGTCGAGAGTTTTGTCGACGAGCTGGCGCATGCCGCGGGTATCGACCCGTTGGCCTTCCGTCGGCAGCATCTCCCCGAGTCGGCACGTCAGCGGCGCGTGCTCGATGCGGTGGCCAGGGCCGCCAACTGGGGCAATGTGCCTGCAGGCCGTTTCCAGGGCATCGCCGTGCACGACTCTTTCCACTCTTGCGTCGCTGAAGTGGTTGAGGTGTCGCGCGTCGACGGCAAGGTGCGACTGGAGCATGTCTACTGCGCAATTGACTGTGGCCAGGTGATCAACCCGGATATTGTCAAGGATCAGATGATTGGCGGCATCGTGTTTGCGTTGAGTGCGGCGCTGCACGGCGAGATCACGCTCAAGGATGGCGCGGTGGAACAGAGCAATTATCATGACTATCCGCTGCTGCGGCAGACCGACACGCCACCCATGACGGTGGTGTTGGTCGAGAGCAGCGCGCCGCCTACCGGCGTTGGTGAGCCGGGTACGCCGCCCGCGGCACCTGCGTTGGCCAACGCGCTGTTTGCCGCGACCGGAGAGCGACAGCGACGTCTGCCGTTGCGCCTGGGCTGAAGCGCGGGGCCGCCGCTGGGCGGCGCTGCAGGGCGCATCCCCGTGGCGGCGTCTCACTGTGGGTAGGCAGGTCGCTGTCGCGAGGGGAGGCGCTTGACGGCGGGCGGCGCCGGGTGCAGACTAACACGCATTAGTCTGTACCCGACCCACATCGCAGGAGTGCCCCATGAACCGCTGTCCCCATATTGATCTCAACGACCCCGAGAGCTACCGGGGCGGGTTGCCTCGCGAAGCCTTCACCTACCTGCGGCAGGAGGAGCCCGTGTACTGGCACGCGCCCAGCCACGGGAGCCCGGGGTACTGGGCGGTCACGCGCCAGGCGGAAATCGACGAGGTGTCCAAAAACCCCCAGCTGTTCTCCTCCGCTGAACGCACGTGCATGCTGAAGGATCCCACGCCCGAGGAAGTGGAGATGATGCGTGCGTTGATGATCAATATGGATCCACCCAAACACCTGAAGTATCGCCGCCTGGTGCGCTCTGCCTTTACCCCGCGCAAAGTGGACAGCTATGAACCCCGGTTCCGCGAGATTGCCCGCGAAATACTCGATCGGGCCCTGCCGTCAGGGCGCTGTGACTTCGTCGAGGATATCGCGATGGAGTTGCCCCTGATAGCGATCTGCGAGCTGATGGGGGTGCCGCTGGAGAAGCGCCAGCGCCTGTTCGAACTGACCAACATCATGCTTGGCATGGATGATCCTGACCTGACCACCTCGGAAGAGGACGGCATGAACGCCATGATTGAAATGTTCATGCTCGGCATGGAACTGGCAACCGCGCATCGGGAAAACGGCTCTGAGGGCATCGTGGCTACGCTGCTGGACGGCACAGTGGAAGACGAACCGCTCACGGATGAGGAATTCTGCAACTTCTTCATGCTGCTGATTGTGGCCGGCAATGAAACAACACGCACGGTCACCAGCCAGGGCATGCGCATGTTGCTGGAAAACCCCGACCAGTATCAGGCGCTTGTCGACAACCCCGGCCTGGTGCCCGACGCCATCGAGGAGTTTCTGCGCTACAACCCGGCAGTGATCGCGTTTCGGCGTACGGCGATGGAAGACACGATGCTCGGCGGTCAACAGATTCGCAAGGGCGATCTGGTCCAGCTGTTCTACGGCGCTGCCAGTGCCGATGAAACGGTGTTCGATGACCCGGAGCGCTTTGATATCCTGCGCAACCAGCGCGAAGACGTACGCAATGGTCACCGCGCCTTCGGCGTTGGTCAGCATTTCTGCCTGGGCTCGCACCTGGCGCGGCTGGAGCTTACCGTTATTTTCGAGGAAATTGTGCAGCGTATGCGCAACCCGCGACTTGACGGTGAAATTCAGTGGTTGCGCTCCAGCTTTATTCACGGCATCAAGCACATGCCCATTGTGTTTGATGTGGCCTGAGCACACCTTCTCTTGGCGGTGGGCGGCCGCGAGGGTGCCACCGCGCTTCCCCTCGGTTCATGCTATTGTGCCCAACGCTGAATTCTGGCCGCCGCGCCGGCGCTGATCTTGGTGTCGGCCCGCGCTGGCAGCACAATGGCCGGCCTGTCACTGAAGGAGAACCGCACCATGCCCATGCCTACCAATATCGGCGTTATCGACTTGATGCTGGCTGTACCCGGCGAGGATAACAGCAACTTCTACGAGTGGATAAAGCCGATGCTCATGGATAAACAAAGCCATGAGATGTTCAAAATGCCTGCGCAGTACATGTTCAAGGATATCCCGCAGATCGATGGCCAGGATGACTACGTTGCCTACACCGTAGCGCAAATGGACAAGCACAACATCGAGCGGGCGATGATAGGCGTCGGTCCCTATGCGGAGCAGCATAAAGAGGCCTTGCGTCGCTTTCCCGACCGCTTCTTTGCCTGTTACGAAGCGAACCCCAATAACGGTATGGATGAAGTGCGTACCATTGTCGCATTGAAGGAAGAGTTTGATATCAAGGCGGTGACCGCATCGCCGGCGATGATCTGCCCGCCCGTGCCGGTGAATGACAAAAAGTGGTACCCCATTTATGCCAAGCTTGTGGAACTGGATATCCCGTTCTGTCCCTGCATGGGTATTCCCGGGCCGCGGTTACCCTTCGGGCCGCAGAAAGTCGAGTTGCTGGATGAAGTGCTGTGGTTCTTCCCCGAATTGAATGTGGTAACCCGGCACGGCTGTGAGCCCTGGACCGATGTAGCCTGGAAGATGATGCTCAAGTATCCGAACCTGCACTATATGACCAGCGCCTTCGCGCCCAAGCACTACCCGAAGGATATCGTGCATTTTGCCAACACCCGCGGTGCGGATCAGGTCATGTATGCTGGCTACTTCCCCATGGGGTTGTCGCTGGACCGGATCTTCCGGGAGATGCCGGACGTACCGTTCCGGGATGAGGTGTGGCCCAAGTTTTTGCGCGAGAATGCGCTGCGTGTTTTCAAACTCGATCAATAGCAGGAGTCGTCTATGGACTACGCAGATATCGAACAGGCGGTTCAGGCACCGGGCCTGCGCCTGGTGCTTACCGCCGGTGTGCCGGGCCCGTGGGGTGAGGCTGCGAAATCGCTGTTTGACTACAAGGGGCTGAAATACCTGCCTGTGCGTCAGGAGGCTGGAGGTGAAAACGCTGCCCTGGTGGCCTGGACCGGACAGAGTTCAGCGCCGGTTGCGGTGTATGACGATCTGCCGCCGGTCTGTCACTGGCTGGACCTCTTGCACCTGGCGGAGCGCCTCGCGCCGGCGCCGGCACTGCTCCCTGATGACCCGGCGCAGCGCGCTGAGGTACTCGGACTGTCCGCCCTGATCGCGGGTGTGGACGGCTTTGGCTGGCAGCGCCGCTTGCAGCTGTTTGTGCCCGGTATGTCCATGGACGAGCCACCCGAGCCGATCCAGCGTATGGCGTCCAAGTATGGCTGGAGTCAGGAGGCCGCCGCGCAGGCCGGTCAGCGCATGGCGGGTATTGCCGGCCTGCTGGACCAGCGTCTGGCGGCACAGGAAGCCGCGGGCAAGAACTGGCTGGTTGGCGACGCGGTGACAGCGGCAGATTTTTACTGGGCCAATTTTCTCGGCATGGTGCATCCGCTGCCGGCGGAGGTGAATCCGATGCCGGATTATCTGCGCGACATGTACGCATCGGGTGCGGAAGACACTGCGCGCTGGCTGACCCCACGCCTGCTGGCGCATCGCGAGCGCATGTACCAGGAATATATACGTCTGCCGCTGGACTTCTAGTCAGCAGCGGCAGGGCGGCGCTCCGTGGCGCATCAAAAACCGATAATAAACAAGGAGAAATGCCATGCTTTCACAACAGGAACTGTCAGACCGACTGGAACTGCAGGATCTTGTCTTCCATTATTCGCACCTGATCGACAGCAAGGCGTTTGATGAGTTGCGCAATGTGTTCACCGAGGACGCACACGTGGATTACTCCGCCTTCGGCGGGTCCGTCGGCAACCTGGAGGAGACCATCGCCTACCTGAAGGAAGCCGTTTCCGATGGTGTATTCCCCAACAGCCAGCACCTGAATGCCAACCTGCAGTTTGTCGTCGATGGTGACACGGCGACAGGGCGTGTGATGTGCTTCAACCCGATGGAAATGGCGCTGCCGGAGGGTGGTCGTCACGTGTTCCTCCTGGGTCTCTGGTACGTCGACGAATATGTGCGCACCGCACAGGGCTGGCGTATTCGTCGACGCGCCGAGGAAAAGAGCTGGGTGTTCAACGCACCTGACTTCATGCAGCTGTAAGGCGGCACACATGATTGATCTGTACACCGCGCCGACACCGAATGGCTACAAGGTGTCGATTGCGCTGGAAGAGATGCAGTTGCCGTACACTGTGCACACGGTCGACCTGCGCGCGGGCGAGCAAAAAAAACCTGCGTTTCTGCGCATCAGCCCCAACGGCCGTATTCCGGCGATTGTGGATCGTGATGAAGGCGATTTCGCTGTGTTCGAGTCCGGCGCGATTCTGCTCTACCTGGCAGAGAAGTGCGGCAGGTTTCTGCCCGCAGACCGCAGGGGTCGTTCGCTGGTCATTCAGTGGCTGATGTTCCAGATGGGGGGTGTTGGGCCCATGATGGGCCAGGCCAATGTGTTCTACCGCTATTTCCCGGAGAAGATACAGCCCGCCATCGATCGCTACCAGGCTGAGGGTCGGCGTCTGTTCGAAGTCATGGATGCGCGCCTGTCAGACCATGAGTTTCTCGCCGGTGACTACAGTATTGCCGACATGGCCAACTGGGCCTGGGTGCGTACCCATCGCTGGTCGGGCATCTCCATTGAAGGGCTGGACAACCTGTCACGGTGGTTGGGAGTGATTGGCGAGCGCCCCCTGGCGCGAGCCGGCACCAAGGTGCCGATTGATATCGCGGAACTCATGGACGCGAAAAAAACCGAGGAAGCCGAAGCGTTTTCACGCAATGCACGCGCCATGGTTACCGGGGCGGGCGACGCAAACACCTGACGTGCCTGCGCCGCTGCCGCCGCGCGTGGCAGGTGCACGCGGGCGGGTGCGGGTTGCGGCGGCGCTAGCGGTGCGGCCACTGCGCCAGATGTGCGGCACGGATATCGGGCTTCAACAGTTTCCCTGTGGCATTGCGCACCAGCGGTTGCCGGGTCAGTTGCCACTGAGTGGGTATCTTGTAGCCCGCCATGTGCTCTCGCAGGTAGCTCACCAGGTCCTCGATCTGCAGGTCGGGTGCGCCGCTCACCGTGGCGGCGAGTTCCTCACCGAGGTCGGGGTGAGGTAGCCCGTAAACAGAGGCTTCAATGACCTGGGGGTGGGCCGTCAGTACGCCCTCAACCTCAACCGGGTAGATGTTCTCGCCGTTGCGGATCACCATATCCTTGATTCTGTCGACTACGTGCACGAAGCCATATTCATCCACATAACCGATGTCGCCAGTACGCACCCAGCCATCGACAAACGTGTCCGCGGTCGCTTGCGGAAGATTCCAGTATTCCCGCGCATTGGTGGGGCTGCGCACCATCAGCTCGCCGCGCTCGCCCGCCGGAAGCACCTTGCCCTGCGCATCCACGCTCTGGATGTCCACGATAGGTGAGATGGTGCCCGCCGCTGTGGGTTGCAGGCGGTAGGCCTCGCCGGTACAGCTGCTGCCGGTGGCATTGGTTTCCGTCATGCCGTAACCGGTGCCCGGATAGGCATCGGGTACTTTCCGGTAGATCAGGTCTTTCAGGTGCGGCGGGCAAGCGGCTCCACCCGCGCCCAGGGAGAACAGGCTGCGCGTGTCTGTACGCTCGAAAGCGGGTGATTCGAGCATCGCAATGGTCATCGCGGGTACGCCGGTAAATACGGTGATGCGCTCGCGTTCGATGACCTTCAGGGCCTCTTCCGGGTCCCATTTGTAGAGGATGCTGGTCTTGCGCCCACCGCGCAGGTTGAGCAGGAAGATCGCATAGCAGCCGGACACGTGGAACAGTGGCACCGCCAGCAGCGTGCAGGGCTCGAAGCCCGAGTTCATCATCTTGCCGATAACCTCGGGGTTGGTCATGGCAGATACGTAGGACATCAATTCGAAATTCATCAGTGCCTGACAGATAGCGGCGTGGGTCGAGGCCGCACCTTTCGGTTTACCGGTCGTACCTGAGGTATACATGATCATCGCCAGGTCCTCGCCGTCCAGTGCGACGTCTGGCCGTTGGGCGCTCCCGGATTGTGTGGCCTCCCAGGGCGTTGCCGGCGCGATGTCGGCACCGCTGCTGCGCACGACGACCGCTCGACAATCCAGGGCCTGGAGCTGGTCTTGCACCAGCGCATAGCGCTCCATGTCACACACCACGAGACACGCCCCGGCATCCTTCAGCGCGTAGCCCAGCTCTTCTGCGCGCCCCCAGCTGTTCAGGGGGACCACGATGGCTCCCGTGGCGAGGATGCCGACGAACGCGAACATCCACTCCGGGTAGTTGCGCATCGCAATGGCGACCCGGTCACCCTTGCGAATGCCCGCCTCGTGCACGAGGTAGTGGGAAAAGCGATCCGCAGCCGAGAAGAAATCCGAGAACGTGTAGCGCTCGTCTTCGTAGGTAACCGCAGTTTTTTCGCCATGTGCGCGGCCGGCGTCCAGCGCGTCGCGCAGATTGGCCGGCGCATTCATGTAGCAGCGCAGCATGACGCCATTCACGTCCCTTTCGGACATTTCGAACGGCGCTCCAGGGGCGGTGAGTTGCTCGGTGGCGGCACGCAGATTGGCGCTCAGGGCGGCGACTTCATTCATGGCGGTCGATATTCTCCGGTCGTCGTCTGTTCGGAATCAGGGTTGGACGCCTCGCATCATACACAAGGGTCGTGTGCAGGGGCAGTCTCGGTGCTAACCCCGTCGCGAATTGAACGGCGACAGTCCATTCCGTTACACTGGCGCGCTTTGCCCCGGGGCGAGCGGCGTTGATCATCGCTGGCGGGGCTTATCAGGGGGCGGGCAGTGGCGACGATTATCACCTGCAACACCAACGGCATTCGCGCGGCCGCGCGCAAGGGTTTTTTTGACTGGCTGGCGCAGCAGGACGCGGACGTGGTGTGTATTCAGGAAACCAAGGCCCAGGAAGAACAGTTGCAGGACCCGGTGTTCAGCCCGCCCGGCTATCACTGTTTTTACAACGACGCGCAGCGCAAGGGCTACAGCGGCACGGCGCTGTATACGCGGGTCAAGCCCCGCGCCGTGGTGACGCAACTCGGCTGGTCCTCTGCAGATACGGAGGGCCGTTACCTGCAGGCAGACTTCGACGCTGTGAGTGTGATTTCGCTGTACATGCCCTCAGGATCCAGCAGCGAGGCGGCTCTGGCGAAAAAACTGGATTTCATGGAGCGGTTCTATGAACACCTGCGCGCACTGCGGCGCATGCGCCGTGAGTTTATTATCTGTGCCGACTGGAATATCTGTCATCAACCCATCGACCTGAAGAACTGGAAGGCGAACCAGAAAAACTCGGGCTTTCTGCCCGAGGAGCGAGCCTGGCTGGACCGCGTGTATAACGAGCTGGGGTATTGTGATGCCTTCCGTCTGGTAAATCAGGAGCCTGAACAATACACCTGGTGGTCCAACCGTGGGCAGGCCTGGGCGAACAACGTAGGGTGGCGACTGGATTACCATGTCATCACGCCGGGTTTACAGCCGCAGGTGCGCGCAGCAGAAATTTATACGGCCCAGCGATTCTCTGACCATGCGCCGCAGACGATGGTCTACGATCTCGAGTTGCACACCTGAGGAGCATCCTGCTCCCCAGTGGGTGTGGCCCGATCTGCGCGGCGCGACCTACGCGCCCCGTCCAGATTGCAGGGCCGGTGCTTTCGCTGTACATTTGCGCCTGTTCTTTCCCACCTGTTATCGCTCGCGCCGGCTGGCGCAGGCTGCAAGGAGTTGTCATGAGTTTGTTCATTGCCAGTGCTCACGCCCAGGCCCAGGGTGGCGCCCAGGGTGGCGGCGAGATTTTCCAGATCGTGTTTCTGGTGGGTCTTTTCGCACTGTTCTATTTCATCGCCATCCGCCCGCAGCGCAAGCGCCAGAAAGAGCATGCGCAGATGGTGGCGGCGCTGGGCAAGGGCGACGAAGTGGTTACCAGTTCCGGCATCCTCGGCCGGATAACCGGCCTGGACGATAACTACGTGGTGCTGAACGTGGCCAACAATGTGGACATGAAGTTTCAGCGCATACACGTCCACGCGGTGTTGCCCAAGGGAACACTCAAGTCCATCGGCTGATGAGCCGGCTGGCGCTGCCACAGCGGGTCGCGCTGGCCCAGCGCCCCACGCCCCTGCAGTATCTGCCCCGTGCCAGTGAGCGCTGGGGTTGCGGGCACAGGCTGTGGGTGAAACGCGACGACCTGACGGGTTGCCTGCTCAGCGGCAACAAGGTCCGCAAACTGGAATTCATTGTCGCCCATGCGCTCGCGGAGGGCTACGATACGCTTATCACCTGCGGCGGCCTGCAGAGCAATCACTGCCGGGCAACCGCATTCGCCGCAGCACAGGCCGGTCTGGGTGCACACCTGGTATTGCGTGGCGACACCCCCACGGCACCCCAGGGGAATTATCTGCTGGGTCAGCTGGCCGGTGCGGCCATCAGCTGCTATCCCAAGAGCCGCTACGTGGCCGAGTTGCCAGGCCTGCTGGATGGCTGGCGCGCGCACTATGCGCAGCAAGGCAGGAAGGCGCTGGTGATTCCCACCGGGGGCAGCGACGGGCTCGGTATCTGGGGCTACGTCGCGGCCTGCGAAGAACTGCACGATGACCTGCGCAGCGCCGGCATTGAGGCGGCACATCTGCTTACGGCAACCGGATCCGGGGGTACCCAGGCGGGTCTCACACTGGGAGCCGCGTTGTACGGTGTGCCCCTCACAGTATGGGGCGTCAATGTCTGCGATGATGAGGCCTACTTTCTCGACAAGGTTGCCGCGGATGTGGCGGACTGGCGCAGCCGCTTCCCCGGGCAGCCCGAGGTCGCCGTGACGGCGCGCGTGATCGATGGCTATGTCGGCGACGGTTACGGCGTGGCGAGCAGCGCCGTGTTGCAGCTCATCGCCGAGCTGGCCGCACTGGAGGGCCTGCTGCTGGACCCGGTATATACCGGCAAGGCCTTTCACGGCCTGGTGCAGGAGTTGCAGGCGGGGCGTTTTGAGGGTACGCGCGACGTGGTGTTCCTGCACACCGGGGGCGTGTTCGGCGTGTTCCCGCAGGCGGATCAATTCAGATTTTTACACGCCGCGCCCGGCGGTTGACCCAGGACCACACTCATCATGCAGGCATTCAGCGATTTTGTTACCACGATCAACGGCTGGGCATGGGGTCCGGTCATGCTGGTGCTCCTGCTGGGGACCGGGCTGTACCTCAGCATTGGTTTGCGTTTTCTCACGCTACGCAATATCCCGCGTGCCTTTCGCCTCTTGTTCGGTGGCCGTGAGGGGCAGGGGCAGGGGGATATCTCTCCGTTCAGTGCCCTCATGACGTCGCTGTCGGCAACCATTGGCACCGGGAATATCGCCGGGGTGGCCACGGCACTTGCGCTGGGCGGTCCCGGCGCCCTGTTCTGGATGTGGATCACCGCGCTGGTGGGTATGGCCACCAAATACGCCGAGGCGGTCTGTGCCGTGCGCTTTCGGGAGCAGGATGCCGCAGGGAATTACAGTGGTGGCCCCATGTACTACATCCGCAACGGGCTGCACAAACGCTGGCACTGGCTGGCCTGGGCCTTTGCCATTTTCGGCACGCTGGCTGGCTTTGGCATCGCCAACACAGTGCAGTCCAACTCGGTCGCCCAGGTGCTCGAGGATTTCATGGCCGTACCGCCGCTGGCAACCGGGCTGGTGCTGATGGGGCTGGTGGCGGCCGTCATTCTCGGGGGTGTCAAGCGCATCGCGCGGGTGGCGAGCTGGCTGGTGCCGATGATGGCGCTGGGCTATGTGATCATGGGCGCCCTGGTGCTGGTTACCCACATCACCGCGATTCCGGCGGCGCTACTGACCATCGTTGATGCGGCGTTCAGCGGCGCTGCGGCTGCCGGTGGTTTTGCCGGCGCAACGGTGTGGGCGGCGATCCGTTTTGGCGTGGCGCGGGGCATTTTTTCCAACGAGGCAGGCTTGGGCAGTGCGCCTATCGCCCACGCCGCCGCGCAAACCAGCCAGCCGGTACAGCAGGGCATGATCGCCATGCTGGGAACGTTCATCGATACCCTGATCGTCTGCACCATGACGGGACTGGTCATCGTGATTATGGATGTGCTGCCCACCGGGGTGAGCGGTGCCAGCCTGACGTCCATGGCCTTCGCGCAGGGTATGCCGGGTGGACAATACGTGGTCACAGTAGGGCTGTGCCTGTTTGCGTTCACGACGATGATCGGCTGGTCGTTCTACGGCGAGCGTTGCGCCGTGTTCCTGTTTGGCATTCGAGCGAGTCTGCCGTTCCGACTGCTCTGGGTGCTCGCTATCCCGGTGGGCACCCTCATTGACCTGGAACTGGTCTGGCTGATTGCCGATACCCTCAATGCCTTCATGGCCATTCCGAACCTGATCGCGCTGCTACTGCTGGCACCGCTGGTGTTCCGCATCAGCCGGGCCTATTTCGATGGCCAGCCCGCTCCCGAGGCCTGATGATGACCCCGACACTGTGGCGGCGGGCGCGCGCTGGTCGCCCTGCAGGCTTGGGAGTACACTCCGTGTATGGCTGAAGACACGTCCAACAAGCTGGTTATTGCGATTTCCTCACGGGCATTGTTCGATCTCGGTGCCAGTCACCAGGTGTTCGAACAGGAGGGTCTTAAGGCCTATTCGGAATACCAGATTGCCCATGAAGAGGAGCCCCTGGAGCCAGGTGAGGCGTTCCCGTTGGTGCAGAAGATGCTGCGTCTGAACTCCCTGCTGGGTGACAGCGCCGGTGTCGAGGTGGTTCTGCTCTCGCGCAACAGCGCCGATACCGGCCTGCGCGTGTTCAACTCGATCCAGCACTACGAACTGCCGATCACCCGGGCCGCATTCTGTGGTGGCGAAAGCCCCTGGCGCTACATCAACGCCTTCGGTTGCCAGCTGTTTCTCTCCAATGAGGCGGAGGATGTCCGCTACGCACTGGCCTGCGGCGTCGCAGCGGCCACGTTGGTCTCGAACAAGAGCGGCAACTCCGGTTCCGACCAGTTGCGCTTCGCCTTCGACGGCGATGCGGTGGTGTTCTCCGATGAAGCGGAGCAGGTGTATAAGTCACAGGGTCTGGAGGCTTTTACGGCCAGCGAGCGGGCGGCCGCACGTACGCCGCTGAGTGGCGGGCCCTTCCAGCCCTTCCTCGCGGCCCTGCACAGGCTGCAGCAGGCGTTTCCCGCCAGCGAGGCACCCATACGCACGGCACTGGTGACCGCCCGTTCGGCCCCCGCACACGAACGCGTGATTCGTACCCTGCGCGCCTGGAATATCCGCATTGATGAGTCGATTTTCCTGGGCGGCTTGAATAAAACCGAATTTCTGCGGGCCTACCAGGCGGATGTGTTCTTTGATGACCAGGAGACACACTGCCAGCTGGCCAGCCCGCATATCGCCACCGGACACGTGCCCCACGGGGTTGCAAACCGCTAGCCGACGGCGTTTTCTTATTCCATTGATCTTGGCAACAGCCGGCTTTAACTACTATTCTGTATAAGCCTCCGGTAACCGCTGCCCTGCGGTGTATGGGCGAGGCGAGGGATTCGGGAATGAAACTGCAGCAACTGCGCTACATCTGGGAAGTCGCACATCACGACCTGAATGTGTCGGCGACTGCCCAGAGCCTGTACACGTCACAACCCGGTATCAGCAAGCAGATTCGCCTGCTGGAAGACGAACTGGGCGTCGAGATTTTTGCCCGTAGCGGCAAGCACCTCACCCACGTCACCCCTGCCGGGGAGGCCATCCTGCAGACGGCGGGCGAAGTGTTGCGCAAGGTGGAGAGCATCAAGCAGGTTGCACAGGAGTATTCCAACGAGCGCAAGGGCAGCCTCTCCATCGCAACCACCCACACTCAGGCACGCTATGCGCTGCCCGCAACCATCCGCTCGTTCATCGAGCGTTACCCTGATGTATCGCTGCATATGCACCAGGGCACGCCCATGCAGATCTCCGAAATGGCGGCAGATGGCACGGTGGATTTTGCCATTGCCACGGAGGCGCTGGAGCTGTTCAGCGACCTCATCATGCTGCCCTGTTACCGCTGGAACCGCTGCGTGCTGGTGCCACGTGATCACCCCCTGACGCAGCTGTCCGAATTGACGCTGGAAGACGTGGCTGCACACCCCATCGTGACCTACGTTTTTGGGTTTACCGGTCGGTCCAAGCTGGATGAAGCCTTCATGGCCCGTGGCCTGGTGCCAAAGGTCGTGTTTACGGCGGCGGATGCCGATGTCATCAAGACCTATGTACGTCTTGGTCTGGGGATTGGCATCGTGGCCGCCATGGCCTACGACGAGCGCGCGGACGCCGACCTCGTTGCCCTGGACGCCACCCGGCTGTTTGCCAGCAGTGTGACCCGCATCGGCTGTCGGCGCGGTACATTCCTGCGTGGCTACATGTACGACTTCATCGAAGACTTCGCCCCGCACCTGACGCGGGATATCGTCAAGGAAGCGTTTACCCACCACAGCAAGACGGAGCTGGAAGCGCTGTTTGCCGACATAGAATTGCCTGTGTACTGACTTTTTGTGCCCGCTGCGCTTGTGGCCGGTGCGGCGCTTGGGTAGATTGGGCGGCTTTCTCGAAGCCTCTCGGAGTGTGTGACGTGGAACTGGCCTGCCTTGACCTTGAGGGGGTGCTCATCCCCGAAATCTGGATCGCGTTTGCCGAAAAAACCGGCATTGAGGCGTTGCGCGCCACGACTCGGGATATTCCCGACTATGATGTGCTGATGAAGCAGCGCCTGCGCCTGCTCGACGAACACGGGCTGAAGATTGACGACATCCAGGCTGTTATAGCCACGCTGGAGCCGCTCCCCGGCGCCGCCGAGTTCCTCAACTGGCTGCGCGAGCGGTTTCAGGTGATCATCCTGTCGGATACCTTCTACGAGTTCTCCGCGCCGCTGATGCGCCAGCTGGGCTGGCCAACCTTGCTCTGCCACCGTCTGCAGGTCGACGACACGGGCCGGGTAGTGGACTACAAGCTGCGCCAGAAGGATCCGAAGCGTGCCTCGGTGCAGGCCTTGCACAGTCTGCATTACCGGATCATTGCCGCCGGTGATTCCTACAACGACACATCAATGCTCGCCGAGGCCGACGTGGGGCTCCTGTTCCACGCACCGCAGAACGTCATCGATGAGTTTCCGCAGTTCAGAGCGCTGCACGATTTCCCGTCTTTGAAGCAGGCCTTTGTCGAGGCCAGTGATCGCCCCCTGACCGTGTAGGGTGCCCGTCGACCGCTAGCGGAAGCGTTGCTCCAGCGCACTGAGAAAGCGTCCGACCTTGTCGTAGGTCTCCTGGTACTCCTGCTCGGCCTCCGAGTCAGCTACGATCCCGCCGCCACCCCAGCAGCGCAGACTGCCGTGATTGGCAACCAGGCTGCGAATGGCGATATTGCTGTCCATGTGGCGGTCAGCGCTGATGTACAGCAGTGAGCCGCAGTAGGCTTCGCGGCTGCAGGGCTCCAGCTCGGCGATGATCTGCATGGCGCGTCGCTTTGGCGCACCGGTGATGGAGCCACCGGGGAAACTGTCGCGCAGCAGGTCCAGGGGGCCGCGCCCGGGCGCGAGTTCGCCGCGAATGGTACTGACCAGGTGGTGTACGGTCGGGTAGCTTTCCAGCCCGAACAATTGCTCCACATGAATGCTGCCCGGCACGCAGCTGCGCCCCAGGTCATTGCGCAGCAAATCGACGATCATCAGGTTTTCGGCGCGGTCTTTCGGGCTCTCACGCAGCGCGGTCGCGCTTTGCAGGTCCCGGGCCGGGTCGGCGAAACGCGGCCGGGTACCCTTGATTGGCCGTGTCTCAACCTGCTGTCCCTGCAACGAAATGAACCTTTCCGGTGACAGGCACAGCAGTGCCTGCCCCGCCTCGGGCTGTAGATAGCCTGAAAAGGGCGCCGCGGCCACCTCGCGCAATGCGCGATAGGCGGTAAAGGGATCACCGTCGTACGCGGCATCGAAGCGCTGTGCAAGATTGACCTGGTAGCAGTCGCCTGCCTGGATATAGGCCTGGATGCGCGCAAAGGCGCTGTAGTAGGCCTCGCGCGTCATGGCGGGCTGGAAGCTGCCGTGCAGCTGAAAGGGACGCAGCGTGCCATGGGCGGACGTGAGGCGGGCAAGCAGGTCCTTGCGTACACGGGCGCTGACCCAGGGCATCGCCACCAGCGCGCTGCGTTGCAGCAGGTGATCCTGCACCACGCACCAGTCATAGCAGCCGATGGCGGCGGCCGGGGAGGTGGGGTTTGTCGCGTCGCGGTGCGCTACGCCATGCAGCGCATTGCCGGGTTGATAGCCCAGGTAGCCCAGCAGTCCGCCGCAAAAAGGCAGGCGTTGGCTCGCGGGTGCGATGCCGGCGTAGCGTTCCTGGTGGAGGTCGGCAAGCGCCAGAAGGTAGGTGTTCCAGGCGGTGCCGGGAGCGCTGGTCGAGGGCGCCGCGGGCGTTTCGGCAATGGGATCTGCAGCGAGGACGTCGTAGCGTCCGCCGTTGGCCCAGGGTTGCGCACTGTCCAGCCAGGCAGGGCAGGGCAGCTCGCGCAGGGCCGTAAAATAGTCGGCACTGTCCTGCTGCCAGGGGAGCTCATCAATATGCAGGTTCACGGTGAGCTTGGGTACCTGTCAGTATCGGGTGCCCGATGTTGACACCTCATATTTTCGTAGCAGAAAGGCGCAGAAATTACGCAATCCGCTGTATATGGCCGGGAACAGCAGGGTAATTGCGAGGACTTGGCCAGTCGCGTTTGCCTGTCGTTAAATTGACATTCACGGGGCATGGAATTAATGTGGTGCGCCGAATTCGGGCGGGATGTCATCGTAAGCCCGGCCGCCGTCGCATGTAAACCCGGGAACCTAGACAGAAGGTAGAAGCTGTTGCCGGCTTCCACGAAGCGGTAACGCACCAGTATGGGAAAACGCATGAAGAAAAACACTGAGTCAGAATTGATCGCGACGCTGCAAAATCCTTTTGCCAGCGTCGCTGAACGCGAGTTTGGTGTGCCGGGCCAGGTCGCCTCGCAGCCCGGCCTGTACGAGAAGGCGTTAAAAGCAGGCTGGAAGTTGCAGCAGCGGCCGCTGCGTGCCGCGGGAGTCCGCAATACCCAGCGCCAGCACCAGAAGAACCGCATGACCATCTGGGAGCGCATCGAGTGTCTGGCCGATGAGGCGCCAACGGTGCTCTACCAGAACTGGGGCCCCAACCTGGACGGTGCGTCTCTGGTCACCGCGCTGATCAAGGTGAACGGTCGCGATGTCGCGATCTATGGCCACGATTTCACGGTCCGCGCTGGCTCCATGGATGCGACCAACGGCAAGAAACTGGCGCGCCTGTTCGAATTGGCCGCCAAGCGCAAAATTCCCCTGGTCGGCCTGAATGATTCTGCCGGTGCCTATATCCCTGCCGGTGTCGGCGGGCTCGATGGCTATGCCGACGCGTTTACCGCCCTGCGCAAGATTTCCGGCGTTGTACCCAGCATCATGTGCATGTTTGGCTTCAACGCGGGCGGCGGTTCCTACCTGCCGCGGCAGGGAAGCTTCCTGATCCAGCCCAATGACACGTTCTTCGGCCTCACCGGCCCCGGCGTGGTGAAATCGGTGCTCGGTGAGGACGTTACGCCGGACGAGTTGGGCGGTCCGGGTGTGCACAGCCAGAGTGGCGTTACGGACTTCGTGGTGCCCGACGAGGTGGCTGCCCTGCGCAAGGTGCGGGAACTGCTCAAGTACCTGCCAGACAACAACAGCGCGCTGGCGCCGTACCAGGCGTCCTCCGACCCGGTAACGCGCAAAACCTGGGATATCGATATCCTGCTCAAGAAAGCGTTCAACTCGCCCACCGGGTACAACACGCCGGTGGACATCAGCATACTGATCCAGCAGCTCTGCGATCACGGTGATTTCCTGGAAATCCAGGCCGAGCGAGCGCGCAATACCATCACGGCGTTGGGTCGCATGGGTGGCAACGTGGTGGGTTTTGTGGCGAACAATTCGGCCGTGGCGTCCGGACAGATCGATATCGCCGCTGCCTACAAGAACGCCCGCTTTATCCGTTTCTGCAACCTCTACAACATACCGATTATCTTCCTGGAGGACACCACGGGCTTCCTGCCGGGGCGCGAACAGGAGGCCGGCGGTATCGTGCAGGCCGGGCGCGCCATGCTCGACGCGATCGTCGACCTGCGCACTCCGCGCTTCCTGGTGCTGGTGCGCAACGCCTTTGGGGGTGCCTATGCCTCGTACAACAACTACCCGACCGGCGCGGATTTTGTGGTTGCCCTGCCCACGACGCGTGTTGCAGTGATGGGGCCGGCGGGCGTCGAGTATGTTTACAAGGATGAATTGCGGCGTATCCGCGGCAGTGTGGCAGGGAAGATAGCCGCCGAGACCGAAGCGCAGAAAGCGGCTGGCCTGTCGGAGGACGAGGCTCGCGCCACCGCCGAGCAACTGGTCCAGGGCTGGGTCAAATCGGAAGAGCAGGCGCTCGCCCAGCGCTATGAACAGGAGTTGATGAACCCCAATGAGGCGCTGAGCCTGGGGTCCATCTCGCAGATCGTGATGCCGTCAGACCTGCGTACAGTGCTGGCTGAACACATGGATTTCTGTCTGCGTCACTACACGCCTGAACCGCTTGCCTCTGTGCAGCGCGAGTTCCACTGACCACGGCCAAGGCCATCGCCTGATTGAGGAAATACCGCGTGTCCAACGAATACTATTTGCGTAACCCCCTGATTCACCGCGACCGCCGGCTGGCGGAGCATCCTTCGGCCTGGGTGCGTCGCTTCGACTGCTCCGGGTTGCGGCCGCTGATCATCTGCCGCGGCCCCATCCGCAAAGAGGCCATGGACGTGTTCTCCGAGATGGGCATCGAGCATTTCGGCATCCTGCTGTCGGAAAAGGATTCCATCGTCTACCGCAATGCCCAGGCTCCCGAGTTGCGCTCACTGACCGACCCGGATCGTGTACACCGGGTGCCCGATTACACCGGTTCCAATAAAGAAGAGCGCGATCAGCGTATTGCGCAGATGATCAGCATTGCCCACGACAATGGCTACAACGCGATTTTTGCCGGCTACGGGTTCATGGCAGAAGACCAGACCATGGTAGCGGCGATGGAGCAGGCCGGTCTGAATTTTATTGGCCCCTGCTCACGCACCGTGCACGATGCCGGCCTCAAGGATGAAGCCAAGCGCACCGCCCTGAAAGCTGGCGTTTCGGTGACGCCCGGCATCGACAACGGCACCGCACTGACGCTGCTCAAGAAGTATCCGGACGTCGCCGCGCTGAAGGCGCTCTGTGCTGCCAATGATCTGCCGGCGGATCTGGATAAGCTGGATGACCCGGAGATCACCCTGGAAGACAAGGCCGACCTCGTGCTGGCGGCTTCCTATACCAAAGGGGTCGACCTCTACACAGTGGACGAACTGTGTGAAACCCTCACCGAGGCGGTGAAGAAGATGGCCGAGGATTACCCGAAAAACCGGGTACGCCTGAAGGCGATCAGCGGCGGCGGCGGCAAGGGCCAGCGTATCCTCGGCATTGGCGAGGCCGAGCGGACACCGGAGCTGGTGCGCGAAATCCTCAACGAAGTAAAAACCACCGGCGTGGGCGACAACAAGAACGTTCTGGTCGAGCTGAACATTGAAACAACCCGCCATCAGGAAATTCAGGTTATCGGCAACGGCGACTGGTGTATCACGCTGGGCGGCCGGGACTGTTCCCTGCAGATGCACGAACAGAAACTGCTCGAGGTGTCGGTGACGATCGAGTCGCTGCAGGCAGCGCTGGCCCAGGCCGAGGCGGCAGGTCGCAGCACCGAGGCTGCCGTGCTGCGTCAGGACCTCATTACGCTGGAGGAGATGGAGGACGAAGCCGCACGGTTTGGTGAGGCCGTGGGTCTGGATTCCGTTTCCACCTTTGAGTGTATTGTCGACCGCGACAAACACTTTTTCATGGAGATGAACACCCGCATTCAGGTGGAGCATCGGGTTACCGAACTCTGCTATTCCCTGAAATTCACCAACCCGGACGATGAGCGTGACTTCTTTGTGGTGCAGTCGCTGGTAGAGGCGATGGTGTTGCTGGCTGCGCACGGCAGTGCACTGCCACGCCCTGAGCGTATTCTGCGCCACAACGATTCGGTCGAGGCGCGCCTGAATGCCACCAACCAGGCGCTGCAGCCCTCAGCAGGCGGCGTCATAGAGGGCTGGAGCGATGCCCTCGAGGGTGAAATCCGCGACGATCAGGGCATCAGCCTGCACAACCCGGACACTGACGTGTTCATGAAGTACACGCTCGCCGGCGCTTACGATTCCAACATCGCCCTGCTACTGACAGTGGGCGATACACGCCTTGAAACCTACGAGCGCATGGCCGAGGTCATTCGTCGCACCCGCATGCGCGGCAAGGACCTGGCGACCAACCTGGAGTTTCATTACGGGCTGGTTAACTGGTTCATCGGACAGAACATCAACGCACGGCCGACCACGCGCTTTATCGTTCCGTATCTCACGGCAGTGGGCGAATTGAAAGCACAGGCCAACAAGCTGGACATAGACTTCGCCTGGCAGCAGATCAGCCGCGCAGCGCTGAAAGGGTTGACTGACGAGGCGGCCAAAGCACTCAGGAGCTGCCTTGAGTTGAAGTCCACGCTGCTGCTGAGACCGCTGGAGCGCCTGCTGGCAGAACCCCACATTCTCGCTGGCTGGCTCAGCGTCAACCGCGACTGTTACACCCTGATAGACGGCAAGGTGAGCTGGAACGAAAACCCGATTGAAATGCTCGCAGACACCTATCATTTCCTCAACATGGACTACAGCGCTGACGCACCGGCCGCGACCGTGATCTGGGATCATGACCACGCGCTCCTGCAGGAGGCGCTGGACTTCTACATGGAGCTGTCGCAGCGTCTCGATGCTGGCGATTGGGTGCAGCTGGAGAGCGTGCTGGCAAGCACAGAAGTCCCCGGGGGATTCACCGCAGACAGCTGGAGTGCGGTGCGAGCAGCCCACGCCGGCTTCCAGTCTGGTGTGGAAATCCTCGCTGTGCTGCCCAGCATTGCTGAAGCGACAGGCTTCTTCGATCTCGCGGTCAATGAAGACCTTACGATCCACATTCCCGAGCGACTGCTCGATGCGGACCTGCAGCACGCTATGGCCAAGGTGCTGGTGCCGCCACCGGTGGCCAAGTCGGACGAAATCCTCGCCGAAAGTGGCGGCATGTTCTACGGCAGGGAGTCACCACAACACGCCTTGTATGTGCAGGAAGGCGACCACTTCGAAGCAGGTGACCCGCTGTATATCATCGAGGTGATGAAAATGTTCAACAAGGTGTATGCGCCCTTTGCCGGCACCGTAGACAAAGTACTGATCGATACCGACGGGGTGATCATCCACAAGGGTCAGCCCCTGTTCAAGGTGACGCCGGACGAGAAGATTGAAGTGGCTTCCCCCGAGGTGATTGCGGAGCAACGCCGGGATTCCACAGCCCGTTTCCTGCAGCAAGTGATTTGAGGTGCCCTGAATGATTACCGCGCTGGACCATATCGCCATTGCCGTGCCTGACTTTGAAAAGGCCATCAAGCGTTTCATGGAAGACTTCGGACTGCCCTTTGAAGGCACTGAGGACGTTGTGCCGGCGAAGACCTCGACGGCTTTTTTCCCGCTGCCGCCGACCAATATCGAGTTGGTACATCCGCTGAACGGCGAGGGCCCGATTGCGGGCTATCTGGAGAAGCGTGGTGGTGGGCTGCATCACCTGTGCTTTCGCTCTGACAATATCGAGGAAGACGTCGCGCGGCTGAAGTCCAAGGGATACCAGTTCCTGTCGGATGCCCCGACTCCCGGTGCCCACAACTCACGCGTGATCTTCATTCATCCCAAAAGCTGTGATGGCGTACTCATTGAAATCAACCAGCCCGGCGACGCGCACTGATCGAGACAGCGGAGACAACACCTATGAGCGACAAGATCTATAACCGGGAAGCGGCGACGCCGGACGCCTGGCGCACCGAGGCAGAGAAAAGTCTGCGGGGCAAGGGGCTGGACTCACTGACCTGGCATACGCCGGAAGATATCGCGGTGAAGCCACTGTATACCGCCGAGGATATCGAGGCCCTCGAATACACCAACACCATGCCGGGCCTCTCACCCTATATTCGCGGCCCCCAGGCGACGATGTATGCAGGTCGGCCCTGGACCATTCGCCAGTACGCGGGCTTCTCCACCGCTGAGGCTTCCAACGCGTTCTACCGCAAGGCGCTGGCAGCGGGCGGGCAGGGTATCTCCGTGGCCTTCGACCTTGCGACACACCGCGGTTATGACTCGGATCACCCACGGGTGACGGGGGATGTCGGCAAGGCGGGTGTGGCCATCGATTCTGTGGAAGACATGAAGATCCTGTTCGATGGCATTCCACTCGACAAGGTCTCGGTGTCCATGACCATGAATGGCGCCGTACTGCCCATTCTTGCGGGCTACATCGTCGCAGCGGAGGAGCAGGGCGTAGGTCAGGAACAGTTGGCAGGCACCATCCAGAACGACATCCTGAAAGAGTTCATGGTGCGCAACACCTATATCTATCCACCTGCGCCGAGCATGAAGATCATTGGCGATATCATCGCCCACTGTTCGCGGAACATGCCACGTTTCAACACGATCTCCATTTCCGGCTATCACATCCAGGAGGCGGGGGCCAACGCCGCGCTGGAGCTGGCCTACACACTGGCCGACGGCAAGGAGTACATTCGTACAGCTCTTGCGGCGGGCCTCAGCATTGATGAGTTTGCGCCGCGGCTGTCCTTCTTCTGGGGCATCGGCATGAACTTCTACATGGAGATCGCCAAGCTGCGTGCAGCGCGACTGCTGTGGGCGCGAATTGTGGCAGAGTTCAACCCGCAGAACCCCAAGAGCTCCATGCTGCGCACACACAGCCAGACCTCCGGGTGGTCGCTGACGGAACAGGATCCCTACAATAACGTGGTGCGCACGACCATCGAGGCCATGGCCGCCGTGTTTGGTGGCACCCAGTCACTGCATACCAACGCCCTCGATGAGGCCATTGCGCTGCCGACCGAATTCTCGGCACGCATCGCGCGCAACACTCAGTTGATCATCCAGGAGGAAACCGGCATCACCAACGTGGTGGACCCCTGGGGCGGTTCCTACATGATGGAGAGCCTGACCCAGTCCATTGCAGACAAGGCCTGGGAACTGATTGAGGAAGTCGAAGCAGCCGGTGGCATGGCCAAGGCCATCGAAACCGGTATGCCCAAGCTGCGTATCGAAGAGGCCGCGGCGCGCAAGCAGGCGCGTATTGACCGCGGCGAGGATGTCATTGTCGGTGTCAACAAATACCGTACGGACGATGCCAGTGAGGTCGAGGTTCTGCAGATCGACAACGATGCGGTGCGCACCTCGCAGCTCGCCAGGCTTGATAACGTGCGCGCCAATCGCGACGAGGCGGCGGTCGAGGCGATCCTTGAGCAGTTGTACCAGGCTGCGGTCAGCGGCGAAGGCAATCTGTTGGAACTCTCGATCGAGGCGACGCGTCGGCGCGCCACAGTGGGTGAAATCTCCTTCGCCCTGGAGCGCGAGTACGGCCGTTTCAATGCCCAGGCACAAACCGTCTCCGGCGTGTACGGCTCGGCGTTCCAGCAGGATGAAAACTGGCAGGGTATCAGCATGGATATCGATGCGTTTGTCGAAAAGTATGGTCGCCGTCCACGTATGCTGGTGTGCAAGATGGGACAGGACGGCCATGACCGCGGCGCCAAGGTGGTTGCCACCGCTTTCGCCGATGTGGGTTTCGACATCGACCTGTCGCCCATGTTTTCCACGCCGGAAGAAGTGGCCCGGCAGGCCATTGAGAATGATGTCCATGTCGTCGGCGCTTCATCGCTGGCGGCAGGACACAAGACCCTGGTGCCCGCACTGGTCGAAGAACTGCGCAAGCAGGGCGCGGAGGATATCGTGGTGATCGCCGGCGGCGTTATTCCGCGTCAGGACTACGATTTCCTCTACAAGGCGGGCGTGAAGTGCATCTTTGGCCCCGGCACACCGATCCCACAGTGTGCTCGCGAGGTGCTCGACGCAGTCAATGAGGCACAAGGCGCGGCCTGAGGCCATGGCTGCTGTCGATACCGATGCGCTGAGGGCGGGCAATCGCCGAGCGCTGGCCAAGGCCATTACGCTGGTGGAAAGCTCGCTTGCCGGTCACCGCGAGGCTGCCCAGCAGCTGCTCGAAGCACTGCTTCCCTATACAGGTAACAGCATCCGGGTCGGTATCTCCGGTGTGCCGGGTGTGGGCAAGTCGACCTTCATTGAGGCGTTTGGCCTGTACCTGATCAGCCAGGGCAAGCGCGTGGCGGTGCTCGCCGTGGACCCAAGTTCACCGATGACCGGCGGCTCCATCCTTGGCGATAAGACCCGTATGGAAATGCTGTCCAGGCGGGAGGAGGCGTTTATCCGTCCCTCACCAGCGGCGGGGGCACTGGGAGGAGTGGCACAGAAAACCCGCGAAACCATGCTGCTGTGCGAAGCCGCCGGTTACGACGTCATCCTGGTGGAAACAGTCGGTGTCGGCCAGTCCGAATACCAGGTTGCCGGTATGGTCGACTTTTTCATGGTGTTGATGCTGCCCGGTGGCGGCGATGAACTGCAGGGCATCAAGCGCGGCATCATGGAGCTGGCGGACGCACTGGTGATCAACAAGGCTGACGGTGAGAGCGAGCAGCTGGCCAAACAGACGCGACAGCATTACAACGCCGCAATGCACCTGCTGCGTCAGACCACCTTCTGGACGCCCCGGGTGATGACCTGTTCGGCCTTGAAGAATCAAAACATCGATGCGGTGTGGGGCATGCTGGTTGATTACTGGACCGACGCGCGTAAGGCCGACGCTTTCGATGCCAAACGGGCACGCCAGAACCGCGACTGGATGCATTCACTGCTGAACAATCTGCTCCTGCAGCGTTTGCAGCAGAACCCCAGAATACGTGCTTTGCTGCCGGAACTGGAACAGGCGGTCGAGGCAGGTGAAACCACGGCCTATGCCGCGGCGCGGCGCCTGATTGACCTGCTCTGACCTGCGCTGCCAGTATGGCGCAACACCTCTCGCCGAGTGAGCCCGCATGCGTTTCCGTCCGCTGGAAAAACTGATCAATCTGCAAGATGGCTACCGTCGCAGCTTCCGGATAGATGAACTCGCGCTGCTGCTGGTCAAGCAGGACGGTGAGGTGTATCTCTTCGAGGCACGCTGCCCGCACCGCGAACATGCGCTCGATGCAGCCACCATTCGCGACGGCGTGCTGGAGTGCCCGTTGCACCGCTATCGCTTTCGGCTGGCAGACGGCGCTCTGGTGCAGGCCTCCGAAGAGTCGTGTCGAGGTTTGAAAACCTGGCCCCTGATTTACGAGGGCAATGAGGTCGGGTTGCTGTTGCCCGATTGAACGCGGCCGCCGCGTACCACAAGGAACCTGCCATGCTTCTGCTCGTCAACCTGCTGTCATTCGCTGCCCTGTGTTATCTGCTATACCGACTGCGCTGTCGCGGCTGGCCGCTGTCGCGACAGATTCTTGCGGGCCTGGTGGCGGGCGCCGTGTACGGTGTGGGCCTGCAGGTCGCCTGGTCGGGGCGCGCGGATCTGCTCACCGATACTTTGCAGTGGACCGGTATCGTCGCCAGTGGTTATGTGAGTCTCCTGCGCATGATCATCATGCCGCTGGTCCTGGTGATGATGGTCGCCGCCGTGCTGAAAATGCGCGAGGTCGCAGATCTTGGGAAGATCGGCGGCGCCGTGGTGGGATTGCTGATTGCGACGACCATGGTCGCCGCGGTCGTCGGCATTCTGGTGACCAGCGCTTTCGGCCTGACCGCCGACAGCATCACCCAGGGTGCACGCGAGTTGGCCTCTGCAGATCTGCTGGCGCAGCGCTACGAAACCGTTGCCGGCCTGGGTCTGCCCAACATGCTGGTGCGCTTCGTGCCCGCGAACGTGTTTTACGATCTGACCGAGGCGCGTCCCACGTCGATCATCGCGGTTGTACTGTTCGGCATTCTGTTTGGCTTAGCCGCGCTGCAGGTTGCGCGGTCAGAGCCGGCACGGGGTGCGCAGATAGAGGCGTTTGTGGACACAGCACGGCTGGTGGTCCTGCGCCTGGTGCATATCGTGATGGCGCTTACGCCCTACGGCATACTCGCCCTGATCGGGGGGGTGGTGGCGCGTTCGGACGCCGCGGACATTCTCAACCTGCTCGCCTTTGTGGTTGCCTCCTATCTGGCCATCGGCATCATGTTTGCGGTTCATGCGCTGCTGCTGCGCGTGCATGGCATGGGCCTGCGACATTACTTCCGGTCGGTCTGGCCCGTACTGGCTTTTGCCTTCACCTCGCGCAGTTCAGCGGCCAGCATCCCCCTCAATGTTGAAACCCAGATCGACAAACTGCAGGTGGCGACACCGATTGCCAGCCTCTCGGCGACACTGGGTGCCACCATTGGGCAGAACGGCTGCGCGGGCATCTATCCGGCGATGCTGGCAGTGATGATAGCGCCGTCGATGGGCATTGATCCCTTGGCGTGGGATTTCATGGCCGGCCTCGTGGGTATTATCGCCATCAGTTCCTTCGGCGTCGCCGGGGTGGGTGGGGGCGCGACATTCGCCGCGCTGATTGTGTTGCCGGCGATGGGGTTTCCGGTGACGGTAGCCGCCGTACTGATTTCGATCGAGCCGCTCATCGATATGGCCCGTACCGCCCTCAACGTGAACGGCGCCATGACCGCCGGCGTGGTAACGCAGCGTTGGCTGGGCGCGTCTATGGCCCGGGACTGACGCACGCCGCCGGCGTCTGTGCGGTTTGGGCAGATCCCGCGATTGGTATTAATTAAAGCGGGACGCTGCGGAATTCCACGTGCGGACCGCTGTGGCGCCACAGTTCCTCGAATAAATCCCGGTAGCGTTCCGCGCGGGCCCGTGAATCGGGCTCGCAGAACGCTGCCTGGTCGCTCTCTGCGGGTTTGCAGAGTACGCCACTGCGGTCGGTCAGGACCAGGGTTTCCCCTTTCCAGTCCGGGTGTTCGTCCAGCTGCTGCAGAATAACGGAGGAGGGCAGGCGTCGGGCCAGTGCCAACAGGCGGTGGCCGCGCTGGATGATTGGCCGGTAGTCGCTCACCAGAATACGCACTCGGGACTGTGCGGCGCGGCGCGCGAGCGCGCTTAATGCCGCCGCAAGTTCGCTGTTGTCGAACACCCGATGGTCCAGGTCGTGACTCAGGATGCAGATCTCTCGCGATGCGTTTTGGCAAAGGGCTACCGCCCAGCGTGCAAAGGGCTCCGGGTAGGCAATGCCGTTGGCGTAAACTCTGCCCAGGCCGGTGTCACGGCGCATCGCGATGTGCGGAATACCGGCTTCTTCGAAGGGTTCACCCTCCGGGCTGAAGCCCGCACGGGCGTAGAAATCTGCGGCGTGCTGTTGCGCATGCAGGAAGACGCTGTCCAGACCGCGCTCCCTCGCCGCGCCGATCAGCGCATCCAGCACTGCGGCCCCGTGCCCATGACCGCGGTGGTCCGCGAGTACCGCCATGCGCCCGATCTTGCCGTTGGGTAGCAGGCGTCCACAGGCGACGGGCAAGCCGTCGATCGTGCCCAGCACATGCAGCGCATGCTCGTCCTGCCCATCCCATTCAATGTCCCGGGGCACGCCCTGTTCGACAATGAAAACGACTTCCCGCAGTGCGCGTAACGCCTCCCGGTGGGTTTCCCAGTCGACAAGTGCCAACTGCAATGTCTGTGTCGTTTTACTCGACATCCAATACTCCCTGCTGCAGAAGAAACTGTAGCACGGCTGCCGCGCCTTCGCCGCCCGGCGTGCGCACCGGGTTGTCGGCACAGAGCTCACCGAGCCAGGTCGCCATGTGCATCGGTGCAGTGCAGCTCAAACCATTGGCGAAAACGCGCAGTTCAGCACCGGCCATTTGCCAGGCCACGCGGGCGCCCGGCGCCAGTCTGGCGGAGGCCCCGGCGCGCAAATGCGTGAGTAGCTGGCCGACCTCGCGTTCTGGCAGCGGTACCCCATCCGCAGCGGTTATCAGCTCACCAAACCAGCGCTCGTCCGCCCTGTCGATCAGCAGGCGCAACACCTGTTCCCGTGCAGTGTGGATGTCGGCCGGTGAGATCTCCCCGCAGCGGCCTGCCAGGTCGCGGCCGGGGTCTTCCAGGAGTCGGTTGCTGTCGATCGTCTCCAGGCAGGCATCTGTCAGGTGAGAGAGCAGGTCAGCGAGGCGGGGGGCGCGAAAACCGAGGGAAAAACAGGTGGACTCACCGCGGGAAATGCCCCAGTGCGCGACCCCCGGCGGGATGTAAAGCACGTCGCCACAGCGCAGGGTGTATTCGGTGTGGCAGTCGAAGCGTGCCAGGAGTTTCAGGTCCTTGTGCGGCAGCAGGGGTGTGGCGTCATTGCAGCGCTGCCCGATCCGCCAGGTACGTTCACCTTCGCCCTGCAGCAGGAACACGTCATACAGATCGTAGTGAGGGCCGATACCTCCGCCGTCCGTGGCGTAGCTCACCATGACGTCGTCGAAACGCCAGCGGGGGATGAATTCGGCGAGCTGGCGTAGCTGGGCGACGTCGTCCAGCAGCTGATCCACGCGCTGCACCAGCAATGTCCAGGGGTGCGGTCGCTGGAAGTCACCTGCGTCAAAGGGGCCGTGGCTCAGGCGCCAGCTGGTCGCACGGTCGGCGCGACCGCTGCATTCAGCGATTCGAGATTCCACGGCGTCTTCCATCGCCAGGCCGGCAAGTTCATCCGCGCTGACGGGCGGTGTGAAGCCGGGGACGGCAGCGCGCAGCAGGAGTGGTTCACGCTGCCAGTACTTGGCCAGAAATTGCGCCGGGTCCAGCCCCTGCACGTGGCGCTAGTCCTCGCGGATCGCGCGCGCCTGCGCGGCGGCATTGCCGGTATAGCTCGCGGGGGTCAATGCGAGCAGGGCGGCTTTCGCCTCCGGGGGAATGTCCAGCCCTGCGATAAAGGCCTGCAGGGTCTCCCGGGTCATCGCCTGGCCGCGAGTCAGTTCCTTGAGCTTCTCGTAGGGCTTCTCAATACCATAGCGCCGCATGACGGTCTGAATCGGCTCCGCAAGCACTTCCCAGCTCTGCTCCAGATCCTCTGCCAGGCGTGCCTCATTGATTTGCAGCTTGCCGATCCCCTTGAGGCTGGCCTCGTAGGCGATCAGGCTGTAGCCAAAGCCCACGCCCATATTTCGCAGCACGGTTGAGTCGGTCAGATCGCGTTGCCAGCGACTGATGGGCAGTTTGCTGGCCAGATGCTGGAAAACCGCATTGGCGATGCCCAGGTTGCCCTCGGAGTTTTCAAAGTCGATTGGATTGACCTTGTGGGGCATGGTCGAGGAACCGACCTCTCCAGCGACAGTGCGCTGGCGGAAATAGCCCAGGGAGATATAGCCCCAGAGGTCACGGTCGAGGTCGATCAATACCGTATTGAAACGCGCCACGGCGTCGAACAGTTCCGCCATGTAGTCGTGGGGTTCAATCTGGGTCGTGTAGGGGTTCCAGTCCAGACCGAGTCCGACCACGAAGGCTTTTGCATTGGCCTGCCAGTCCACCTCGGGGTAGGCGCTGAGGTGGGCATTGTAGTTGCCGACGGCGCCGTTGATTTTGCCCAGGTACGTTGCGGCCTCCAGCTGTGCCACCTGGCGACGCAGGCGCGCTACGACGTTGGCGATCTCCTTGCCCATGGTGGTGGGGCTCGCGGTCTGTCCGTGGGTGCGCGACAGCATCGGTGCGTCGGCGTGGGCGACCGCCAGCTCCGAGAGTGCGGAGAGCAGGCGCTGCATGGCGGGCAGCAACACGTCGTTCATGCCATCGCGCAGCATCAGGGCATGGGACAGGTTGTTGATGTCCTCCGAGGTGCAGGCGAAATGGACAAACTCGGCGATGGCTTCCAGTTCCGGGTTGCCGGCAAACCGCTCCTTGATGAAATACTCAACGGCCTTGACGTCGTGGTTGGTGGTGGCCTCAATGGCTTTGATGCGCTGCGCATCGGCCTCGCTGAAGTCCTCGGCGATAGCGTCAAGCTGCGCCTTCGCCTGCGGCGAGAGGGCGGGTACCTCGTCTACGCCGGACAGTTGCGCGAGTTGCTGTAGCCAGCGCACCTCGACCAGCACGCGGCGCTTGATCAGGCCGTATTCGCTGAAGACCTCGCGCAGGGGCGCGGTGCGTGCACCGTAGCGTCCGTCGATGGGCGATACGGCGGTGAGGGCGGTCAGTTCCATGGCTTACTCCGGAGAATCTGTCGGATGGTGGGCCACGCCCAACTGGCGTGACAGGTCATAGGCACGGTGCGCGATCGTGCGGCGCTGCAGCAGCAGCTTCCAGCGCCGGCCGCCAAGCTGCCGCCACAGGTGCGTGGAACGGATGCCAGCCAGCAACAGGGCGCGGATAGTGTCTGCGCTCTGACGGTTCTGCAGGTGTTGAGCGTTACCGTTCACTTTGATGCGAAATTTCAGAGTGCTCAGTGTGTCCTGGTAAATACCGGACACGCTGTGGCAGATATCGTTTACGTGACCGGCGAAGTGTTCGGCGCGAAAGCTGGTGTGCTGCAGCCGGGAGTGAACCACCCTCATCATGGCCGGGTCCGCGGCGAATCTGCGCTCCAGGTACAGCAGGTTGAAGACGTAACGCACCATATCGCGCAATTCCTGCGGCTGCTGGTTATTCAGCACCATTGCAAGCGTGTCGAGACCCAGCTTCACACCGCCCAGCCCACCATAAACCGCTTCCACCGAGTCGCTGTCGAACACAAACAGGCTGTTCAGCGAGGCCTGCAGGAATTCTTCCGGACAGCTGCCCGTGCGTGAAATCTGATCGACCAGTCGCGCTGCCTGCGCGACACCCGCCAGGGCGACAGTCTGCTGATCCAGCAGCGGCGGCTGCGCAGCGCGCTCAGTCGGTACGTTCAATGACGCCTCCCCCCAGGCAACGTTCGCCATCGTAGAAGACCACCGACTGTCCCGGGGTGACCGCGCGTTGCGGTTCGTCGAAGTGGACCCGATATGCGCCGTCTTCGGCCGTGACGCTGCAGGCCTGGTCTGCCTGGCGGTAGCGGACCTTGGCAGTGCATCGCAGCGGCAGATCGGGAGTTTCACCACTGATCCAGAAAATGTCGCCGACCTGCAGGCCACTGCTGAACAGGGCGGGGTGGTTATTGCCCTGGGCGACACGCAGCACGTTGTGCTCGAGATCCTTGCCCACGACATACCAGGGTTCGTCCCCGTGGTCGGCGAGGCCGCCAATGCCCAGCCCCTGGCGCTGGCCTATCGTGTGATACATGAGCCCCTGGTGCCGGCCCAGGATCTCGCCGTCGAGACTGTAGATATCGCCCGGCTGTGCAGGCAGGTACTGCTGCAGAAAATCCTTGAAACGGCGTTCACCGATGAAACAGATGCCGGTAGAGTCCTTTTTGTCCGAGGTGACGAGACCGTGACGCGCAGCAATGGCGCGCACCTCCGGCTTCTCGATCTCACCCACCGGGAACAGGGTCTGTGCCAGTTCCCGATGGCCCACAGCGTGCAGAAAATAGCTCTGGTCCTTGTTTGCATCCAGCCCCCGCAGCAGCGCGGCCTTGCCGCTGCTATCGCCGCGACGCGCGTAGTGTCCGGTGGCGATGAAGTCGGCGCCCAGCAGCAAGGCGTAGTCGAGGAAGGCGCGGAATTTGATCTCCCGGTTGCAGAGAATATCCGGGTTGGGTGTGCGCCCCGCCTTGTACTCCGCCAGGAAGTGCTCAAACACGTTGTCCCAGTACTCTGCCGCGAAATTGGCGCCGTGCAGGGGGATGTCGAGGGCGTCGGCAACGGCCTGTGCATCGGCAAAGTCGGCTTTTGCAGTGCAATACTCTGTGCCGTCGTCCTCGTCCCAGTTCTTCATGAACAGGCCTTCCACCCGATAGCCCTGCTCGCGCAGCAGTAGGGCGGCGACGGAGGAGTCCACGCCACCTGACATGCCGACAATGACTTTGGTCGCTGCGTTGAGGCTCATGCTGGTGAAATCAGGTCCAGAGGGTATCGAATGCCGCTGCGGTGCTGTTCAATGGCGGCCAGCACCAGCGGGCTGCGCATTCTAGCAGAAACCGCGAGGATTTCCTCGTAATGCAGCCAGTGCACGGCGAGGATGTCGCTGTCGAGTGCGGCCTCGGGCAGCGCACGGAGTGGACGCGCGCAAAACGTGGTGCGGTAGTAGGTCACCCCATTGCCGGGTGCCACATAGCGTGCAAGCCCCAGTACCCCCTCCAGCAGGACCTCCCAGCCGGTTTCTTCCCGTGTTTCGCGCAGCGCTGCCTCAAGCAGTGTCTCCTGCGCCTCCAGATGGCCTGCGGGCTGGTTGAATACGGGCTTGCCCGTCGTTTTGTCGCGCTCCTCGACAAGCAGGTAGCGCGCCTCGTCAAATACCACCGTAGCCACGGTCACATGGGGCTGCCAATCGCTCATGGTTTCCGTCTCGTCGCCGCGGCTCGCGGGCGTCGCACAGATCCCGGTTTGCGCTGTTGCGGGGCGTGCACGGTGAGCCTGCGATGGGCGCCGGGTGCCAGGCCCTCCAGTGACCAGTCGCCAATCCGCGTGCGGATCAGCCGCAGCGTTGGCAAGCCCACCGCCGCGGTCATGCGGCGCACCTGCCGGTTCCTGCCTTCCCGGATACTGATTTCCAGCCAGCTGTCGCTCACCGTCAGTCGTGAGCGCACCGGGGGCGAGCGTGGCCAGAGCTGCGCCGGTGTGTCAATGGCGCGTATGCGGGCAGGCAGGGTGGGTCCGTCGCGCAGGGTCACGCCTGCCTGCAAGGCAGCGATCTGCGCCGCGTCCGGCGTGCCCTCCACCTGTACCTGATAGGTCTTCCAGAGCTTGTGCCGTGGATGGGTGATCTGCTGCTGCAGAGCGCCGCTGTCGGTGAGCAGCAGCAGGCCCTCTGAGTCGAAATCGAGGCGCCCGGCTACCCGGAAGCCGGGCGCCTGCAGGTAGTCGGCCAGCGTGGCGCGAGCGGGTTGCCGGGCATCGTCGGTGGATGCGGCCGCGCTCGCCGCCGGGTGATCGCTGCGGTCGCTGAATTGGCTCAGTACCTGGAAGGGTTTATTGAACAGAATGACCGTGGCCATCGCGGCTCCGCCGTGGGGAAAAAACTGCTCCCCGGTTCAAGAGAAAGGCCGGGAAACCTGATACACTAAGCGCCGTTTTAACGGGGGCTCCCACAAGGATACCGCACCCCGGGACTCAATGGACCCACAGCGACGGAGAACAATCTATGGGCTACAAGCACATCCAGGTGCCGGCGACCGGCGAAAAGATTACGGTCAACGACGATTTCAGCCTGAACGTCCCCAACCATCCGATCATCCCCTACATCGAGGGTGACGGCATTGGTGTTGATATCAGCCCGGTCATGATCAACGTGGTCGACGCCGCTGTTGAGAAAGCCTACGGTGGCAGCAAGAAGATCTCCTGGATGGAGATCTACACGGGTGAGAAAGCTGCCGAACTGTACGACGGTGACTGGTTTCCCGAGGAAACACTGCAGGCGATCAAGGAATACTCCGTGGGCATCAAGGGTCCCCTGACCACCCCGGTCGGTGGCGGCTTCCGTTCGTTGAACGTCGCGCTGCGCCAGGAGCTCGATCTCTACACCTGTCTGCGCCCGGTACGCTGGTTTGAGGGTGTGCCCTCCCCAGTAAAAGATCCGGGTGCCTGCAACATGGTGATTTTCCGCGAGAACTCCGAGGACATTTACGCTGGTATTGAATACAAGGCCGGTTCGGACGAGGCGAAGAAGGTTGTCGATTTCATCATCAACGAGATGGGCGCCACCAAGATCCGCTTCCCGCAGAATGTCGGCATCGGCATCAAGCCGGTCTCCGAGGAAGGCACCAAGCGCCTCGTGCGCAAGGCCATTCAATACGCAATTGACCAGGATCTGCCCTCCGTGACGCTGGTGCACAAGGGCAACATCATGAAGTTCACCGAAGGCGCCTTCCGCGACTGGGGCTACGAACTTGCCCAGCAGGAGTTTGGCGGTGAATTGCTGGATGGGGGCCCCTGGGTCAGCATCAAGAACCCCAACAATGGCAAGGAAATCGTCATCAAGGACGTGATCGCCGACGCCATGCTGCAGCAGATCCTCACCCGTCCCAAGGACTACAGTGTGGTCGCTACGTTGAACCTGAACGGCGATTACCTGTCAGACGCCCTGGCAGCGCAGGTCGGCGGTATCGGCATTGCGCCCGGTGCGAACCTGTCCGACAACATCGCGCTCTTCGAGGCCACCCATGGCACTGCGCCGAAGTACGCGGGCCAGGACAAGGTGAACCCCGGCTCACTGATCCTGTCGGCAGAAATGATGCTGCGCCACATTGGCTGGAACGAAGCCGCCGACCTGATCATCAAAGGCATGAACGGCGCCATCCAGAAGGGCACGGTCACCTATGACTTTGAACGCCTGATGGAAGGGGCGACGCTGGTCAGCTGCTCTGAATTTGGCCAGAAGTTGATCGAAAACATGTAAACCTGCCCAGCAGGCTTGCGAGGAAGGGCCCGTGGCAGCACGGGCCCTTTTTTTATGGGCGGGGTTTTCGCGTGAAAAACAGGTCGGGGTTGAATTGACTTATAATGGGCCAATATCCACTATCTATGGCAGGGCAGACGTTTGAGAGGAATGGAGTGAACGAGGTAATCCTGGCCGGCAACTGGCGCATGTCCGGCGATGACGGGGAGCGCGATCGCGACGGTGGCCTGGCATTGCAGGACTCGAAACCGGAGCTCAAGAAGCCGCCGCTGTACAAGGTTGTGTTGCTCAATGACGATTACACCCCCATGGAGTTCGTGGTTGAAGTGCTTGAGGTGTTCTTCCGGATGAACCGCGAGCAGGCCACGCACGTCATGTTGACAGTCCATACCAAGGGCAAGGGCGTATGCGGTATATACACCCGGGACATTGCCGAGACAAAGGCAGCCCAGGTCAATCAATACGCGCGAGACAATCAGCACCCGTTGTTGTGCGAAATCGAGGCATCGGAGGGCGAGTAGCCCGGGAGTGGTAGAGTATGCTGAGCAAGGATCTGGAACTGACCCTGAACGAGGCCTTTCGCGAGGCTCGGGGCAAGCGCCATGAGTTCATGACGGTCGAGCACTTGTTGCTGGCCCTCCTGGACAACAATGACGCGATACGCGTACTCAAGGCCTGTGGCGCAGAGATCAACGCCCTGCGCGGCGACCTCATGGAGTTCGTCGATGCCACCACGCCGCTGATTCCCGAGGACAATGACGACCGCGAGACGCAGCCCACGCTGGGCTTTCAGCGTGTGCTGCAGCGTGCGGTGTTCCACGTGCAGTCCTCCGGCCGCAGCGAGGTCACCGGTGCCAATGTGCTGGTGGCGATTTTCAGCGAGCAGGAAAGCCAGGCTGTCTATTTTCTCAAGACGCAGAGCATTGCCAGGCTCGACGTGGTTAACTTCATCACCCACGGGATTTCCCGGGTGTCCGAGGACGGCGAGGGCAGTGCCAGCGGCAACCCGACAGGCGATGCCACCGCCGCGGAGGATGGCGAAGAGAGTCCGCTCGATACTTTTGCAACCAACCTGAACGAGGAGGCCCGCGCCGGGCGCATCGACCCCCTGATAGGTCGCATGCCCGAAGTGGAGCGCGTGGCCCAGATTCTCGCGCGCCGGCGCAAGAACAACCCTCTGCTGGTGGGCGAATCCGGCGTGGGTAAAACGGCCATCGCCGAGGGTCTGGCAAAAATGATCGTCGACGGTGACGTGCCGGATATGTTGAAGGACAGCGTGGTGTACTCCCTGGACCTCGGCGCGCTGCTGGCCGGCACCAAGTACCGTGGTGACTTCGAGAAACGTTTCAAGGGTTTGCTTGCCAACCTCAAGAAACGTGAAGGTGCCATCCTGTTCATTGATGAGATCCACACCATCATCGGTGCCGGGGCAGCCTCTGGCGGCGTCATGGATGCGAGCAATCTGCTCAAACCGCTATTGACCTCGGGCAAGATGCGCTGCATCGGCAGCACTACTTTCCAGGAGTACCGCGGTATCTTCGACAAGGACAAGGCACTGAGCCGGCGCTTCCAGAAGATTGACGTCCTCGAACCCTCACCCGATGACGCCTACCTGATTCTCAAGGGGTTAAAGTCGCGGTTTGAGGAGCATCACGGGCTGCGCTACACGAACAAGGCGCTGCGCGTGGCCACGGACCTGTCGGCCCGCTACATCACGGATCGGTTCCTGCCCGACAAGGCGATCGATGTCATCGACGAAGCGGGTGCCTATCAGCAGCTGCAGCCGCCCTCCAAGCGCAAGAAAGTGATCGGCGTTGCCGACATTGAAGCGGTGGTGGCCAAAATAGCGCGGATTCCGCCAAAGTCGGTCAGCTCCGACGACCGTGAAACGCTGCAGAAACTGGAGCAAAACCTGCAGATGGTGGTATTCGGCCAGACCGCTGCCATCAGCAGCCTGGCCACGTCGATCAAGCTGGCGCGCGCGGGGTTGCGCTCGGGGGATAAGCCGATTGGCTCGTTCCTGCTGGCAGGGCCTACCGGCGTCGGTAAAACCGAGGTGACCAAACAACTGGCACGCCAGCTTGGGCTGGAACTCATCAGGTTTGACATGTCCGAGTATATGGAGCGGCACACCGTGTCGCGCCTGATCGGTGCCCCGCCGGGCTATGTGGGCTTCGACCAGGGCGGCCTGCTGACCGATGCCGTGACCAAACATCCGCACGCGGTGATCCTTCTCGATGAGATTGAAAAGGCCCACCCGGAAGTCTTTAACCTGCTGTTGCAGGTGATGGATCACGGTACGCTGACCGACAATAACGGCCGCAAAGCGGATTTCCGCAACGTGATCCTCGTGATGACCACCAACGCCGGTGCCGAAAGCATCAGTCGGCGTACCATCGGTTTCACGACCCAGGACCACAGCACCGATGCGATGGAGGCGATCAACCGGATGTTCACGCCGGAATTCCGCAACCGCCTCGACAGCATCGTGCAGTTCGAACCGCTGGGTGAAGATGTGATCCTCACGGTCGTCGATAAATTCCTCACCGAACTGCAGGGCCAGCTGGATGAAAAGCGCGTCACGCTGGATGTGGACGAAGATGCGCGGCTGTGGCTGGTGGAAAAAGGCTACGACCGCAACATGGGCGCCCGGCCGATGGCCCGGGTGATTCAGGAGTACATCAAGAAACCACTGGCCGAGCTGGTGCTGTTCGGCTCACTGGCGCAGGGGGGTGGCGTTGCACAGGTACGCCTCAATGAGGCTGGAGACGGCCTGGAGGTGCGGGTAGAGGAAACGGAAGCGGAACCCGCCTGAGGGGCGGCAGCCGCGCAGTGATACCGTGGGGTTGCCGCGGTATCAACGCTCGCGATACGTGATGCGGCCCTTGGTCAGGTCGTAGGGGGTGAGTTCCACGCGAACTTTATCGCCAGTAAGGATGCGAATGTAGTTCTTGCGCATTTTGCCCGAGATGTGGGCAGTCACAACGTGGCCGTTTTCGAGTTTGACACGAAACGTTGTGTTGGGCAGGGTGTCGACGACTTCACCCTCCATCTCGATCTGGTCTTCTTTTGCCATGCGGCGGCAGTCCCTCGTAAAATCAGGGGCGCATTTTGCACTAAAGCCGCCGCGTGTACCAGTTCAATATGCGGCAAAACTGCCGCTCAATTGCCGAACAGTTTGCCGAAGGCCTTGCCGATTTCCTTGGTGGCATTCTCCAGGCTGTCATCTGCGGGCGCGGCCTCGTCGCTGGGTGCCTCTTTCGCACCACCCCCGAATATGCCGGACATAATGCCGCCCATACCGCCTTCCTCGCTGCTGTTACCGCCACCGAAGAGGCCGCCGAGCGCGGAGAGATCGGTGGGTTCTGCCGGTAATACAAAGCGCGCGGGGTCAACGCGTCCGGCACTGATGCTGGCTACGCGCATGTCCTGACCGTAGCGCAGCACACCCAGCTCCTTGTCGTTGAGACGGGTTTGCAGCAGGTTGGCTGCATCCTGCTGGTCGACCATGTCACCGACACGTGACGCCATCCGATGCATGGCGTCACGGAAGCCCACGGCACGGGCATCCGGTGACAGCACCAGTTCTGCCCGCTGCGCCTGACCGTTGTGGTCAACGAAATTCAGGGTATACACCTCTCCCTCAATGCCTGCCACGGTCTCCTTGCGCCCGGTGGCCTCAAGGGTTTCGACACGGACCTCCGCGAGGTCAGGGACCGCTGCCTGTGCCATACCCCCGAACATGGACATGGCCTGTTGCACATCGATGACCATGATCTGGCCGTCGTTGTTGGTAACAACGTACAGGCTCTGTGCGTTGGCCAGCATGTAGCTGCCCTGTTCCTGCGCCATGTTCACCCGCAGGTTATTCCCCTCGTATTCGAAGGTGATGCGGTTGCCCTCGGCATCAACGACCTCGGCGGTATCCGCGCTGCCGGGTGCTGCATACAAACCCAGTGTAAGAAGCAGTGCTGTGTACAGTGGGGAGTGTTTCAGTGCCATGGTGGTGTCGCTCCGTGTGGGAAGAGGGGTTGTGCATCGTCTGCGTTACGGCCGATAGTATTGACGCTCTTTCAGCAGATTTCCAGCGTCACGTGCGTATCCCGCACACGGCGGTGAAGCCTGCCTCACCCCTCGCGTATCTGCTGATAGGCGGCCAGGGCCGCTTCGCGGGCGTCACGGTGGTCCACCACGGGCTCCGGGTAGTTTTTGCCGAGTGTGATGCCTGCCTCTCTCAGCGTGGCCTCAGGGGCTTCCCAGGGCTTGTGCAGGTAGCGGTCCGGCAGATCGGCAAGCTCCGGTACCCAGCGGCGTACATAGCTGCCGCCCGCATCGAATTTCTCACCCTGGGTGACCGGATTGAAGATGCGGAAGTAGGGCGCGGCATCCGCTCCGCTACCGGCGACCCACTGCCAGCTGCAGGCATTGCTGGCCGGATCCGCATCGACCAGGGTGTCCCAGAACCAGCGCTCGCCGGCGCGCCAGTGCGTGAGCAGATGTTTGGTCAGAAAGGACGCCGTGACCATGCGGATGCGGTTGTGCATATAGCCTGTGTGCCAGAGCTCGCGCATACCTGCATCGACTACCGGGTAGCCGGTCTGGCCGCGCTGCCAGGCCTTCAAGAGCGCTTTGTCGCCGAGCCAGGGGAAGTCCTCGAACTGAGCCTTGAACGGTGCCTGCTCAATGTCGGGAAAGTGGAACAGCAGGTGATAGGAGAATTCGCGCCAGCCGAGCTCCGCGAGAAACTTGTTGATCTGCTCCTCCAGTACCGGTTCCTGCTGCAGGCATGCCCGTGCTGCGTGCCACACCTGGCGCGGTGAAATTTCGCCGAAGCGCAGGTGCGGCGACAGCCGCGATGTCGCATTGTCCGCGGGATGATCGCGGCCTTTGGCGTAGCCTGAGACGCGTTCCCGCAGGAAGTGTGCAAGCGTGTTGCGTGCGCCTTCCTCGCCCGGCGTCCACAACTCCGGCCAGTGCGCGGCCCAGTCAGGTTTTGTCGGCAGCAGTGCGAGGTCATCGAGACTGCTGTGTTGTGCCAGGGGATCTGCCCAGGTGGTGCGGGAAGGGAAGGGCACCGGCTGGGACGGCGCCTCTGCGCGGCAGCAATGGCGCCAGAAGGGCGTGAAGACCTTGAAGGGCTTGCCCGACTGGTTGGCGATGTCCTCCGGTTCATGCAATAGCGGGCCTGGATAGCGCTTGAAGGTAACGCCCATGGCCTCGCAGGTGTCGCGCAACTGTGCCTCCAGCACCACTTCCCAGGGACTGTAGGCCCGGCTGCAGTGGACTGCATCGATGTCGACGGTGGACAGCAGGTCCTGCAGACAGGCATTGGTATCCCCCTGCAGCAGGTTCAGGGTGCCTCCGCTAGCGGCGATGGTGTCCGCCAGTGACCGCAGGCTGTGATGCAGCCACCAGCGGCTGGCGGCCCCCAGTGCGCGCTCACCCGCATTGACATCATCAAGAACGTACAGCGGCAGTACATCCCCCGCGCGGCTGGCTGCAGCCAGACCGGGAAGGTCAGTCAGTCGCAGGTCGTTGCGAAACAGATAGAGTGTGGTGGCCATGGTGATCGGTCCAAAGGTTTACTGCGTGTGGCATGCCCGGAATCCGTATGTTCAGGCGCTGATGTTGCCCCTCACCAGGGCATCCAGCAGTGTTTCACAGGGCGTTCTCAACCGTAGTGTAGCGAGTGCATCGGCCCGGGTCTGCCCCGGGTTCACGATCGCCAGCGCCTTGCCCTGAGCGGCGGCCTGGCGGCAGAAGCGGAAGCCGGAGTAGACCTGCAGTGATGAGCCAATGACCAGCAGGGCATCCGCATCCGCCAGCGCCGCTCTGGCCCGAGTGACCCGTTCGGCAGGCACGCTGCCGCCAAAGAACACCACATCGGGCATCAGTATGCCGCCACAGGCTTCGCAGGCAGGGACCTGGGTGCTGGTCGACATCGCATCAGGCAGGGCCATATCGCCATCGGGTCGCTGTCCCCGGGGTATGGAAAGCGCTGCAAGGTGAGGGTTGTCGCGGGCGAGTCGCTGCTGCATCACTTCGCGGTCGGTGAATGCGGCACAACCCAGGCACTGTACCCGGTCCAGCCTGCCATGCAGGTCAATCACCGCGCTGCTGCCCGCGCGCTGGTGCAGGCGATCGACGTTTTGCGTAATCACCAGGCGGATAACTCCCTGCTTTTCGAGTGCGGCAACCGCCCGATGCGCCACATTGCTGCGTGCATCACGCACCGCAGGCCAGCCAAACCAGCTGCGCGTCCAGTAGCGCTGGCGGACGGCGGCCGTCTGCAGAAACTCGCGGTGTTGAATTGGCGTGCTGTAGAGCCAGCGCCCAGCGGCATCGCGGTAGGTGGCAATCCCCGAACCGGCGCTGATACCGGCACCGGTCAATGCGACCACCTTCGGGTAGCGGGTGATGAAGTCCTGCAACTGTTGCAGTTCCTGCTCCGTATTGCTCATCATGGTGTTTGGCCTCCGCTGCTGGCAGCAGGGGAAAGGCTGCTGCCGGAGCGGCGAGCGGCGACAACGGGAGAAGACAGACCATGCATATTCTGATTACAGGCGGCACCGGATTTGTCGGTGAGGCATTGCGCGAGCACTGGCTGGCTGCGGGGCATGAACTCACGATTCTCAGCCGCTCGGCGCACCCGGACACGCGGAACTGCCGTTACGTGCAGACGCTGGAGGCGGTGCCCGCCAGCCCCTCGCCAGAGGCCGTGGTCAACCTTGCGGGCGCCTCTCTCGCGGGTAAACGCTGGACGGCTGCATACAAGAAAACGCTGGTAGATTCGCGTGTCGAGGGCACACGGGCGCTGGTCGCTTGGATGCGCGGCCTTCCAGTGCCTCCGCGGGTGCTGCTCAACGCCTCTGCGATCGGTTTCTACGGCCCCCGTGACAGTGAACCGTTGGGCGAGGATGCGGCTGCGGGCAGCGGGTTTGCCAGTGAACTCTGCCAGGCATGGGAGGCTCAGGCATTGGCGGTCGCAGATATAGGCGTTCGCGTCTGCCTGTTGCGGCTGGGTGTGGTGCTGGATGCCGGCGGCGGCGCCTTTGTGCAGATGGCACAGCCCTTTCGCATGGGGATCGCCAGTTGGCCGGGGGGCGGCGAACAGTATCTGAGCTGGGTGCATCGTGCGGATGCTGTCGCGGCCTTTGACTTTCTGCTGCAGCAGGAAGCGATGTCCGGCCCGGTGAACGTCACCGCGCCAGCGCCCGTGACACAGCGCGACCTCTGTGCCGCCATGCGGGAGCATTTCAGAACGTTGCCCGGCATGCCCGTACCAGGGGCGGTCATGCGCCTGCTGCTCGGTGAAATGGCGGATGAACTGCTCCTTACCGGTCAACGGGTCATGCCCCAACGCCTCCAGGCGTCGGGTTTCCTCTGGCGGCACCCGGATATCCACAGCGCACTCGAGGCCATGCTCGGCGCTCACGCCGGTGACAGGTTGCCGTGATCACTGGCTGCCTTGCGCACCACGCTGTTCCGGCTCAGCTTGTCCAGCGCCGATTTTTCCAGCTGGCGCACCCACTCACGGCTGACGCACAGTTTATCGGCGACCTCCGCCCGGGTCAGCGGCGGGCCCTCGTGCAGACCCCAGCGGGCAATAACCACCTGCTTCTCAGCAGGGTCCAGGTGGTCGATCTCCTGCAACAGGCAACGTTGTAGGGAGGCCGACTCCGCAGGGGCATCAATGTCCTCGAAGGGACCGCCGGGCAGGCTGTCCAGCAGGGACTCTTCATCATCGTCAAAGCGCGGCTGATCCAGCGATATGGCCATGTTACGCAGCTGCCGCAATTCACGTGCCTTGCCGGTATCGATGCCGGCGGCGGAGGCCAGCGCTGCTTCACTGGGCTCCTCACCGCTGCTGCTCCAGAGCGCGTTGCGCTCGCGGTACAGCTTTCCCACCTGCTCACGTACGTGGGTGGGATAGCGGATGAGCGCCGCGGAGTCACTGATGTAGCGCCGCACCGCCTGGGATATCCAGTTGTAGCAGTAGGTGCTGAACCGATACCCCTTGGCCGCCTCGAACTTTTCCGCGGCCCGGATCAGCCCGAGCGTGCCTTCCTGGATCAGGTCGCGGTAGGGTACTCCCTTGCCGCGGGCCTTGCCGGCGATGGAATACACCAGACGTAGATTGTGCAGGGTCAGGGTATCCCGTGCCTGGTTGAAGCGCGAGAGCGAGAGGGCCAGGGCGCTGAGCTGCGCGGGCTCCAACCGGTAGCGCGCGCCAGAGGACTTGCGACCTTCGGCGGTTATCTGCCAGGCGTCCAGTGCATCAGCAACCCGGCATTTGACCGGGCGCTGGTTACAGCGGGCCAGTGCGCCCGCCATACCAACCGCGAGGCTGGCCGGCAGTGCCATCTCCCGGATGGTGTCGCGTGCGGCGGCGAGGTCCCCGGCGGACAGGGCGCTCGCCAGCAGCGTGACTGCGGCGGCCTGCTCGCCTCCGCTGAGATAGCTGACCAGCTCGCGACGCAGCAGGAAGTGGTGGTCACGGTTGGCAAAGCTGGCGACCTCGGGGGGCTCGTGCAGGATGCGGGCCAGCAGATCCTGCAAGTACCGGCGGCCGCCCTCGCTGTCGATGAAAAGCGTGCAGAGATCATCGACAGCACGCCACTTGCTGACATCTATGTCGCGTTCCTGCTCCGCGCTGAGCAGGGGATAGCGGCGGGCCTCTGCAAACAGCCGCTCAAGCTCGCGATCGTCGGTTTCGGTCTTCCAGTTATCCACGTCGTCGCTCCTGTTGGTTTGGCATATATACGCTGCACCGGACCGCTTGGACAAAAATTCCGGACAGTTGTCCAGATAACATGCAGACATAACCTAGACAACTCATCCAGAGTGCCGCCTGGAGCGTACTAACCCCGGACACCAACTGAGGCACGTGATATGAACGCAGCGGTAATGGAACCTCGCCCCCTCTACGGCATTGGTACAGTGGCCAGGCTGACCGGCTTGAAGCCGGACACGCTCCGGGTGTGGGAACGGCGCTATGGGCTGGGCGCGAGCCACAAGACGCCAACCGGTCGCCGGCAGTACACGCAGGCGGATCTGGAGCATTTGCAGCTGGTTGCGGCCCTGGTCAACAGTGGCTCGCGCATCGGCGAAATCGCGTCAAACGAACGCAAGACCCTGGAGATGCTGCTGCGCGGCAGGGGCAAAGGTGGCCGCGGTGCGCTGCCCGCACCCAAGCCGCGGGTGGTGTTCATCGGGAATCCGCTCTGTGAGTGGCTGGACGAACACCAGGGTTGCCTGGCAGGGGTGGATGCGCTGCTGGTCCGCTTGCCCCTGAACCAGATTACGGCGAAAGAGTGTGAGGAGATTGGCCGTGCCGACAGCCTGGTCGTGGAGTGTGCCAACCTCACGGGCGCACAGACGCGCCAACTGGGTGATCTGATTCGCAACCTCCAGGTGGAGAAAGCCCTGGTCACCTACCAGTTTGCCAGCGAGCGCTGGCTGCAGTCGCTGGAGCAGCAGAATATTGCTGCCACCACCTTCCCGCCGGATCCGGCCTACCTGGCCTTTGAGCTGGCGCGCAGCGTCGCCGACAAGACGGCAAGCCTTGGCGATACCAATCTCGGTGAGCTCATGACGGCAAAGCCGCGGCAGTTCACCGATCTGCAGCTGAGTGCGGCACGGCAGTTGAAGAGCACGCTGGATTGCGAGTGTCCGCGCCACATCGCCGACCTCATCCGCTCGCTCGCCTACTTTGAGGAATATTCGTCTAACTGCTCGGTCGACAACTGGAGTGACGCTGCCGTGCACGCCTGTATCTACGCCTACACCTGTCAGGCACGATGGCTTATGGAAAAGGCCCTGCAGGCGGTGCTCGAGGACCGAGGCGAGGAGTACCAGGCACTCATGCGTGAACTGGCCAATGGCCGGGTGGGCGATGCCGCCTAGTGTCGTGAGCTAGCGACTCCGCCCGTCGCACTCGGCGCCCTGACCCAGGAGCAGGGCACGCCAGTGCGGGCTGTCCCGCACCGACCAGGCCCACAGCAACACGGGCGCGACCGTTGGCACAATCAGCGTGCTGAACTGGAACAGCAGCGCGATAGCGTCGGCGGAGGGCAGGGGTGTGGTGGTGGTCTCCCAGAGAAGATCGCCACCCAGCCCCAGCATCAGATTTTTCAGGGTCACCGACACGATGCCGATGAACATCAGTGCCCAGAGCACGAGCAATCCACGTGCAAATCGCTCCAGCGAGCCGACAATGCGGCTCGAGAAGTGGAGCGCTGCGTAGAACGGGATGGAGTAGGAGAGAATACGGGTGTTCAAGGGGAGCGCCAGCTGGTAGTCGGCCTGTTCCAGAGGTACAACGGTTTCCCCCATCTCGCCAAACTGCGTCAGGACCAGCAGCTGATGACCCTCGATCGCCACCGACTGCACCACCTCCGGCAGAGCCCAGGACAGGAGAGCCTCAGCCAGCCACAGGGCGGGCACCGCGGGCAGGGCGCCCAGCGCGTACCAGAGCGCAAAAAAGGGAACCATCAACAACAGCACCAGGCCGATGAACCGGTAGAGCGTCATCCGCTGGCGGCGCCGGGTCGCTGTTCGAGATAGCGCAGGTAGAGGATGAACACCACAAGCACATCCAGCATGATAAAGACGGGCCACAGGTACAGGTGGGTCCAGTTGAATATCTGCAGATTCCACTGGCCCAGGTAAAACAGGCTGATGATACGTGCAATGTTCAGAGTCTGGATGGTCAGGAATCCGGCGAGGATCGCCACCACCCGGTAGCGCCAGGGTGCGGGGTAGGCGAGGACTCCGGCCACCAGCACGATGGCTGCCTCGACACCGTTGCAGCCGGACTCAATGGAGACCGCAAAGCCGTTAACGCTGTGGGCAATGACCCGTCCGTAGGCGATGACGTCACTGTCAAAGGGTGTGATCAGGGCGGCGCTCAGTGTCGCCAGGGAGGCCGTGAAGGGTTGCACCACAGCCGCCTGCACGGGAGCGAGCATCTCCGCAGTAAACAGCGCAACCAGCACGGCGAGGAATATCAGGATAAATTTTACCATGCGGGTGCTATCATCAGCCTTGAACGCTGCGCTTCGGCGCAGGATAGCATAGAGGAGATTTTTGTGTCGCCGACCGCTCGCAATACGGGGATTGTCGTCACGCTGGGCATGCTGGTGTTCAGCAGCTGGATGTACCTGCAAACCGGTGACTGGGTGGCTATGGTCTTTGCCGTGTTCAGCCTCGGTTATGGCGTGTTCTTCTTCTCAGTCACACCTCGGGATCGCGACTCGTGATGAACCGCGTAATGAAGCCGCGGTGGCGAGTTCTCTGTGCGTTGTTGTTGGCGTCTTTCCTGGCTGGCTGCGCCGGGTTGGGGCCCTCGATCGACCCACCCATCATCAGTGTCGACAGTGTGAAAAGCCTGCCGATGGTCGATTCCGGCCCGCGCTTTCGCATCGTGTTGCGCATTGCGAATCCCAACGCGCAGGCTCTGGATATCGCGGGCATCAGCTACGGAATCGCGCTGCTCGATCGCGAGTTGCTCAGCGGGGTGACCAATCAGGTGCCAACCATAGAAGGTTATACCGAAGAACAGGTGACGATTGATGCCGGCGTCAACCTGTTGGAGGCGTTGAAGCTGTTGGGCAGCCTCGGTCGAACCCGGGGCGATGCGCTGGCCTACAGGTTTACGGCAAAAATTGATTTTCGCGGTCTGATTCCTACCCAGTACGTTGAGGACAGTGGTGAATTGCGTCTGGACTGATAGACGGGCCGCTCACTCCAGCAGGGACTGGGCAAAGATCAGCAATATGATCAGCGGGCAGAACACACGCACATAGCCCGGCCACAGCTTCCAGAACAGGCTGTGTTCGACACCGGCGTTGCCCTTGCGCAACTCCTGCAGCAGCGTGTCGCGGTGCCATACCCAGCCCGCATACAGGCAGAACATGAAGCCGAGTAGCGGCTGGCTGTAGCGCGTCGTGACGGCGATGACCAGCCCGAACAGTGCCTCGAAATTCAGCAGAATAACTGTGCTGACCAGCGCAATCGTCGCACCGATCACCAGTACAGCGGGTTTGCGGGCCACGCCGTGCTCCTCGATGGTGTAGGCAACCGGTACCTCCAGCATGGAGATCGAGGAGGTCAGTGCGGCGATGGTCATCAGGAAAAAGAACACCAGGCTCACACCAATACCCGCCAGGCCCATGCTGTCGAACAGCTTGGGCAGTACCGTGAAGATCAGCGTGTCTTCCGAAATCAGCGCACCGCCCGCGGTAAAAATTTCCACGCCGCTGTTCAGGGCCACGTACATGGCAGGCAGCACCAGGAAACCGGCCAGTACGGCGATACAGATGTCGACCAGCGTAACCAGGCCCCCCACAACGGGCAGGTTTTCCCGATCGCTGATATAGGAGCCGTATATCAGCATGGTACCTACGCCCAGGGAGAGCGAGAAAAAAGCAGCCCCCAGTGCTTTGACAATCAACCCCGGTGCCAGCGCACGCTCAAAATCCGGCAGCAGGTAGACACGCAGGCCCTCCATTGCCCCGTCCAGGGTCAGTACATAAATGACCAGCAACACTAGCGACAATAACAAGAGTGGCATCAGGCGACTGGACCAGCGTTCAATGCCCTGCTGTACACCCTCGGAGATGATGCCGACGGTCAGCGCCATGAAGATCAGCATGAAGACCAGATTTCGCGAGAAACTGAAGTCCGTAAGCCAGTCGCTGGCGGCGCCCATTCCGGCGAGATCGGTGAGCGCGGCCAGGCAGTGAGCCAGCATCCAGCCGGCGACAATCGCATAAAAGCTGAGGATAAAGCTGGCGACAACTAAACCGATGACGCCCGTGCCGCCGCCAATGCTGCGCAGCACACGGTTCGGAGAGATCTGGCGCAGGGCACTGACGGCATTGGCATGCGCATGGCGGCCGATAATCAGCTCCGCCATCAGCGCCGGGTAGGCCAGGGTAAAGGCGAGAAACAGATAGACCAGAAGGAAAGCGGCGCCGCCGTTGCTCGCGGCCTGCGTCGGGAACCCCCAGATATTGCCAAGCCCTACGGCGCTGCCCGCGGCAGCCATGATGAAGCCAAAGCGCGAGCTGAACTCGCCGCGGGGAGATGCCATAAAAATGTCCGTAAGTGCCTGCCGGGTAGTGGCGCAAAGTGTAGCACGGTGATGTGGTGCGGGCTTATTGCGCGAGCATGACTTCACAGGGCCGCGTCGTGTCAGACTGCGACCGACTGCCGCCGAAGATTTTCACCAGCAAACGCGGGACGAAGAGCATGGCTTCGGCGGAAATGTCCAGGGTGGCAGCGATGGGGGACACGCTGGTGCGTGGGCTCGCCATGTCCCCGCGCAGGCTGATGCTGGAGGGGAACTGGATGCTGCGCGACTTGGACCGCGGCGTCAGTGTCAGGGCGAGGGTGCGCTTGGGCAGGTTGAAGCTGCCTACGCCAGTGGCGATCATGTTGGGTGATTCGACGAACAGGCTGTCGGTGCGCGCAATCCCGTCCTCCAGGGTGAACTGCGCCATGGTGCAGTCCAGAAACGTGGATTTTTCCAGTGCAGCACCCGAAAACAGCCAGGTCAGGATGCCGGTCGCGAGGACATCGTAGGCAGCGCCCTCCACGGTCGCATTCTCCAGCGCAAAGGCCATGCTGCCGTCCAGCTGCTGCAGCAGCTCCGCCCCCGTGGCGCCCTGGGCGCTCACTCCGCCACGCAGGTTCAGTGAGCCGCTGATATCCGTCTCGATACCCAGGTCGCGGCTCAGTGTATTGAGGGGAATCGACTGTGCCTGCCCCGCAATACTCACTCCCGGTGGGTCCAGACTGATATCGACGATGCCACGAATAGCGGCCGGCGCCGTATCGTAGTTGAAGTCGAACTGGTCGAGCAGATAGGTGGTGCCACTGCCGCTGATGTGGACATTGATATCGTCAAAGCGCGTAATCTCCCCCCGCAGACTGCCCACCTGCAGCGCTAAATCCACCGGGTAGCGTGGCAGCTTCGCGAGCAGCTGTTGTACCGAGGTGGCCTGCGCGTCGGCATCCACTTCCGTAACCTGTTGAGCGTCCGGAGTGCCCGCATCCTTGCTCGCCGCTTGCAGGCCGAGATCCTCCAGTCGCACCATCGCGGAAGACAGCGCTGCTCGCAGGCTGTCCAGGCTGCCGTTGCTGTGTGTCACCTCGACAGACAGTGCGAGATCGGTCTCATCCAGACGCGTGTCCGCCTGCAGCCGCGCCGAGCGCGTATCTGCGGTCATTTGGATTTCGCCGACCACAGGCTTCAATGGCAATCCGGTGAGCGTTGCGAGCCAATCCCGGTCCTCACTCGCGTAGCGTATGCTCGCCGCTGTGCGCCAGTCTGCTTCCCGATACTGCGCTTCGCCACTGATTTTCAGGTCCAGCGCCGCATCCTCCGAGCTGCTCAGTTCCAGTTTGTCCAGGCTGTAGGCCGATTGTGCTCCCCGCAGCGCAAAGCTGCCCTGCAGGCTGCCGAGTGCTGTCGGTGGCTGCAGGTCGGGTGCGAAACCTGCGAGCAGGGCATCGAGGTTGAGTGTCCGAACCTCCGTGTTGAGGGCGAGTTCCCGGTCGCCGGCTACATCGTTAAGGGTACCCGTGATCAGCACATCGCCGGGTGCGCCACGGAGCGCAGCGCGAATGTCGGTCAGGGACACTCGGGCGGCAGCGTAGGTAACGTCGGCATCGACGCTCAGCACCCCGAGTGAGGGCAGTTCCAATGCCACAAAGCTACCCAGCGCAGAGGCCTCAGGCGCGAGCGCCTGTAGCGTCGCGCGCACGGTGGCGGGCGTATAGGCAGCGTCACGGGACAAGCGCGTATTCAGCTTGCTGATGTCGATGGTGAGATGCTCATGGGAGAGCTGTGCGCTGCCGTCTGCCAGTATCAGCTTGGCGTCGGTGCCACTGATCCGCGCCTTTGACTCGAGTGCGAACCCGGGTGGCAGGTCAGCGCCGAACCAGCGTCCGGGTTCCTGCAGGTCGGTGCTGGTTGCGCTGACGGCAAGCTCGATGCCGGAAGCCCGTTCGCCGCCGGCGGCCGTATCGATGGCGACCCGGGCGACCTCGCCTGCGACCTGCAGGCGTGTGCCGTCTGCGCGGCCGACTTGACCCCTGATGTTGTCTACACGCAGCGCTCCGTCATTTTCGCGCAGTTCGGCTGCCAGTTGCCAGGGACCGGGATCGACTGAAGGTGCCTGCCCCAGCCAGGGACTGAGAACAGCCAGTGCGGGAGCAAAGGCGTGGAGGGTGAAGGCGGTGTCAGGCGGCAGATCTGTACTGCCCAGCGAGCCAGGCCCCGAAGACCCGTTCAGGGCGATCCACAATCCCTCGCTGCTGGTGGTCACAACGGTCAGCTGCTCAATGGCGGGGTTGGCCAGGGTGCCTGAAAGGGCGATGCTGGCCCGGATCCCGCCCAGCGGCGAGAGGTCGAGGTCCAGCCAGCGCAGGAAGTATTTTGCGGAATCCAGTTCACCTGACGCGATCAGCGAGAGTCTGGGGTCGGGATTTCCCTGGCTTGCCATCGAACCGCTGGCCTCAAAATAATAGGCTGGACGGTTGTCGAGCTCGAACCTGGCGTCGGACAGGGAAAAACTGCCGAGGTCACCCTCCAGCTTGCCCTGCAGCGCCAGCGCCCCAGCCAGCGGGGGTGCCTTTGGAAAAGCGCTCATGAAGGTCTCGACCTGCGCAAATGCGGCGTCCACCGTGACATCAAACTGCAGCGATTCGCCGGAGGCGGTCAGCTGCCCCGAGAGTGAGCCCTGCGTACCGGCCTCCGGTGCAGACAGCTGTGCCCTGAACTGGACGCTCCCGCTGTCGCTGAAGATTTCCTGTGCGGTGAGGTCCAGGTTGACGTCCAGCGGTGCGCCGTCGAGGTCCGCCAGAAGGCTCGCGCGAAAGGCGTTCCGGCCCACGCGACCGCCCCGAATATCTCGCAGGGGGAAGATGGAGACATCACCGTCCTGATTCACCACATGCACGGTGTCCACTTCCAGGTTCTCGGGCAGGAAACGCAGGTACTGCAGCCACTGTGCCGGTGTGGGGTCCTCGCTGGCGTCGTCTGCGGAAACATAGATCACGATGCTGCTGCTCTTCAGTGAAGTGGCTTCGAGATTGGTATGCCAGAGGTCAGCAAACCGGGAGCGCCCCTCGAATGCGAGTACAGTGATCAGCGCCGGTCCATCAGAGCCTTGCGGATACAGGCTCAGTGTGTCAAAGCGCACACTCATCCCGGCGGGCGAGACCTGCAGGCCGTGCACCTCCAGGCGGTAGTCAGTGAGGGCGGTCGTGCCCCAATGTAGCGTTTTTACCAGAACCGCAGGAAACGAGAGCAGGGAGAACACGGCAATGGGGACCAACAGCAGCAGGGCTAGCGGTATGATCCAGATCTTGCGCATACGATGTCCCGACGCATCCATCGAAGAGGTCAGTGTAGCACGGCCGCCATCCCGATTTTTTGCCACCACACAGCGCTGTGCTATGATGCGCGCCGCGCGGGTCCCGCGTCATTGCCCAGGGCCCGGGTGGTGAAATTGGTAGACACAGGAGACTTAAAATCTCCCGATCATTGCGATCGTACCGGTTCGATTCCGGTCCCGGGCACCACCAAATCGTAGGCAATAAAAAGCCCACCGAAGTGGGCTGGATATCCAGGGTTCTGCTTACGCTTTCTTGCGGCGTGACCATCCAAGTGCGGCAAGTCCAAGGCCAAACAGAGCGAGGGTTGCGGGTGCCGGCACGGGCTCAACCGCCGCAGCAGTCTCAAAGCGGAAGTCTTCCAAATGAACGATGCGACCATTGCTGGCGGTGTCGTTGATGCGGACCCGAGTGATGCCGGCAGCGTCCTCCCACCCAGCGAAAACCAACCCGTCATTGTTCCCATAGTTGATTGTCCCGAGTAACACATCCCCTACGCCAAAGAAGTCGACGAACCCTGCATAGGTAGTGGTCCCGCCTCCGATGCGTCCACCGACTCGCTGGAAAAAGCCGCCAAGCACGACATCGATCCATCCCGTGTCGGAGCTATTTCCTATGCATTCAAGATCACAGTCGGCCTCAAAGTTGTCCGTGTACCGAATGTCGCCAGAGTCAGTGGTATACGTATTCCCATCAATGACCAATGGGCCTGGATTGCTAAAGGGAAGGCCAAGTCCATTGAACGTCGTGACAGTTTCAGACCCGCTGAAATCACCAAGGGCGATTGGGCCGGCGCCGACGTTGGCTGAGGCGATGAGGGTTAATGCGAAAGTGGTCAACAGGCTTTTCAAGTTAAGTGGCATCATAGTCCTTTCCCCAATTACATTTTGTCGTGGTCGTTTTCGTAAGGGTGGTCCAGCAAGAATCAGGCCCGAAACCCCAACTTATTGAAATAACTTGGAATAAGTGTGCCTTTGCGTACATTTCAGCTCACAGAGGTAGACTGACTGTAAAATTTGCTGACACGGTGAAAACGTCTGCTTTGCCTCCAGAGCGGTCAACAAGGCGCCCGTGAGCAACTCAGCAACACACCGACTTTAACAACGCCAGTGGGTCGGCCCCGAACAGGCTGGGGTGTGCGAACAGAAGTACCATCCACAATACACAACCCAGAATGGTTCCCAGCAGCGCATTGCGATCCAGGTGTCCGGCGGCGAGGCCGGATACCAGCCCGGCGTGTGCCGGTGTCGCGTCGCGGTTTGCGCGTCGCTCCAGGAATCCAATCCCCACGATGCCAAACAGAGCCGAGCCACCGAATAGCAGTAGCGCGGGCCACTCACCATTGGCCGGGATGTGTGCTACGCCCCACAGGGTCAGCCCCCAGACGAGGGGGTGCCTGGTCCAGCCGATAATCCCGGGCCGTTGCGGGTCGAAGCCGTCGCTGCGGAAGGATACGGAGTAGGGGTTGGGCGACAACGCGGCCACGGTGATCAGCACCACGGCGAGCATTGAACAGGCCGCGGCGAAGGGGTAGGCCCAGACGGGGGTTGCCCAGAGTGCCGTGCGTTCGGCCGCCAGCAGGGCCAGAATCACCCAGCCAAGCAACACGACAGACAGCAGGGAATAGGCGCCCAGATAAACGCGTCGGCCAAGGCGCGCGACGAGCCAGGGACGCAGTGCCGTGCGCGATATCAGCACATGGCTCAGAACAAAGGCGCTCATGGCGAGAATTACCTGCATACTTGGATGCGCTCCGGTGTCGATGTCTGGTGCATTGTCAGCCCTTCGGGTTGATGTTCAGGTGGCTGCAGGCCCCCGCAATTCCACGCCCTGCCGCATCAAACTAGCGCACTCGATCGTCGAAGGCGAGTCAGCGCTCCGGTACACAGGGGGCACAACGGGTATCTGCTGCGCACGCAGCGTGGTGCCATATCCTCGGCGCTGCTATCCTAGCGGCTGATTCCCAGGGCGAGGCAACACAGTTGAAACAGGCATTGGCAACCATGCTGACGATGCAGGACCGGATGAACACGCGGATTCATCCGCAGTGGATTGAGCAGAAGTTTGCGTGGTATCGCGCGCTCTGGATCGAATGCGGTGAGCTTATCGAGCACTATGGCTATAAGTGGTGGAAGAAGCAGACACCCGATATGGAACAGGTGCGCCTGGAAGTGATTGATATCTGGCACTTTGGCCTTTCGGCACTGTTTGATGGAAAACAGGGTGTCGCGGCCATCGCGGAGCAGATTGCCATGGCGGTGGAGGATTTTACCCCCGCGGGGCTCGACGTGCGCGAAGCCACCGAGGCGCTGGCCCTGCATGCCCTGCAGACACACGGGTTCTGCCCGCAGCGTTTCTGGGAGCTGATGCATGCCGCTGACATGGATTTCAACGATCTGTACAGCGCCTATGTAGGCAAGAATGTACTGAATTTCTTTCGCCAGGATCACGGCTACCAGTCGGGCAGTTACCAGAAGCTCTGGCAGGGCCGGGAAGATAATGAGCACCTGGTGGAAATCCTGGCCGCACTGGACAGCGCCGCACAGGATTACGCCGACCAGGTGTACCAGTGCCTGCAGGCGCGGTATCCGGGTCCGCGGGCAGACGGCAGCCAATGAGCCAGGAAGAGGAGCGTCTCTCCACCAGTGCCCTGGCGCGGGCGCTGGAGATTCCAGTGCAGCAACTGTTCGTGACGCTGAAGGACTACGGCTGGATTCGCCGCCACGCCGACAACTGGCTGCTGACCCAGAAAGGAGAGTATGAAGGCGGCACCTACCGTGACAGCAAGCGCTTTGGTCGCTATATCGTCTGGCCCGCTGCGCTCGTCCAGCACCCGCTGCTCAGTGCGATCGAATCCAACCAGCGCATTACCGCCAGTCAGATGCGTCGCTACTATCCACGGCTGCAGCCCCGCCAGTTAAACCGTGCGCTGGCAGAACTGGGTTTGCAGCAGCACAGCATTCTGGGCTGGGAGCTGACCGATTTCGGGCGCCATCTCGGCGGCCAGCAGGTCGAGAGCGACAGCACCGGCGCGTTCTATGTCAGTTGGCCACATGAGATTGTTGACCACCCGGTCATCCACCGTGAGCTGGAGCGTTTGTCCGGGCAGCCAGACTGTGGCAGCGAGCCGCAGACGGTGTCGGACGATACCGAGCCGGACCTGTTTGCAGCGGCAGATTCTGCGCTTCCGGGGTGGCCCGCCGAGGGCGCCTGCAGTGGCATTGACGGACACGCCACGGGGAGTCCGCTGCAGGCCCTGGTCTGCAACTGGTTGTATCTGGCGCAGCTGGCGCACGCCACGCGCCGTGCGCTGCCCGTTGAGGAAGCGCTGTGGGCTGACTTCTACCTCCCTGCGGGCAGTGTGTACATCGATTGCTGGGATGAGAAGGCCGCACCGCCACAGCTGGCGGCCCGGCTGCGCAATAAGGAAGTCTGCAAGGCCGAGGGATTGCGCTACCTTGAGGTCAAGGCCGCCGATGTTGAACGTCTTGATGAGGTGCTGGGCCGCGGCCTGCTGGCGTTTGGGATTCGCTGCTAGCGCGCCGCTCGTTGGCGCAAGACGACACCGCACTCCATATGGTCGGTGTAGGGGAACTGGTCGAACAGGGCGAAGCGACTCACATCGTGAGTCTCATTGAGCTGCACGAGGTTGTCTGCCAGCGTCACCGGGTTGCAGGACACATAGATGATCGTTGGAAAAGCTTGCACCATGGCGACGGTCGCGGGGTCCAGTCCTGCTCTGGGCGGATCTACAAACACCGTGTTGAGGCAGTAGTCCTCAAGGGGCTGCGGGAGCTGCGCGAGGCGCCTGAACTGGCGCTCGCCATTCATCGCCTGGGTCACTTCCTCTGCTGCAAGACGGATCATGGCCACGTTGTCGATGTGGTTGGCGGCGATGGCCCATTGCGCCGCACGAATCGAGGTCTTTGCCAGCTCAGTTGCCAGTACCTGATTGAAGTGGCGTGAAAGTGGCAGGGTGAAGTTGCCGTTACCGCAATACAGTTCCAGCAGGTCGCCGCGGGCGGATGCGGCGTTGGCGCAGGCCCATTCGATCATGTGCCGGTTAACCCCTGCGTTTGGCTGGGTAAAGGCCTGCTCGTACTGTCGGTAGAGGTAATCCCGGCCCGCCACCTGCAGTTGCTCGGTGACATAGTCCCGCCCGATCACGACTTTCTGCTTGCGGCTGCGGCCGACCAGCGCCACGTTGAATTCCTCTGCCAACAGCTGGGCTGCTGTCTCCCAGTCTGTGTCCAGACGGCGGTGGTAGGCCAGGGTGATGAGGGTCTCTCCGTGCGTGGTGCTGAGGAACTCGATCTGGAACAGCTTGCGCCTGAGTACCGTGTGCCGGCGCAGGTAGTCGCGCAGCGCCGGCATCAGCGCCTGAATGGCGTCGCAGGCGATCGGAAATTGCGTGATGGGAATGGGCGAGTTCGGATCGCCGGGCGGGAACATCACATAGTCCAGCGCGTCCCCGTCGTGCCATATGCGGAACTCCGCGCGCATGCGAAAGGCCTCCGGAGCGGAAGGAAAAATCTCCGGCGCGGGCACCGCGAAGGGGGCCAGGCGCTGGCAGGTCTGCGCAACCTTGGTTGCCAGCAGCGCATCATAGTTCGCCGGATCAAAGTGACCGAGGGGCATAACCGGGGTCTCGTCTGGGGTGCCTACAGGCAATTGTCGGGTTTGGGCAGCCCGGCAATCTTGCTCGCCAGCTTTGCCGGTGATCCGGGAAACAGCGACAGCAGGTACATGCTGCGGCCGTAGTCCTCGCCGAGGTGTATGCGCACCCACTTGACCAAGGGGCGCATTGCCGGTGAGCTGTCGAATTGTCGGTAGTACTGCCGCAGCAGGGTGATGACTTCCCAGTGCGCCGGGGTCAGCGTCAGACCTTCCGCTGCGGCCACCTGTTCGGCGACGGCGGGTGTCCAGGCCTGCATATCCCGGAGGAAGCCTTCGCCATCAAACGCGCTGCCGGGTAGCATGTGCGGGCCTAGTACCAGGCCATCTGTTGGGCGTGCTGTTCGGTGAGGCTGACAAAACCGTCGTCGTCAACCACCGTGAAACAGGCAGCGAGACGCTGCTGCACGCCGGCGGCTCTGGCATCTGCGTCCAGCACATGCAGGCTGGCTCCGCTTTGCTCCAGCGCCAGCCAGTCCTCGCTGTGCTGCAGCGCGATATACACACCGTCGCCGAGTAGCAGCAGGGCGTCATTCGCGCGCAGCAGGGCGATACATTCTTTCACTGCGGGGTGGCCGGGGGCGCAACTGAGGGTATGCAGCATGGCTAGAAACCCAGAATGTGCTGGTGGCTGTCAAACAGTGATCGCTGCGCGTCGCGATCCACAAGCGTTGCCCCACTGGGCAGGTCTTCTGCCGTCAGCCCGAAGTGTTCCGCCGCCTCGGCATCCACATAGCAACGTTCGAGGTCGTACAGTGGCATCGAGTCGATAACCTTGCGCAGGTTGCGTACGCCCACGCTGGCGCTGTCCTGCTGGGGTAGCAATTGCAGCACACCGGCACCCAGGAACAGCAGGGTAACCGGTTGATCAAAGGCGGCAGTCGCGAGTGCGGTGTCCAGCGCCGCCCGCGCCAGACTGCGCCCGGGTTGCGGGTGACGGGTCACAACGAGCACACCGCTTTCGGCTGTTGCGCTCATCCCGCTGCTCCAAAGGTGATGACCCTGTCAGCCGACTGCATGGCCTCTACCAATAGGCCCAGTCCCCCCAGGGTGAAGCCCGGATACACCGTGGCGGAGGGAAAGCCGTGGCGCTGTGCTTCTGCAGCGTCCAGCAAGCCGCGCTTGACGGCCGAACTGACGCAGAGCACCAGTTCGGTGCCGTGTGTGTTGGCGAGTTCCGACCATGCCTGTTGCGGGCTGCGCTCATCCTGCGGCGTCACTGCACTGGCAAGCCCGTTGCTGGCACCGTTGTCGAGGAAGAAGACACGCTCCAGGGTGTGCCCGCGCGCCAGCAGGGCGGCGCCGAACCGGGCGGCGGTCAGGCTGGTGTGGCCGGAGACCGGTGCTGCCAGCACCAGCAGGCAGTAGTTCAGTGGCATGCGCTATGCCCAACAAAAAACCCCGGCGTGGGCCGGGGTTGGGTGCCTGCGCTGCGCTGGCCTTCAGTCATCGCCGCCGAACGCGGTGAGCAGTGACAGCATGTGCACGAACAGGTTGTAGATGTTCAGGTACAGGCCTACGGTCGCGCGGATGTAGTTGGTTTCACCGCCATGGATGATGCGGCTGGTGTCAAACAGGATCAGCCCGGACATGATCATCACCACGGCGGCCGAAATGGTCAGCGACAGCGCCGGGATGGCGAGGAAGATGTTGGCAATCATGGCGACCACCGCCACGATGAGGCCAACCATCAGGAAGCCGCCCATGAAGGAGAAGTCCTTGCGCGTTGTCAGCGCGTAGGCAGACAAACCGAAGAAAACGATTGCTGTGCCGGCCAGGGCCTGCATGACCAGCGCGGGACCGCCCGGCATCGACAGGTAGTGGTTCAGCATGGGGCCGATAGACGCTCCCATAACACCGGTAAAGGCGAAGATAGCCAGCAAACCCTTGCTGGTGTCAGCCATCTTGTTCACCACAAACAGCAGGCCGAAGCCTACCAGCATCAGGATTAATGCGGCGCCCTGGGGCAACCCGATGGCCATTGATATGCCCGCTGTCACAGCACTGAACAGCAGGGTCATCCCCAGCAGCATGTAAGTGTTTTTTAACACCTTGTTGGTACTGACCAACGAATCCACGGCCGCTGTATTCACGTTGTACATGCTCTTCTGTTGCATCGTCTTACCGCTCCATCACTGTGCACCGAAGGTGCGAACACTACTTTGACACATCATAGTGGCGAAGTTCCCGGATTCCAAGGAATTCCGCCCCCGGTCGCTTCGATTATAGCCATAGAAATCAAGCGGTTATTACTACGCAGGGCAACGTGTCGTGGATCTGTCGGGCTGCGCTGGCGAGCGTCGACGAGCACCGGGACGCGCCTGCCGCACTCGCGGCGGGTGACGGAGGCCGGTTGTTCAACATGGCAGCCTCGTGCCTGCTTTTTGCGCCATGGCCGTGCCTTATCTGCCCCCGGGGCTTAACCGCTGGCGCGGGCACCCGGTACACTCATCGTTCTTTTGCCGGCGACCTGTGCGCGCCGGCGATGATTCCTGACAGGCGAGGAGACGGATATGCGAGTACTGGTGGTCGGTGGAACCGGGTTGATTGGCGGTCATGCTGCGCTGCATCTGGCACAGGCGGGGCATGAGGTGACCATCATGGCGCGCTCCCCCTCAAAGGTGCCTGCACTCGCGCAGCTGCCCTTTGTTGCCACACACTACGTCGACGATGACGTTGCGGACGGCCGCCTTGCGGGCTACGACTGGCTGGTGTTTGCCGCCGGAGTGGACATCCGGCAGCTGCCGCAGGATGGCTCGGTAACGGAGGAGGCGTTCTACACCCGGTATAACAGCGAAGGCATTCCGCGATTCTTCGCGGCCGCGAAGGCGGCCGGCATCAAGCGAGCCGCCTATATCGGCACTTTCTATCCCCAGGTCGCGCCGGAAAAGATCGAAACCAGCGCCTACGTGCGTTCGCGCAAGCTGGCGGATGATGCCATCCGCGCCATGAGCGATGACAGCTTCGCGGTGTGCAGCCTGAATGCACCGTTTGTCCTCGGCCATCTGCCGGGCCTGGAAATACCGCATCTCTATTACAACTACCTCTACGCCAAGGGGCTGATGGAAGGCGCGCCTCTGTTTGCGCCCGAAGGTGGCACCAACCACATCACCTCCGCCTCGCTGGCCGAGGCGGTACAGGGTGCACTGGAGAAAGGTGAGCCGGGCCGCGCGTACCTGGTGGGCGATGAAAACCTCTCGTGGAAAGCCTACTTCGAGATGTGGTGTGAAGAGACGGGCAATCCGCAAACGCTGGAAGTGCGCAGCGACGAGCACCCGCTGTTGCCGGACATCATCATGTTTGCGGGCCGCGGCGCCACGGTCAGTTATACCCCCGAGGGTGTCAGGGAACTGGGCTACGGGACGGGTCGGGTGCGCGATGAGGTCGCCGCCATCGTGGCCAGTTTCGAGGCAGCGCAATGAATCCGGAGACGATCCCGGCGTTGTTGGCGGCGAGTTACGCCACGACGGTGGATGACCGTAATTTCGCGGCGATGGAGTCGCTGATGTGGCCGGAGTTCACCCAGCAGGGTCCGGGCTTTGCCGCGGACTCGCGCGCGGTGTTTATCGGCAATCTGGAGTTTCTGCGCCAGTTCGACAGCACCTTTCACCTGGTCGGGCAGGTTGCGGGGCGCTGGCAGGGCGACCAGTACCGCGGCGAAACCTACTGTGTGGCGTCGCACTTCTATCAGCGCGATGGACGCTCCCTCTGTCTGGACATGGGGATACGCTACCAGGACGTGATTGAGATGCGTGCCGGCGAGGCGCGTTACCTGTCGCGGGATCTGAAGGTAGTCTGGCAGGATGAGCGCGAGATCACGCCGCCGACCTTCGGCTGAGGGAGATCGCCGAACAGTGAAGCGGCAAGTCGCTGGTGCATCACGCCAGCACTTCCAGCCCGCGCTCAATGCACCACATGGCGGAGAGCCCCCCGAGCAGGTAAACCGGCACCGGTTCCAGATGGCTCCGCCAGGGTGCAATGGCCCGGTGTAGCAGCCACCAGAGCAGCAGCACCACCAGGATAAACGCAATCTGTCCCGCCTCGATGCCGAGGTTGAAAAACAGCAGTGCCAGCGGCAGATTGCCCTCGGGCAGGCCGGTCGCGGCCAGCGCGCCGGCAAAGCCCATGCCGTGCAACAGGCCGAACCCTCCCGCCAGCCACCAGGGATGTCGCCGAGACAGGCTCTGCTGATTGTGCGATGTCAGGGCCAGTGCCAGCCAGAAAATGCTCAGGGCGATGGTGAATTCAACCAGCGCCACGGGATAATTGAAGAAACCCAGCGTCACCAGCGACAGCGTGATGCTGTGTCCCACCGTGAATGCCGTGATGGTCCAGAGCAGGCGTTTGCCACCGCCCACCAGCAGCAGCAGGCCAAAGACGAACAACAGGTGATCGATGCCCCGCCAGATATGGTCCATGCCCAGCAGGCTGTACTCGCCCATCACGCGCGCTGCGCTCGGCGCTTCCGGCACGATAAAGGACGGCTGTTCCGCGGTCAGCACCTGCTGGTACTGACGGCCGTCCTGCAGGTTGAGCATGAGCATCACGGACGCCTGATTGGCGGCGAGACCGTCGACGGCTAGGCGCTGTCCGACGAGCCGCGCGCGCTCATCACCGCCGCAGGCGAGTTGCAGTGTGGTCACCAGCCCGGTGCCTTCTGGCTGGGTCGGGCTTGTTGAGCGCACGCGGCAGTCCAGGGGCCAGACGGGCGCCAGCGGCACGGGGCTGCTGCTTTGCGCGGGTGTTTTCCACACCACATTGTAGTCACCCGATTCCAGCTCGGTCAGCTGCAGCAGGGTAGGCGCGAAGCGGTGTGCCTGGGCTGCAGCCGGTATCAAGGTCAGCAGGAGTGCGGCGCACAGCGTGAACAATGGGTAACGGATGATCATCACAGACGGAACTCGTACTGGGTCGCAAGCCGCTCGACTCCGGCTCGGAGTGCCTGGGTGCGTGCCTGCTGAGCCAGGTCACGAGCGAGTTGTTCGCGCACTTCCTCAAGGCGTGCCGGTCGCGCCGGGGTAACGTCATCGAGCCAGACCAGATGCAAGCCATACGCCGACCTGAGCGGGCCGATCCACACGCCCGTGGCGGTTGATTCGCCCATGAGCCTGTCGACGAAGACGGCGCCGAAGGTGCGCGCCAGCTGTTCGGGCGTCTGGTGGCGGAACGCATGACCGTGGAGGAACGGCGAGCTCAGCGGCAGCGCCTGCTGCGGGGTCATGGCGCTGTCGCGGATGCGCAAGGCAATGTCGGGCACATCGGGCTCGCGTTCCCGGTTGAAATAGACATGCTGCAGCGAGTAGCGGGGTGGGCGCTCCAGTTCGGCGCTGCGCGCTTCGAAGGCGGCCTCGATTTCGGCGTCGGTCGGTGCGGCCGGCGGATTGCTGGCGACGATCAGCTGCTCCATGACCTGGATCATGCGGCGGCGCACGACTTCGTCGCCCAGGTGCAGGCGCATGTCCAGTGCCTGCTGAAACAGGTCAGCGTCAGAGCTGTCGGCATCTGCCAGGCCGAGGAAGCGCAGGTTCAGCAGCAGCCGCTGTTGTACCACGGGGTCGTGGCGGTGCAGGTCCAGGGTCAGTGCGCGCTGAAACAGCATGTCCTGCTCCAGCTCGGTGCGCTTCAGGCCCGCGAGCTCCTCCGTGCTGGGGGTGCGCCCTGTCAACGCCACCCACTGGCCGGTGAGGGCTTCGATGCGCGACTGTGGCAGTGGCCCGACTACAGGGGCGGGAGGCGGGAACAGCCGTGCCTGAAGCAGGTACAGCAGCACGCCAAGCAGAAGAAAGTGAAGCCAGGGTGCGCGCAGGAATGCGGGGCGTAGTACCATCCAGCCGGAACATGTCATGTTATTCGGGGCCGCAATGGTCGCATCCCCGGAACCGAAAGGGTAGTGCCATCATGGTTTTTTCGCTGTGAATCACCTGGCGCATGCGCGGCTGTCGAGCGCCGATCCGCTGCACCGTGTGGGGAATGTCACCGGGGACTTTATCAAGGGTCCGCTGGCGCCGCAGGGTCTGTCAACGAAGCTTCGCGAGGGAGTGCAGCACCATCGGCTGATCGACCGGTATACCGACGATCATGCGGTCACGCGGGAGTTGCGGGAGCTGTTTGCGCCACCGTTCAGGCGCTACGCCAACATTTTGCTGGATGTCGCCTTTGACTATTTCCTTATCCAGCACTGGCAACGGTTTGCCGCCTTACCGCGCGCCGCCTTTGTAGCCAGCGTCTACGACCTGCTTATCGCGCATCGGCATGAGCTGCCAGCGCCCCTCGCCGAGGTGACCCCGCGCCTCGTGGCTCACGACTGGCTCAGCCGCTGCGATTCCCTGAAGGGTGTCGAGAGCACGCTGCGCGGCCTGTCCAGGAGATTGCAGCGCAGCAATCCGCTCGCAGATGGCGCAACGGAGATCGATCGCCATGCGGCGCAGATTGAGGCGGGTTTTCTCGCCTTCTTTCCAGAGGCCCTTGCGTTTTCTGACGCATTGGCGGTCCCGCCGCAGGATTAGGCGGATTCGGGCTGGTTTTTTCCACTCAGCCCCCTATGATTAAGCGAAACACAACAGGGAGAGCAGCACGTGGGCGCACACATTATGGTGAAAGACGGGGGTGGCATCGGTGCTTTTCTGGGGCGGTTTCCCTGGGTGCTGCTGGTGGTGGCCTATCCGGCGGTGCTTTACCAGTTTGAAGTTGACATGGCGTCGCAGCTGCATTTTGGGTTCGTGTACATCGGCTTGGGTGTCTTCGTCCTGTTCGTCGAGTTCTTCAAGTCGGGTGACATCAACACGGCATCGTTCTTTTTCGACCTGCTCTGGTCAATCACGGCGGTGATGCTGGGTACAGCACTGCTTACCTGGTTCCTGATCGAGGGCAACAGCAGCAATGGGCCGGGCTGGCAACAGGTGAACTATTTCCACTGGTTCGGCTGTGCCATTGTGCTGGGAGACGCGATTATCAGCCCGTTCAATGCATTCCGCACGGCGCTGCGTAATCTCGGGCTGGGTGCCTGAGATGGCCCATGGGTAGGAGCGGGGAGTACCGGCGGGGCGGAGCCAGAGCAGAGCGCCTCTAAAAGTTCTTTATAAAAGAACGTTAATAAATAAATATTCTATTTTACTTGCCTTCATCGCGAGAGCAACATGCCTGTCCAACGCAACTGTTGGAAAGGCCCTATGGAACTCATACTCGATTTTCTGTCCCGTTTCCTGGTTCAGTTCCAGTCGCCCGCACTGGCGTTTCTGGTTGGCGGCATGCTGCTGGCTGCATTTCGCAGCAAGCTGGAAATACCGGATGCCATTTACCAGTTCTGCGTGTTCATGCTGTTGATGCGCATTGGCCTGGAGGGTGGCCTGGAAATTCGCGATGCCGAACTCGCAGACATGTTGTTACCGGCGATCATTGCGGTCGTTGTGGGGTGTGCCATTGTACTGGTGGGCAGTCTGGTGTTGTCTCGACTGCCCGGCGTGAAGACCGATGATGCAATTGCCACCTCCGGGCTGTTCGGTGCGGTGAGCGCCTCCACATTGGCTGCCGCCATGGTGATGCTGGAGGAGCAGGCGGTGACCTTTGAGGCCTGGGTGCCTGCGCTGTATCCATTTATGGACATACCGGCGCTGATTGTCGCGATCGTATTGGCCAACCTGTACCTGGCGCGCAAGAAAGAGGGCGCGAAAGCCAAAACACGAATCTGGCCCATCATCACGAGCAGCCTGCGCGGTTCCGCACTCAGCGCGCTGCTTCTGGGCCTGGCGCTGGGCTTGTTCACGCGGCCGGAGATTGTCTACGAAGGTTTCTACGATCCACTGTTTCGCGGTCTGCTGTCGGTGCTGATGCTGACCATGGGTATGGAGGCGTACACGCGCCTGAACGAGCTGCGCAAGGTGGCGCACTGGTATGCGGTGTATGCGACCTTCGCGCCGCTGGTGCACGGCTTGATTGCCTTCGGCCTTGGCTATGTGGCGCATGTCCTCACCGGTTTCAGCCCGGGCGGGGTGATTCTGCTTGCCGTGATGGCGGGGTCCAGCTCCGATATTTCCGGTCCGCCGACGTTGCGCGCCGCAATCCCCTCGGCCAATCCCTCGGCGTACATTGGGTCTTCGACGAGTGTCGGTACGCCTGTCGCCATCGCCGTGGGTATCCCGCTGTATGTGGCGCTGGCCCAGGCAGTATTTGGCCTGTAGCAGCGGTGCTATGCTGTAAACCGAAGACGTCCCGGGAGCGGTTGAAACCGCGTTCGAGGACCCACACAAGAGGATGCGACGCATGACATTCAAGGCAGCGAAAGTGGTGATCATCACCGAGAAAGTGATCCTGGAGCAGGTGGCGCAGATCATCGAGGCCATGGGCGCAACCGGATATACGGTGTTTGCTGCAGGCGGCAAGGGTAGCCGCGGGGTGCGTGCTGCAGGACGCGCCGCTGTGGTTGACGGCTTCAGTAATGTGCAGATCGAGGTGATCACCGCCACCCATGACACCGCGGAGAAAATAGCCGTGGAGGTGGCGGATCGGTTCTTCCAGAATTATTCGGGTATAACCTACCTGGAGGATGTGGAAATCCTGCGTTCGCACAAGTTCTAAAGGCCGGCGGCGCCCGGTACGAAGCCAAAAAAAACCCCGGGCAACAGACTCGCCCGGGGTTCTAGTGTGGCGGTGGGCCAGGGATTCGAACCCCGGGAGGGGATAAACCCTCAACGGTTTTCAAGACCGCCGCTTTCGACCACTCAGCCAGCCCACCGTGTTTGTTTTCCCGCCTTCAGCGAGAGAGCGGGATTATACAGTCCCTGCCAATGCGCACAAGCCCTGACGGGCCGGTGCGCATCATTTTGCAGTGCGTCTAGCCCTCGGATACACCGCTTGCGGCAGCGCCAGGGCGCGGCCCCCGTGGGTCATTGCTGGCGCGCGGTGCTACCTGGCCGCTGGCAGCCACAGGTGGGAACTGCTCTTCGCGGAACAGCGTCAGGTGCGCGGTGGTAATCGCCACCTCTTGCACCTGTCGCGGTGCCACGCGAGGGTCGTTGGCAGCGCGTCCGTCTGCGGTGAGACCAGCCGGCCTCGCCACAGGGGCCTCCGACGCAGCGGCTTCGGGAGCCGGTGCAACGGGGGCCGGTGCAGGTTCCGCCGCCGGTGCCTCTGCAAGCTCAGGCGCTTTTGCCGCTACATCCGGCTCCGCAGCCGTGGGCACTGCCGTATCGGGTTGCGCTTCGACTGTCATCGCGGCGCTGTCCTCGCCATCTATGCTGCTGGCAGCGTCGGTTTTGGTGCTGCTCTCCAGCGCCGCCAATGGCGTGCTGTCGAGCACTTCAGCGGCACCGACCGGCTTGCTGGCCGGCGCGTCTGCGGGTGCCTCGCTGGTGTCCACAGCTGTCTGTGCAGTGTCGGCCTGTGCGGTGACACCGGTGTCATCGGTGTCGGCATCCGTCTGCGGGCGGCTGCGGCGGCGACGGCGAGGTTCGCTGCGCTTCATGTCCGAGGGACGCTTGCGTGGCTTGCTGCCTTCTTCACTGGAGTCGTCCTGCCGGGCTTCCTGCTGGCGTCTGGCATAGGCTTCCAGGCTATCGTCATCAGAAGCATCTGCATCGACATCCGACTGATCTTCTACCGGCTCCACGGTGCGCTCGGCATCGGGGCGACGACGCCCCTTGCCACCGCGTCTCCGCGAACGCGAGTTGCCGCTGGATTGACGCTCTTCTGACGAGTCGTCCTGCGACCGGTTGCGTGAGTCTGGCTTCTCGCCCCTGGTGGGCTGTGCGGATGCATCAGTCACCTCGTCGCGATCGTTGCGGGTCTGGTCAGCGCTGCGTGCATTGTTGCCATTGCGGCGGCGGCCACCGCGGCTGCGTTTGCGGCCAGTGCGCTCTCCACTTTTTTCGCCGTTCTCGCTGTCTGGCTCGGCTGCGACGGCTTTGCGGGCCTTCGGCTTGGGCGCCGGCTCTTCTGCCTTGGCGGGCTCGCCGAACAGCATGCCCATCAGTCGCGTCACAAGGCCCGGCTTCACAGCGGGCGCGGCGGGTTCGGCAGCTTTGGCGGCAGTGCTCTTGCCGCCGCGCTTACGCTTCGGCGCAGGCACTTCGGCGGTGGTTTCCTCCCGCTCGGGCGCCGGTTGCGGCGCAGGCATCTGCGGTGCAACGCGTTGCACGGCGGCCTCCTGCTGCGGAATGTTGGCGGAGTGCGAATCGCTGATAAGGTCAGTATCCGGTACCGCGATATCGATGGAGTAACTGACGGTGCGGTCTTCGCTGACTTCGTCGTCGCGCAGGCGCTGCACTTCAAAGTGCGGTGTTTCAAGATTCGGATTGGGAATCACCAGCAGTCGTGTGCGGCTGACAATTTCGATATCGGAAAGGGCCGAGCGTTTCTCGTTGAGCAGGTACGCCGCCACATCCACCGGTACAATGGCGCGCACCTCGGCACTGCGATCCTTGATGGCTTCTTCTTCCATCAGGCGCAGGATGGATAGCGCGAGAGACTTGGTGTCGCGGATAGTGCCCTGACCGGTGCAACGCGGGCAGACAATGGCGCTGGTTTCCCCAAGAGACGGGCGCAGCCGCTGGCGCGACATCTCCAGCAGGCCAAACCGCGAGATGCGGCCCACCTGGACGCGTGCGCGGTCCAGTTCCAGCGCATCGCGCATGCGGTTTTCGACAGCGCGCTGGTTGCGTGCGGCCAGCATGTCGATGAAGTCAATGACCACCAGGCCGCCCATGTCCCGCAGCCGCAGCTGGCGCGCGATTTCATCGGCCGCCTCAAGGTTGGTCTGCAGGGCGGTGTCTTCAATGTCGGTGCCCTTGGTGGCGCGGGCGGAGTTGATGTCGATGGAAACCAGTGCTTCCGTGGGGTCAATGACAATGGAACCACCGGAGGGCAGGCGGACCTCGCGCTGGAAAGCCGTTTCGATCTGGCTTTCAATCTGGAAACGGTTGAAGAGGGGGATGGTGTCCTCGTAGCGACGAATACGGTTCTTGTATTTCGGCATGACCATGCTGACGAATTCATAGGCCTCGGCATAGGCATCGTCTGAGTCGATCAACACCTGGTCGATGTCGTCGCGCAGGTAGTCGCGCACAGCGCGGATGATTACGTTGCTCTCCTGGAACAGCAGCGCGGGGGCCTTCACTTCCTTGTTGGCGACGGTGATGGATTCCCACAGCTGCAACAGATAGTTCAGGTCCCATTGCAGCTCTTCGGTGGTGCGTCCCACACCGGCCGTGCGGATGATAACCCCCATACCGTTGGGGATTTCCAGCCCACTCAGGGCTTCGCGCAGTTCGCTGCGGTCGTCCCCTTCAATGCGGCGCGAGATACCGCCCGCCTTGGGGTTGTTGGGCATCAGCACCATGTAGCGACCGGCCAGGCTGATAAAGGTGGTGAGGGCCGCGCCCTTGTTACCGCGCTCCTCTTTGTCCACCTGGACAATGATTTCCGTGCCTTCTTTTACGACCTCTTTGATCTTCAGGCGGCCCTCGCTGTTGCCGGGATCCTTGTAAAAGTACTCACGGGCGATTTCCTTGAGGGGCAGAAAGCCATGACGCTCCGCGCCGAATTCAACGAAAGCGGCCTCAAGGCTGGGTTCAACCCGGGTAATCTTGCCCTTGTAGATATTTGATTTCTTTTGCAGACGGGTGCGGTTTTCAATATCCAGATCGTACAGTCGCTGTCCGTCAACGAGCGCAACGCGCAGCTCTTCGGGCTGTGTTGCATTGATAAGCATTTTTTTCATGATGTGCCATTCTACCTGGTGCGCGCAGGTCTGGCGGGGCGGGAATCAGCCATACAGCCGGCCATGAGGCCGGACATAGCCGAGTAACGGTCCTGACACTGACGTGGCGGCTGGGCCGGTCACGCAGTGGTGAGGTACTACTCAGTACGCTCAGGTGAACTGTACAGGGCGAGAGGCCGTTGTCTGCCTGTCGCCGGGTAGTACTGCCGGTTAGAGCCTGCGCGTGCAGGTCGTTACCCGGTCGGGGCCGCATCACCTGACGAATACGGCCGTACTGCCCAAAGCTTTCACTGATTCGGAGTCCCGGCAGTCTCACTGCGCGGTTCATACTGTATCGGCGCGGCTCAGCCTCAGTCCCGGGCTATGCCCTGTGGGTGGCGGGCGCGTCGACATCCGTTGTGTGCCTGCACACGCAAGTGCGGGTATGATGTCTCCTGTGGGGCGCTGCGGTTACGTCGGCAGACCCTGCTGTCACCGGAGTGGTTGCGTTGTGCGTCGGGGGTAAGACCCCTCGAGCCTGGCTACACGGCCCGGAGTATACCTGCATTTGCTAAGTGCTTCAATTATTTGGTGATTTCCCGAACCCATGGTCAAAACACAAGCCACCCCTGTACCCAATGCAGTCCGTTTCGTCGAAATTGATGCGGACAGCGCAGGGCAGCGACTCGATAATTACCTGCTGCGCGAGCTGAAAGGGGTGCCGAAAACACGCATTTATCGGGGCCTGCGCAAAGGCGAGTTCCGCATCAACAAAGGGCGTGTGAAAGCCGAATACCGCCTGGTGGCGGGTGATGTGCTGAGGGTGCCTCCGCTGCACCAGCCCGAGCCCGGTGCTCCGGTGGTGGTGCCGGGTTACTGGGCGGCTGAAATCCAGTCGCGCATCGTCTTCGAGGGCGCGGGACTGCTGGTGATCAATAAACCCTCGGGGCTCGCCGTGCACGGCGGCAGTGGCCTGAACTTCGGTTTGATCGAGTGCCTGCGGCAGCTGCGGCCCCAGGATCGCTATCTGGAACTGGTGCATCGGCTGGATCGGGATACCTCGGGCCTCATCCTGGTGGCGCGCAAGCCTGCGGTATTGCGGGAGTTGCACCGGCAGCTGCGAGGCGACGGGGTAGACAAGCGCTATGTTGCGCTGGTGGCGGGACGTTGGCCACGTGAGCGGCGCATGGTGGAAGCCCCCCTGCAGAAAAATGTCGTGCAATCGGGTGAGCGTATGGTTCGGGTCGCGAAGGAGGGCAAGGCATCGGTGACCGGTTTTCAGGTGCTGGAGCAGTTTTCCCGGGCCACGTTGGTGGAGGCCCGGCCCTACACCGGCCGTACTCACCAGATTCGCGTGCATGCGCGCTTCGCCGGCCATCCGATTCTCGGCGATGACAAGTATATGGACGATGCCTGCGCCGAGCTGGCGCGCTCGCTGGGGGTGGGTCGCTTGTTCCTGCACGCTCGCTCACTGACCTTTACCTTGCCGGGCGCGGGGCAATTACGTCTTGAGGCGCCGCTCGACAAAGATCTAGAGGCTATATTAGAAAATGCGCGTATCTAATTGAATATGATAGTTATATTTGACTGGGATGGGACGCTTTGCGACTCCGTGGAGCAGATTGTGCAGGCCATGCAGGCGGCAGCGGAGGACTGCGACCTGCCGGTGCCGGAGGCCGATGCCGTCAGGCACATCATCGGCCTCAGTCTGGTGACCGCGATGCCCCTGCTGTTCCCGGGCAGTTCGGCAGCACAGCAGGAGGCCATGCAGGCCGCCTATGCCCGCTGTTACCGTGCGCTGGACCCCGGGCCGGCGACCCTGCACGAGGGCGCCCTGGAGACACTGGACTGGCTGCGCGCATCCGGGTTTGAAGTGGCCGTTGCGACGGGCAAGAGTCGACGGGGGCTGGATCGTGTCCTGCAGGGTCTGGGCCTGGAGGGCTACTTCCATAGCACACGCTGTGCCGATGAGACACGCTCCAAGCCGCATCCGTTGATGTTGGAAGAAATCCTGCTGGAGCGCGGCAAAGCGGCGCACTCCGCCCTGATGGTGGGCGACTCAGAATACGATCTGGAGATGGCGCGGCGCCTCGGCATGCCCTCGGTGGGCGTGACCTTCGGCGTGCACTCGCGCGAACAGCTTCTGCGCCACCGCCCGCTGGCCCTGATTGACCGGCTGGCTGCGTTAAAGGAACTGCCCCATGTGCTGTCTCAGGCCAGTATCGGGTAGCCCGCCTCGCCGAGCAGGCGGGTCAGGGCGATCAGCGGCAGGCCTTCAAGGCTGCTGGGGTCGTCGCCTTCCATACGCTCGAACAGGGCGATGCCCAGGCCCTCACATTTGAAGCTGCCGGCGCAGTCCAGCGCCGGCTCCCGCTCGAGGTAGGCAGTGATCGCCGCCTGGGACAGGGGGCGAAAATGCACGTTGAAAGGTTCCACATGGGTTAGCTCCAGGTCGTCGGCAATCCGGCAGACCGCCAGTCCGGTAAGGAAGCGCACGGTGCGCCCGGAGCTTGACGTCAGCTGCAGCCTGGCGTTTTCCACGCTGCCGGGTTTACCGATCAGCCGGCCATCCAGCTCCGCCACCTGGTCGCTACCGATTACCAGGGCGCCGGGGTGAGCCTGGGCGACTGAACGTGCCTTGGCCAGTGCCAGACGCAGGGCCAGCTGTGCACCGGTCTCGCCAGCCAGGGGCGTCTCATCGGTGTCGGGTGGCAGGCAGCGGAAGGGGTGCTGCAGGCGCGCCAGCAAGGCTTTGCGGTAGGGTGAGGTCGAGGCAAGTATCAGGTCCATGATCAGGTTTTCCGCAAGCGGCAGTGAAGGCTGTGAACTGGTTGTATTCTAAAGATATTTTTTGACAAAGGGGTAAACCGCCCCTATGATGCGCGCCTATGTTGACCGACCCCCTTCCCGCGTCGCTGGACGTCCGCAAGGCTGCCACGCGTGGCGCGACCATCAGGGGCACGCTCAAACCGCTGGAATTGCCCCGTTTTCGGGATCTGCTGGCCGCAGACGAGGGTGTTGTTGAAGCGGAGTTGGCGCTGTCCAGGGATGAGGAGGGCAGGTACGTTGTGCGGGTGGTGACTGACAGTGCGGTCACGGTTACCTGCCAGCGGTGCCTGCGGCCCATGTCGGCTGCGCTACATTCGGAGAGCACCCTCGCGGTGGTCTGGACGGATGAGCAGGCCCGTCATTTGCCGGCGAGTCTCGATCCACTGATAGCCGGTGAGGACGAGGTTTCGCTGCGGGAACTGGTCGAGGATGAGCTGATTCTGGCAATGCCGCCGTTCAGCTATCACGAGCAGGCGGAATGCAACACAGTTTTGGCGGACCTCGCCGCGGAGCGCGTAGCAGACGAGCCCGTCGACAGGCCCAACCCGTTTGACGTGCTGGCGCAGTTAAAGCCCGGCGATACCCATCAGGAGTAAGACATGGCTGTTCAACAGGACAAGAAATCACGTTCACGCCGCGGCATGCGTCGTTCACACGACTCACTTTCCGGCCCGACGCTGAGCGTCGACCAGACCTCCGGTGAAACCCACCGTCGTCACCATGTGACGGCAGATGGCTTCTACCGCGGCAAGAAAGTGGTCAACACCGGCAACGACGAGTAAGTCCGTTCCGGCTGGCACTGCAGGCTGTTCACAGTCTACGTGTCGGTAATGGTAGCGAAATCAAAACGGGAGCCCAGGCTCCCGTTTTGCATTTTCAGGCTGGCGCGCGCTGGCTGTTCTACACTCGCGGTAACCGGCGCGACCGTCGCCGGTACCGTGTAAACGTTAGAGGGTGCTATTGATATGACGTTGAGTCACTGTGCATTTGTGTTTCCCGGCCAGGGGTCACAGAAAGTCGGCATGCTTGCCGGTGCTCACGCTGCCTTCCCGGCGGTGCGCGAGACCTTTGATGAAGCCTCCGCGGCGCTCGGTATGGACGTGTGGAGTCTGGTGCAGGAGGGGCCGCAGGAGGCACTGAATCTCACAGCCACCACCCAGCCCATCCTGCTGACCGCCAGTGTCGCCCTGTGGCGCGCCTGGCGCGCGGCGGGCGGCGCGGAACCCGCCTTGCTCGCCGGGCACAGCCTCGGCGAATTTTCTGCACTGGTCTGCGCCGGTTCGCTCGCTTTTGACGATGCCGTGCGCCTGGTACGCCAGCGCGGTGAGTTCATGCAGACAGCGGTCCCGTTAGGCGAGGGCGGCATGGCGGCGATCATCGGTCTGGACGATGAGAGTATCGACCGTATTTGTGGCGAGGTGAGCGCCGCGGGCGACGGCGAGGTGGCTGCGGTCAATTTCAACTCGCCTGGTCAAGTGGTGATTGCCGGCCACGCCGCGGCGGTCGAGCAGGCGTCCGCGGCGCTGAAAGCCGCGGGGGCAAAGCGCGCGATGCCGCTGCCGGTCTCCGCACCTTTCCATACGTCGCTGATGCGTCCGGCCGGCGAGCGACTCGCCGAGGTGTTGGCCTCTATTGCAATTCAGGCGCCCGCCATACCCGTCGTGCACAATGTTCATGCACGACCCGAATCCGACCCCGAGCGCATTCGCAGCCTGTTGGTAGAGCAGATCTACAGTCCCGTCCAGTGGACGGCATGCGTTGCCTACATGGCGGCGCAGGGCGTCACGCAGGTGGTGGAGTGTGGCCCGGGCAAGGTGCTGAGCGGACTCAACAAGCGCATCGACGGTGCGTTGCAGAGTCACTCACTGGAAGAGCCCACAGGGCTTGCCGATACGCTTGCGGCCCTGGCCTGAGCAGATCTGGAACAGCAATAAGGAAGGGGAGCAGGGATGAGTGAGGAAAAGAAAGTTGCGCTGGTGACGGGTGCCAGCCGTGGCATTGGCCGTGCTATCGCGGAACAGCTTGCAGCCGATGGGTATGTCGTCGTGGGCACCGCGACCACTGAAGCGGGAGCCGCTGCCATCGGTGAGTATCTTCGGGACGGCGGTTTCGAGGGCTGTGGCATGACGCTGGATGTGGCTGACCAGGCTGCCGTCGAGGATGTGGTCAAGGGTATCAGCGCGCAATTCGGCGCGCCGCTGGTACTGGTCAACAATGCGGGTATCACGCGCGACAATATTCTGATGCGCATGAAGGCAGAGGAATGGCAGGCCGTCATCGACACCAACCTGAGCGCGGTCTACCGGGTCAGCAAGGCCTGCCTGCGTGGCATGACCAAGGCCCGCTGGGGTCGAATCGTGAATATCACGTCGGTAGTGGGCGCAATGGGTAATGCCGGGCAGAGCAACTACGCGGCGAGCAAGGCGGGTGTGGAGGGTTTTTCGCGGGCGCTGGCGCGTGAACTGGGCTCCCGCGCCGTGACGGTCAACTGTGTCGCTCCGGGCTTTATTGATACCGATATGACGCGTGCACTGAGTGACGAACAGCGTGAGGCGATGCTCGGCCAGATTCCCCTCGCACGTCTCGGCGAGGCACGGGAAATCGGTGCCCTGGTGGCTTTTCTGTGCGGGGAGCACGCGGGTTATATCACCGGCGAGACTATCCATATCAACGGTGGCATGAACATGGCGTAACGGATGCGGCGCCGCGTTGCCGCATGCTGGCGGTCGGCGCCCAAAAAAAATTTATTACTCCGGCGCAAAACAGAGTAAAATGCGCTCTTGGGCCGGGTGACCAGGTTTCATTCAGACTTTTTTGTCAGGAGTTATACATAAAATGAGCAGCATTGAAGAACGCGTAAAAAAGATCGTCGCAGAGCAGCTTGGCGTCAAGGAAGAAGAAGTTCAGACGGAAGCGTCTTTTGTCGAAGACCTGGGCGCGGATTCACTGGACACGGTGGAACTGGTGATGGCTCTGGAAGAAGAGTTTGAAACCGAGATTCCCGATGAAGAAGCCGAGAAGATCACTACGGTGAAGTTGGCTATCGACTACATCAAGGAAAATCTCGCCTGAGATTGTCCCCGCAGTAACCGGAAGAGCCGTTTCTATGTTTTGATAGAGCGGCTTTTCTTATTTATGCTTCCAGCACCTGATTCAACCGGGGAGTGCGTTCGGTGATTGGCAGACGCGTTGTTGTCACAGGTCTTGGCATGGTGAGCCCACTGGGGCTCGATGTGCAGGAAACCTGGAAAAATATCATTGCCGGCAAAAGCGGTGTCGCACCGATTGTCGCGTTTGATGTCGAGGCCTACAGCACGCGGTTCAGTGCCAGTGTCAGAGGCTTCGACAGCACGCCGTATTTCAGCGACAAAGACGCCCGTAAAATGGACATCTTTGTGCAGTTCGGGATGGCCGCCGGGATACAGGCAATGCTGGATTCCGGGCTCGAGGTGACGGACGCCAACGCCCACCGCATTGGCTGTGCCATAGGGTCCGGCATCGGCGGCATTGGCCAGATCGAGAAAAATACGGAGATCGTGGCGCGCTCCGGGCCACGCAAGATTTCACCCTTCTTTGTGCCCGGTTCCATTATCAACATGATCTCGGGCAATCTCTCTGTCCGTTACAATCTTCAGGGTCCGAATCTCGCTGTGGTCACGGCCTGTACCTCGGGCACGCACAACATCGGCCTCGGTGCCCGCCTGATTGCCCTCGGCGATGCCGATGCCATGTTGGTGGGCGGTGCCGAGATGGCCACGACACCTGTCGGCCTCGGGGGTTTTGCCGCCGCCCGGGCGCTGTCAACGCGCAATGACGATCCGGCAGCGGCTTCGCGTCCCTGGGATCGCGATCGCGACGGCTTTGTGCTGGGTGACGGCGCAGGGGTGTTGATGATCGAAGAGTATGAGTCGGCGAAAGCGCGGGGTGCCAATATCTACGCGGAAATCACCGGCTTTGGCATGAGCGGCGACGCGTATCACATGACGCTGCCGCCGGAGGATGGTCGCGGCGCGGCTGCTGCAATGCGCAATGCCATCTCCGATGCCGCGGTATCCGTCGACCAGATTGACTACATCAACGCACACGGCACATCGACCAGTGCCGGTGATCTTGCTGAAAGTCGCGCGATCCAGACAGTGCTGGGGGCCGCGTCAGAAGCGGTCGCGGTCAGTTCCACGAAGTCCATGATCGGTCACCTGCTGGGTGCTGCGGGGGCCGTGGAGGCCATTTTTTCCATATTGGCCCTGCGCGATCAGGTAGCCCCTCCGACCATCAACCTCGACAATCCGGACGAGGGTTGCGTTCTCAATTACGTGCCGCATACCGCACAGGAGCGCCGTATCCGGCACGCGCTCTCCAACTCCTTCGGCTTCGGCGGCACCAACGGGTCCCTGCTGTTCAGTCAGCTCGGCTGATGCCGGCCGGGTGGTAGTTGCGGCCCAGACATGGATTGACGGCACACCCGGCGACGCACTGCAGTTGCCGGATCGGGCGTTCGCCTACGGCGATGGGGTCTTTGAAACCATGCTCCTGCGGGACGGTCAACCGGTGTTGGCCAGCCTCCACTTTGATCGACTGGCTATCGGCTTGGCGTGTTTGCGTATGCCGGAGGCACTGCCGCTTGCCCGGCAGCACCTCGATACCGTTCTGGATTCCCTGCGCGCAGTGAAAGGCTACGCAGCGCTGCGCCTGACAGTGTCGCGAGGCACGGGGCCGCGGGGCTATGCGCCGCCGCAGGTGGCCACACCGCGGGTTGTCATCAGCGTGTCAGAGATGGCGTACGACCCGTCAGTGTTCCCGGAACCCGCCACGCTCGGGGAGACACAGGTCCGGTGGGGCAAGCAGCCGCAGTTGGCGGGCGTGAAACACCTGAACCGACTGGAACAGGTGCTGGCCGCTGCCGACGCGATGGAGGCTGGGGTGGACGAGGTGCTGATGCTGGATCAGTCTGGTGCACCGCTGTCGGTGTCCTCGGGCAATCTGTTTCTGGTGGCGGGCAAGCGGCTCCTCACACCCATCTTGCTTGATGCGGGGATCGCCGGTACCCGCCGTCGCCTGCTGCTGGATCACCTTGCGTCAGCCTGCGGTCTGCAGGCGGCGGAATCCCGGCTACAGCTGCACCAGCTGCTGGCGGCCAATGAAGTGTTCTATTGCAACGCCCTCACCGGTCTGCGGCCGGTAGGCGGGTTTCGCGATCGCAACTGGGGTCTGCACCCTGTCACCCGGCGCTTGCATGCCGCTTATGGCGAGTGGCTGCAGCGGTGACGCGCTGGCGCCGTCCGTTGCTACTGGCGCTGGTTCTGGCGGTCCTCTTTGCCCTGCTCGTGGCACGTGAGGCCTGGCAGAGGTGGCAGGCCCCCCTGCGCCTGCCGGAGTCGGGGCTGCTGCTCACGGTACACCCGGGAGACAGCTTGCGCTCGGTAGCCGAGCGTCTGCAGGCGGAGGGCGTATTGCCGCACCCGGAGCTGTTGCTGCTCTGGGCGCGCTACCACCGGCTCGATGCCCGGATTCGGCGGGGGGAGTACGCGCTGGAGCCCGGGCTCACGGCTGAAAGCCTGTTGGCGCTGCTGGTCAGTGGGCGCGTAGTGCAGTACCAGGTGACGCTTCCCGAGGGCATCGTAGTGGCACAGGCGCTTGCCATTCTGCAGCGCGAGAGTGCGCTGGAGAGCGTCCTGTCAGGGCCGGATGATGCCAGGTTGTTGCAGCTCGTCGCACCGTACGAGGCGGTCGAGGGTCTGTTTCTGCCGGAAACCTACCGCTACGAGCGCGGCGACAGCGATCTCGATATCCTGCGTCGTGCACACCGCGCCCTGTTGGAAGCGCTGGAACAGGAGTGGGCAATACGCGACGCGGATCTGCCCTATGACTCCCCCTACGAAGCCCTGATCATGGCCTCCATTATAGAGCGTGAAACCGGTGTACCCGAAGAGCGGGGAGAAATTGCGGGGGTGTTTGTGCGTCGCTTGCAGCGTGGTATGCGGCTGCAAACCGACCCGACCATCATTTACGGGTTGGGTGATGCCTTCGATGGCAATCTGCGCCGCAGCCACCTGCTGGACGCGGACAATCTCTTCAATACCTACCGGCACGCTGGGCTGCCACCGACACCGATCGCCTTGCCCGGGCGTGCGGCACTGCAGGCCGCTCTGCAGCCCGCGGCGGGTGAAACCCTGTTTTTCGTCGCGCGTGGTGATGGCAGCCACGAGTTCAATACCACGCTTGAAGGGCATGAGCGTGCCGTGCGTAAATACCAGCTGCAACGGCGCGAAGATTACCGTTCATCTCCGGAGAGTCCCTGACCATGGTCACAGCACGCGGTCTGTTTATCACCGTCGAAGGCGGTGAAGGTGCAGGAAAATCCACCAATATTGCCTGTATTCAGGCCTATTTAGAGGCTCGTGGCGTGGACCTCGTGGTGACACGCGAGCCCGGTGGCACCCGTCTGGGTGAAGATATCCGCGCAGTGCTGCTGCGCCCGAGAGAGGAGCCCGTGGTGCCGATGGCCGAGTTGCTGCTGCTGTTTGCGGCGCGCGCCCAGCACCTGCAGGATGTCATACAGCCCGCGCTGCACGCCGGCAAGTGGGTGATCTGCGATCGCTTCACCGATGCCAGCTACGCTTACCAGTGTGGCGGTCGCGGGTTGCCGGCCGCAACCGTGCGCGCGCTGGAAACGCTGGTGCAGGGGGAGTTGCGGCCTGACTACACGCTCCTGCTCGATGCGCCCGTAGCCACGGGGCTTGAGCGTGTCAGGGGCCGCGGTGAGCTGGACCGCTTCGAGCGCGAGGAACTGGCCTTTTTTGAGCGTGTACGCGATACCTATCTGCAACTCGCCCGGGAGAGCAGCGGTCGCTATCACGTTGTCGATGCCAGTCAGCCGCTGGCCGCGGTGCAGACGCGCATTGAGGAGATATGCGCGGAGCTGTTCGCCTGCTGGGCACCGCGACACCCGGTGGCAAAATGAACCTGCAGGACCTGCCTGAAGTCAGCGTACCTTTGCCATGGCAGGCTGAGGCCTGGGCGCGGCTGCAGGAGCAGGTCAGTCGCCAACAGCTCCCACACGCGCTGCTTCTTGCTGGCCCGGCGGGCGTCGGCAAACAGCGGCTGGCGTTGGCACTGGCGCGCTATCTGCTATGCCACCAACCCGTCGCCGGCCACAACTGTGGCGCGTGCAGGGCCTGCCGTTTCAGTCAGTCGGGCAGTCACGGTGACTTTCGCTGGCTGCAACCGGAAGGCTCCAGCAAGGTGATACGCATTGAGCAGGTGAGAGAGGCGGTTGCCTTTGTCTACCGCACGGCGGGGTTCGGCGCACGCAAGGTTGTGGTCCTCAGCCCGGCCGAGCGCCTGTCGCACGGCGCTGCCAACGCACTCCTGAAAGGACTGGAGGAGCCTTCTGCAGACACTCACCTGATCCTGATCGCGGAGCGTTTGCAGGGCATGCCAGCAACAGTGCGTTCCCGCTGCCAGTTGCTAAAACTGCCCCTCCCGGGCCCTGATCAGTGCCTGCCGTGGCTGCAGCGCGTCACTGGTGACGAGGCGGGTGCGGCTGACCTGCTCGCACTCGCCGGCGGCGTGCCGCTGCTCGCAGAGCAGTTGTTTACCGAAGGCGGCGCCGGACCCCTGCGGGAGCGCCGCACCGCGTTGGGCGACCTGGCCCGGGGCAGGGCAACGGTACCGGTTGTGGCGGCGCGCTTCGCCCAGCTGGAGCTCACCCAGGCGCTGCGCGACATCGCCCTGTTTCTACAGTTGTACTTGTGCCGGCAGGATCAGGCTGCGCTGCGCAGGGCGCAGCCGCTGTTTCACCTGCTTGACCGCCTGCAAGCGCTGCAGGCGGCTATCGCCGCCGGCTCCAACCCGAATCCACAGTTGGCGCTGGAAAGTGTGCTGATCAGTCTGGCGGATGGCTTTGGTGTGATGCGCAGCGGTGCTACCATGCGTCCGTCTTCAGAGGAGATCGCACCATGAGTGATTCTGCAGCGGGTAGCCGCAACGGGATTCTGTCGCTCACCATCAAGGACAAAGCCGTGCTGTATTCGGCGTATATGCCCTTTCTGCATAACGGCGGACTGTTCGTGCCCACCAACAAAACCTACAAGGTGGGGGACGAGGTCTTCATGTTGCTGACCCTGATGGACGAGCCGGAGAAAATACCGATCTCCGGCAAGGTCGTGTGGGTCACGCCCCGGGGCGCGCAGGGTAACCGCACAGCAGGTATCGGCGTGCAGTTCAGTGAACAGGATGCCGCCGCCAACAGCAAGATCGAGAACCATCTCGCGGGGTCGCTGGGATCGGATCGTCCGACCCATACCATGTAGCCTTGCACGCGGCGTTCAGGTAAAAAAAATGGGTCCCGCCAGGGACCCAAGAAGACCATTAGGAGTGAAACACAAAAGGAATTACTTCCCTTTCAGAGCGTTGGGTACGCTCCAAGTGGCTGCTCGCTCGAGTCAGGGGAAAAGCAGCCACATATTTAGTATCGCCTATCAGTGGTAATTTTCCACAGTCTCGAGGCCGAATCATTAGGCTGATTTACGATAAAAACCTTGATACATATTTTAATTTAGAATAAGCGAGCGCTAAACCATGTTGCGTCACCGGCTCATCGGCGTTGTGGAGGGGTTCTACGGACGCCCTTGGCAGCACGAACTGAGGCTGTCCTATGCCGGGTTCCTGCAGGCACTTGGCCTCAACACCTACCTGTACGCGCCCAAGGGTGACCCCTGGCTGCGCAAGCGCTGGCAGGAAGACTGGCCGGCTGAGGAGTGGCATGCCCTGGCGCAACTCGCCGCACACTACCAGCAGCGGGGCTTGTTCTTCGGCGTTGGTCTGTCACCGTTCGAACTGTATGGACGTTACGGGCAGGGGCAGCGGCGCCAGTTGCGTGACAAAATCCGGCGCTTGAATGAGCTTCCGGCCTCCCTGTTGGCGATTCTCTTCGATGACATGCCGGGCGAGCAGGCCGACCTCGCCGAGCGTCAGGCGGAGATCGTCGCTGACGTCCTCGACTGGAGTGATGCAGGCCGCCTGCTTGTCTGTCCCACCTACTACTCTTTTGATCCGGTGCTGGAGCGTCATTTTGGCCGGATGCCAGCGGACTACTGGCCCGACCTGGGGCGCCTGCTGGACCCCGGGGTTGATATATTCTGGACCGGTAACCGCGTCTGCGCCGAGGCCATCACGCGGGACGACCTGCAGCGGGCCGCGGGCGCGCTCGGACGCCCCGTGATGCTCTGGGATAACTATCCCGTCAACGACGGCGCTCTGCGCAGCGACCATCTGTATCTCGCACCGCTCAGCCAGCGCGCCGGCGTTCTGGATCCCTCGGTTGTCACCGGTCACCTGTGCAATCCCATGCTGCAGGGGCGCTGCTCCCTGCCAGCACTCCTGGGGCTGGCCGGTCTCTATGCAGAGGGGGCCGGCCCGCACCCCGATCTCCCTGAGCAACTGCTGGGCGCGTCGCTGTGGCGCTGCCTGCAGCGCGATGCGGAGGAATTTCGCGTGGCCGGGCTTTCCGGGATGTCAGCACAGCGCCGGTTGGCGCTGGCCGGGGAATACGCGGGCCTCCCCGGCCCGGCTGCCGGCGAGGTGGTGGGCTGGCTGCGTGGGGATTATGCCTTCGACCCGGCCTGTCTCACGGATTAGCCTCTGGGTCAGCATCGGTCGCGGTTGTGCCGCATTCCGGTTTGTGGCAGAATCCGCAGCCTTGCGAGAACTCAAAATTGCGTTTTTTTAGGCCATCAAGGCCAGAAAAATCAACAGGTTACGTCGTATTTGCAGGGTTATTTCAGCACTGCGTCGTAACGCAATAGCGGTTTCCCGACACGCGGAAGTGGCGAAATTGGTATACGCGCTGGATTTAGGTTCCAGTGCCGCAAGGCGTGAGAGTTCGAGTCTCTCCTTCCGCACCAACTGACAGCGACCCTGGCCCCGGGGCAGGGTCGTTCTGATGACGGGGCGCACCGGCGCCCACTACCGACTGGATTGTGAGGAATAACCATGCAGGTGTCCATTGAAACGACTTCGGGCCTGGAGCGCCGCTTGACCGTCGGCGTGCCCGCCGCTCAGGTCGACAGTGAGGTCGATTCGCGGTTGCAAAAGGCCGCTCAGAACGTGCGCTTGCCCGGCTTTCGCCCCGGCAAGGTGCCAATGAAAGTCATGCGTCAGCGCTACGGTGCGGGCGTGCGTCAGGAAGTGCTGGGTGAGGTTATGAGTCGCTCGTTCCAGCAGGCAGTGGTGCAGGAAAAGCTGCGTCCAGCGGGCCAGCCCAGCATTGAACCGCGCAGCCTGGAAGCGGGCCGGGACATTGAGTACGTCGCCACCTTTGAGGTCTTTCCGGAAGTGGAGGTCGTTTCCATGTCCGGTTTTGCCGTCACCCGGCCGGTTGCCGAGGTCACAGACGCGGATGTGGACAACATTATCGATGTGTTCCGCAAACAGCAGGGCACGCGTGAAACGGTTGAGCGCGCCGCGGCAATGGGCGACATCGTCAACCTGGACTACGTGGGTACCCGCGACGGCGAGGCCTTCGACGGCGGCAGCGCCGAGGGAACCGATCTGGAGCTTGGCTCCGGACGGATGATCTCGGGTTTTGAGGACGGGATTGTCGGGCTGGCTGCCGGCGACGAAAAAACCCTCGAGCTCACCTTCCCCGAGGACTATCACAACGAAGATCTGCGCGGTGCAGCGGTGCAGTTTGCGGTCAAGGTTAACGAGGTGAAGGAGCTGGTGCTGGCGCCCCTCAACGAGGACCTGTTCAAGCTCTACGGCGTTGAGGAGGGCGGTGAGCAACAATTCCGCAAGGAAGTTGCAGAAAATATGACCCGGGAGCTGAAAAATGCCGTAACTAGTCGGGTCAAGCAGCAGGTGATGGACGCGGTGGTCGAGGCGCACAAGGCGCTGGAAGTGCCCAAGGCGCTGGTCAAGCAGGAAATCCAGGCCCTGCGCAAGCAGATGTTCCAGCAGTTTGGTGGAGCGGCGCCCGAGGGACTGGATCTGGACTCCCTGCTGCCGGATGACATGTTCCGTGACAACGCCGAGCGCCGGGTCAAACTGGGGCTGGTGTTGTCCGAGATGATCGGCAAGTTCGAGCTCAAGGCCGACCCCGCCAAAGTGCGGGAAACCATTGAGGAACTCGCCGCAACGTATCAGGACGCGGAAGAGGTCATCAACTGGTATTATGGCAACCCGGAGCAGCTGTCATCCGTCGAGTCCAAGGTCCTTGAGGACAGCGTGGTCGACAAGCTGCTGGAGTCAGCTGAGGTGACCGACGAGCCCTGCAGCTACCAGGAGGCGATTGCGCAGGCCCAGAGCCAGCGCTGAGTGCACACCCGGGCGCCGTCACTGGCGGCGCCCCCATACATAACCAAGGAAACGATTGCATGGCGAACTTGCCGGACGGCCGTAACACAATGAATGTCAACAATCTGGGCCTTATCCCGATGGTCGTGGAGCAGACTGCACGCGGCGAGCGTTCCTACGACATTTATTCGCGCCTCCTCAAAGAGCGCGTGGTGTTCGTGGTGGGCCCGGTAGAGGACCACATGGCAAATCTTATTGTCGCCCAATTGTTGTTCCTCGAGTCGGAAAACCCCGACAAGGACATTCACCTGTACATCAACTCGCCGGGGGGTTCAGTGACCGCCGGGCTGTCCATTTACGATACGATGCAGTTCATCAAGCCCGATGTCAGCACCATGTGTATTGGCCAGGCGGCCTCAATGGGTGCGTTCCTGCTCTCCGGTGGTGCTGCAGGCAAGCGCTTCATCCTGCCGAACGCACGCACCATGATTCACCAGCCCAGCGGCGGCGCACAGGGGCAGGCCTCAGATATCGACATCCAGGCGCGCGAAATCCTCATCATTCGTCGGCGTCTGAACGAGCTCATGGCCGAGCATACCGGCCAGAGTCTTGAGACCATCGAGCGCGACACCGAGCGCGATCGCTTCATGAACGCCGAGCAAAGCAAGGAATACGGCCTGGTGGATGAAGTGATCAACCGTCGGGCCCCGTCGGCACAATAGGCGTCGCGAGTTGGCGGCGTGTCCGCGGGCTTGCAAATGGCGGCAAAAAACATCATCTTTAAAACCGATGAGACTCCAGAATTCATAGGCCACAGGGCGCAGCATGACTAAAGACACCACAAAATCAGGCGACGACGGCGGCAAGCTGCTGTACTGCTCATTTTGCGGCAAGAGCCAGCACGAAGTGCGTAAACTGATCGCTGGTCCCTCGGTGTTCATTTGCGACGAATGCGTGGATCTGTGTAACGACATCATCCGCGAAGAGGTGCAGGAAGGTAACAGCGAGGCAAAACGCGACAGCCTGCCAACGCCTCACGAAATCAAGACGATTCTCGATGAGTACGTGATCGGCCAGCAGCGGGCCAAGAAAGTGCTCTCGGTGGCGGTGTACAACCACTACAAGCGCTTGCGCCACAGCCAGGCCACCGGTCGCGGCGAGGACGTGGAACTGGGCAAGAGCAATATCCTGCTTGTCGGCCCTACCGGCAGCGGTAAAACCCTGTTGGCAGAAACCCTTGCCCGGTTGCTGGATGTCCCCTTTACCATTGCTGATGCCACGACGCTGACTGAGGCGGGTTATGTGGGTGAGGACGTCGAAAACATCATCCAGAAGCTGTTGCAGAAGTGCGATTACGATGTGGAGAAAGCGCAGGTCGGTATCGTGTATATCGATGAGATCGACAAGATTTCGCGCAAGTCCGACAACCCCTCCATCACCCGTGATGTCTCCGGAGAGGGGGTGCAGCAGGCGCTGCTGAAACTGATCGAAGGCACCGTAGCCTCTGTGCCACCGCAGGGTGGCCGCAAGCATCCCCAGCAGGAATTCCTGCAGGTCGACACGTCCAACATCCTGTTCATCTGCGGTGGAGCCTTTGCCGGTCTGGACAAGGTGATTCGTAATCGCTCCGAGAAAGGCGGCATTGGGTTCAATGCCGAGGTGAAAAGCAAGGACGAACGCCGCAATGTCGGCGAGTTGCTGTTCGACCTCGAGCCCGAGGATCTGGTGCAGTACGGCCTGATTCCGGAGTTCGTGGGGCGCCTGCCGGTGATTGCTACGCTGGAAGAGCTCGACGTGCCGGCGCTGGTACAAATCCTTACGGAGCCTCGCAATTCGCTCACCAAACAGTACAGCAAGCTGTTTGAGATGGAAGGTGTTGAGGTGGATTTCCGCGAGGATGGTTTGCGCGCCGTGGCGGAGCGGGCGATGGAGCGCAAGACGGGCGCGCGCGGCCTGCGCTCCATTCTTGAAGGCGTCCTGCTTGACTCCATGTACAACATTCCGTCACGGAACGATGTCAGCAAGGTGGTGATCGACGAATCGGTGATTCGCGGTGACTCCGAGCCGCTGCTGGTGTACCAGAATCACGAGCCTGCAGCGCGGGCGGCGTCCAAGGACGAATAGCGCCGGGGCCGCAAGGCCCCGTTTCGGCCAGGCTCCGGTCCGGCCCAGGCGCTGTGCGGTGGGGGCTTGTGTTCCTGTCATGTCGCCCCCATCTACTGGTCATCTGTGACCTTTCACAACCCGGAGATTTTTATGGGTTCCTCATCGGTAATTGATCTTCCCCTGCTGCCCCTGCGCGATGTTGTGGTCTATCCGCACATGGTGCTGCCGCTGTTTGTCGGCCGGGAAAAGTCGGTCGAAGCGCTTGAGGATGCCATGGCCGGCAGCAAGCAGGTGCTGCTGGTGGCTCAGCGCAACGCGGCGGATGACAACCCGGGCGTGGATGACATTTACCAGGTGGGCACTGTGTCCAACATCCTGCAGCTGCTGAAACTGCCAGATGGCACCATCAAGGTGCTGGTAGAGGGCAGCTATCGAGCGGCCATCGATAACGTGGATGATGAAGGGCGCTTCACTGTAGCCGGCGTGCGCGAAATCGAAAGTGATGACGTGCCGGATGATGAGGCCGAGGGCCTCTTGCGCTCCACCGTCACGCAGTTTGAAAAGTACGTGAATCTCAGCAAGAAGGTGCCGGCGGAGGTTCTCACGTCGCTCTCTGGCATTGATGAGCCCGGGCGTCTGGCGGACACCATAGCGGCCCACATGAGCGTGGATCTGCAGGAAAAGCAGGCGATCCTTGAAATCGCAGACATCCGGGCCCGGCTCGAGCACCTGATGGGCTTGATGGAGGCGGAGATCGACCTGTTCCAGGTGGAGAAACGCATACGTGGTCGCGTCAAGAAGCAGATGGAAAAGAGCCAGCGCGAGTACTATCTCAACGAGCAGATGAAGGCGATCCAGAAGGAACTGGGCGATCTCGACGAGGCGCCCAGTGAGCTGGATGACTTGCAGGCGCGCATTGACGACGCGCGCATGCCCGATGAAGCGCGGACCAAGGCTCTCGCCGAACTGAACAAGCTCAAGATGATGTCGCCCATGTCTGCCGAGGCCTCAGTGGTGCGCAGCTACATCGACTGGATGGTGAGTGTGCCCTGGTCGCGCCGCAGCAAGGTAAAGCATGACCTCAAGCGCGCCTCGACGATCCTCAACGAGGATCACTTTGGCCTGGAAGAGGTGAAGGAGCGTATTCTCGAATACCTCGCGGTGCAAAAGCGTGTGCGCAAGGTCAAGGGCCCGGTGCTGTGCCTGGTGGGTCCGCCCGGCGTGGGCAAGACCTCTCTTGGGGAGTCGCTGGCCCGTGCCACCAACCGCAAATTCGTGCGCATGGCGCTGGGCGGCGTGCGCGATGAGGCGGAGATTCGCGGACACCGCAGGACCTACATCGGCTCAATGCCGGGCAAGCTGCTGCAGAAAATGGCCAAGGCGGGCGTGCGCAACCCGTTGTTCCTGCTCGACGAAATCGACAAGATGGGCATGGACCACCGCGGTGATCCTGCTTCCGCGATGCTGGAAGTGCTGGACCCCGAGCAGAACCACGCCTTCAATGACCATTACCTGGAAGTCGATTACGACCTTTCGGACGTGATGTTCGTGTGTACCTCCAATACCATGAATATTCCCGGGCCGCTGCTCGATCGCATGGAGGTCATCCGCATCCCTGGTTACACCGAGGATGAGAAAGTCAGCATTGCCGCCAAATACCTTATCCCCAAGCAGATTCGGCAGAATGGCCTGGGCAAAGACGAGATCTCGATCGCGGAAGGTACGGTGATAGACATTATCCGCTACTACACCCGCGAAGCCGGTGTTCGGGCGCTGGAGCGCGAAGTAGCGAAGATCTGCCGCAAGATGGTCAAGCGGATCGCGCTGGAAGAAGACACGGTGGCAGCTGAGGTCACTCCAGATATGCTCCCGGACCTGCTGGGCGTGCGCAAGTTCAACTTCGGTATTGCGGAAGAGCAGAACAAGGTGGGGCAGGTGACCGGCCTGGCCTGGACCTCGGTCGGTGGCGAACTGCTGACGATTGAGGCGGCATCGGTTGCCGGCAAGGGACGCTATGTGAAAACAGGCTCGTTGGGCGACGTGATGCAGGAGTCCATTCAGGCCGCAACGACCGTTGTGCGCAGCCGTTCGCAGCTGCTGGGGATTCCCGCGTCCTGGCACGACAAGCACGATGTGCATATCCATGTGCCGGAGGGCGCGACGCCGAAGGATGGCCCCAGTGCCGGGGTGGCGATGTGTACCGCCCTGGTGTCCATTAGCACCGGTATTGCGGTGCGCGCCGATGTGGCCATGACCGGCGAGATCACCCTGCGTGGTGAGGTGCTGCCCATTGGGGGCCTCAAGGAAAAGCTGCTGGCAGCCCGCCGCGGTGGTATCAAGACGGTGGTGATCCCGAAAGAGAACGAGCGCGATCTCAAGGAGGTGCCGGAGAACATTAAGCAGGACCTGCAGATCCGTCCGGTGAAGTGGATCGATGAGGTGTTGGCGATTGCGTTGGAGAGAGTACCGGAGCCACTCACCGACGAGGAGTACCTCGCCCCTGCACCCGGGACCGGGCAGGACGATGAGCAGGCGGGTAAAAACCGGATAAATACGCATTGAAAGCCGGGTGCCGGTTGACCGCCAACTCGGCTCTGGTATACAGTCAGCACCCTGAATTCAGTGCGCTTCTCTTCGCTTTTGGCATCGGGGGAGCCCGCAGTAGCAGCCGTCATCACGTACCGTTGCTCGCCTGCCGCACCATGAATCGCCCGCTCTGTATTGCGGCCAGAACACCACACTTACAGCCAGATAACATTCCAAGGGGATACCTGTGAACAAGACTGAACTCATTGACGCCATTGCTGCCGCTGCTGATCTGCCCAAGGCTTCCGCCGGACGCGCGCTCGACGCTGTTGTAGACAGCATTACGCAAGCCCTGAAAAAAGGCGACCAGGTAACCCTGGTGGGCTTCGGCACGTTTGCTGTGAAAGCGCGCGCAGCTCGTGAAGGTCGCAATCCGCAAACCGGCCAGACCATTCAGATCAAAGCGTCCAACGTGCCCGGCTTCAAACCCGGCAAGGCACTCAAGGATGCCGTCAACGGCTGAGTTGCAGTAACTGGCGGGTTCGGCGTTCGCTCACGACGCGCCTGACCTGCCTGTGCACCGGTAGCGGTTCAGGGAAAGGCGCACTCACGAGTGCGCTTTTTTGTTGCTAAGGAACGGAAAACACCATGCTTCAGGATATCCGCAAGACTACCCAGGGAACTGCCGCCAAGGTCGTTGTCGGGTTGATCGTTATCTCCTTTGCGCTGTTTGGCATTGAGTCCATTCTCTTGGGCGGTGGCGGTAGTACCGTTGCCGAGGTAAACGGTGAGGCTGTGAGCCCTGTCGAATTGCAGCAGGCTGTGGACACACAGCGGCGCCAGTTGATTGCCATGATGGGTGAGAATCTCGACCCGGCAATGCTGGATGAGCAGCGGCTCAGCGCCCAGGCGCTGGAGGGCATTGTGTCACGCAAACTGCTCATGCAATCAGCGCGCGAAATGGGCCTGACGGTCTCCGAGGCTGAGCTGGGTGCGGTGATTGCCGGTATGGAACAGTTCCAACTGGATGGTGAATTCTCTCCCGAAATGTACAAGAGCCTGCTGGCGTCTGCCGGATTCACACCAGCATCGTTCAAGAGTGCGCTTAGGGATGACCTGATTCTCGGGCAGGTGCGTGCCGGACTGGCAGGTAGCGATTTTGCGACTCCCGCCGAACTCGCCCTTGCCGCGAAGGTGCTTGCAGAGCAGAGGGACATCCGCTATCTGACCCTGCCGCTGGCGCCGTATCTTGAAGCGGTGGAGGTCAGCGAGGCGGACCTCGAGGCGTTCTATCGCGACAACGAGTCGCGTTTCATGACACCGGAGTCCGTGGTGCTCGATTATGTCGAGTTGACTCTGGACGATTTTCGCCAACCGGTTGATGACGCGGCACTCCAGGAGGAGTATCGCATTCGCCTCGACAGCTACCAGTACCAGACGGAGAATCGTGTTTCGCACATCCTCCTGCAGCGCGGGGGCGGCGAGTCCGATGCTGATTTCGCTGCGCGCATCGAGGTGGTTCGGGGTGAGCTCGCCGCGGGCAAGGCGTTTGCCGAGGTCGCGGCGGAACGCTCAGACGATGTGGGCTCCGCGGGTAATGGCGGGGACCTCGGGTTCTCGGCGGGTGATGCCTTCCCCCCTGAGATGGAAGAAGCGGTCGCAGCGCTGGAGGTGAATGCGATCTCGGATCCAGTAGAGACGGATGCCGGCACGCATATTCTGATGGTCACTGAACGTCGGGATTCCGATCCGCCGAGCTTTGAAGAGCTGCGCGCGGAGCTTGAGGCGAGCCTTCAGGAGCGCGAAGCGCGTGTGGCACTGCTGCTGGCGGTCGAGGAACTGCGCGATATCGCCTTCACGGCTGACAGCCTGCGGGCACCGGCGCAGGAGCTGGGGCTGCAAGTGCAGCGCTCGGAGCCTGTCACGCGTGAGCAGCGCGATGGCCCGCTGGCCGACCCTGCGGTGCTGCGGGCGGCGTTCTCTGAAGACGTGCTGGAATTGGGCCACAACAGTGAGGTGCTGGAACTGGGTGGCGACCGGTTCGTTGCCGTGCATGTACAGGAACACAACAAGCCCGCCTTGCAGCCACTGGACGATGTGCGGGATGAGATCGTGCGCAGTCTCACGCGCGAGCGTGCGCGTGCAGCACTGGAGAGTGCCGCGGCTCAGGCTGTTGCGCAGCTGCAGTCCGGGGAACAGAGCATAGAAGCGCTTGCGACCCGTGAGAATGTGGAATGGCAGGTGGAGCTCGGTGCCCTGCGAGACAGCCGCGCCGTGCCCCCTGCGGTGTTGCAGCGTGCGTTCAGTTTGCCCGCCCCCACGGCTGATGATAGCCCCATAGCCGACTATGTGATTGATGCCTCGGGCGATGCGCGTGTGCTGCAGCTTGTCCGTGTGCAGGCGGGCTCCCTGGCCAGTCTGGCGCCCGAGCAGGAAAGCGGCTTGCGGCAGCGCATTGGCAGTGAATTCGGTGCACTGTTGCAGGTCGAGCACGAGCAGGGCTTGCGCGCAGACGCCGACATCACCGTGCTCTAAAGCACTTTGACCCACTGACAAGGACACCCGCTGGATCATGGCCCGACGTATTCTTACCCTTAACCAGATCTCCCTGAAGGGCCTTGAGCGCCTGCCTAGAGACGCCTACGAGATTGCCAGTGAGTTTGCGCACCCGGATGCCATTCTCCTGCGCAGCCACAGGTTACAAGCGGCCGATATTGCCGATAGCGTGTTGGCGATTGCCCGGGCCGGGGCGGGGGTGAACAACATCCCCGTTGCGGACTGTACCCAGCGGGGCATCCCCGTGTTCAACTCTCCAGGCGCCAACGCCAATGCGGTCAAGGAGTTGGTGGCCGCGGGGCTGTTGCTGGGGTCCCGCGGGGTGGTGGAAGGGCTGGAATACGTCTCAGGGCTTGCCGACATCACGGACGCGGCAGAGCTCAACAAGACGCTTGAAGCCAACAAGAAACACTTCAAGGGCAACGAACTGCGCGGAAAAACGCTGGGCGTCGTTGGTCTGGGCGCGATAGGTTCACTGGTTGCCGATATGGCCCTGACCCTTGGCATGGACGTCATCGGTTACGATCCGGCGCTGTCGGTGGAGGCGGCCTGGCGTTTGTCCAGCCAGGTGCGCAAGGCAGACTCGCTGACGGCGCTGTTCTCCCGCAGCGACTACGTGACCCTGCACCTTCCTGCACTGGAGTCTACCCGCGGACTGGTGAACGCCGAACTGTTCGCCGCTATGCCCGCGCATGCCTGCCTGCTCAATTTTGCCCGGCAGGAGATCGTTGATGAGAGCGCGCTGCTGGCTGCACTTGATCAGGGGCGTCTGCGCAAATACATCGCAGACTTCCCCAGCCCCGCACTGATCGGCCGCAAGAATGCGGTGCTGATGCCGCACATCGGTGCCAGCACGGATGAAGCAGAGGACAACTGCGCGATCATGGCCGCCGACCAATTGCGTGATTTTCTCGAGAACGGCAACATTCGCAACGCGGTCAACTTTCCCACGCTGCAGTTGGAGCGGGCAGGGGGTTGCCGTCTGGCCGTAACCAACACCAACGTGCCCAAGATTCTTGGCAGCGTGTTGTCGATTCTGGCGGAGCTGAATATCAACGTTGTCGATATGCTCAATAAAAGTCGCGACAACATCGCCTACAACCTTATCGACATGGATATCTGTCCGGCTGAGTCCAGCCTGGCCTCGATGCGTGCTCTGGAGGGCGTGATCAATGTCAGGGTGATTCCGCCCTGCCACGGTGTGCAGTCATGACGGACAGGCTTGAGGCACTGGTGGGTAGTGTGCCCGCCATTGCACCGAAATCACCCCCGCCACTGGAGCGCTGGCATCCGCCGTTGTCGGGTGATATCGACATTCGCATTGCTGCAGATGGTAGCTGGTATCACGAGGGCGGTCGCATCCGGCGTGAGCCACTGGTCGCGCTGTTTGCCAGTATTTTGCGGCGCGAGGATGACGGCGACTACTACCTCGTGACGCCCGTTGAAAAGTGGCGCATCCAGGTTGAGTTGCATCCCCTGGTGGTGACGGAGATCAACCGTCGCGACGACACCTTGTACGCCCGGTTGAACACGGGCACTGAAGTGGCCATAAACGCTGACCACGCCCTGTTTCTGGAACCTGCTCTTGGCGATGTTGCCGCCATTCATCTGCCGCACGGTCTGAGTGCGGTGCTGACACGTGCGGCCTGGTACCGTCTGGTGGAGAGTGGCGAAGAACGGGACGGGCGGCTGCAGGTTCACAGCGCCGGGGTCTGGTTCCCGCTACAGTAGCCGCGAGCTACCGTAGCGGGGGCGTTGACTGCGGGGTTACATGTTGGGGTAGGTGGGGCCCCCGAACCCTTCCGGCGTGACCCAGACAATGTTCTGTGAAGGGTCTTTGATGTCACAGGTTTTACAGTGCACGCAGTTCTGTGCATTGATCTGGAAACGCTGTCCCTGCGCATCCTCCACCACCTCGTACACACCTGCCGGGCAATAGCGCTGTGCCGGTTCATCGTACAGGGGCAGGTTTTTCGCCAGGGGTATGCTGGGGTCAATCAGGGTGAGGTGACAGGGCTGGTCCTCTTCGTGGTTTGTATTCGACAGGAACACGGAGGTCAGTCGGTCAAAGGTAATCTTGTTGTCCGGTTTGGGGTAGTTGGGCTTTTTACACGCATTCGCCGGTTTCAGGGTGGCGTAATCGGGCACGGAGTCGTTCAGCGTGAAAGGCAGCTTGCCGCCAAACAGGGTCTGATCAACCCACACCATGGCCGACCCCAGCATGAATCCGAACTTGTGCATAAAGCCGCTGAAGTTCCGCGTTGTGTAGAGTTCTTCGTGCAGCCAGGAGTTGCGTACGCGCTCGGCATAACCCTCCAGGTCGGCGGGCGCAGACTCGCCCTGGAGCAGTGCTTCGACCACGGCCTCAGCAGCGAGCAGGCCGCTCTTCATGGCGGTGTGGTTGCCTTTGATTTTGACGGCATTCAGTGTGCCTGCGTCACAGCCAATCAGCAGACCACCCGGGAAGTGCATTTTGGGCAGCGAGTTGTAGCCGCCCTTGGCGATCGCGCGGGCGCCGTAGCTGATCCGTGTGCCCCCCTGAATGTACTTCAGGGTTTCCGGGTGCTGCTTCCAGCGCTGGAATTCCTCGAACGGGCTCAGGTGCGGGTTGCTGTAGTTCAGGTCAGTGATCAGGCCCAGATAGACCTGGTTGTTTTCTGCGTGGTACAGGAACGCGCCACCGCTGGCGCCGCTTTCCTTCAGGGGCCAGCCCAGACCGTGCACGACCAGTCCCTCTTCGTGCTGCTCGGCCGGAATTTCCCAGATTTCCTTGATCCCGATGCCGTAGTGCTGGGGATCCTTGCCGTCATCCAGCCCGAAACGGCTGATGAGTTGCTTGCCAAGGTGGCCGCGGCAGCCTTCCGCAAACAGGGTGTAGCGTGCGTGCAGTTCCATGCCCGGGGTGTAGCTGTCTTTCTTCTCGCCATCGGCGCCAATACCCATGTCGCCGGTCGCGATGCCTTTGACCCGGCCATCCTCGTGGTAGAGTACCTCGGCGGCGGCGAACCCGGGGTAGACTTCGACACCCAGGTTTTCGGCCTGCTCGGCCAGCCAGCGGCACACGTTACCCATGGAGACAATGAAGTTCCCCTCGTTGTGCGTGGGCTTCGGGATCAGGAAGTTGGGCAGCTTGATGGCCTTTTTCTCACTGGTATAGAAAAAGAAGTTGTCGTGGGTGACGGCGGTATTCAGTGGCGCACCCATGTTGGCCCAGTCAGGGAACAGTTCTGCGAGCGCGCGCGGCTCAAGCACGGCGCCAGACAGTGTGTGCGCGCCGACCTCGGAACCCTTTTCGACAACACACACGGTGACTTCCCGTTCCTGTGCCTGTGCGAGTTGCATGATGCGACAGGCGGCGGACAGACCCGCAGGCCCCGCGCCAACAATCACTACATCGAATTCCATTGATTCACGTTCCACGGTAGGCTCCTCTAGTTCGCGCGGGGGGTCCGAATGGCTGGGTGCGCCCAGTCGCTTGAATCGAAGGGCAGCCAAAAAAGCCGCGCAAGTATATAATTTTTAAAGGTTAAAAACCAGAACAGTGGTGGCCTGCGATGCTCTGCTTCTGTCCAGCACCGTACGCTATGCTGCACTGAAACGCTCTTGACCTCTACTGCCTTTGGCGGCAACATAGCGGCCCGAGTACAGGCCGGTGCCCCGCGTGGCGCGCGCCAGCCCATGCAAACCCACCCGAAACTAGCATTGGAAATCCTATGAAGGTTCTTGTTGCCGTTAAGCGCGTCGTTGACTACAACGTCAAAGTCCGTGCGAAGGGCGATGGCAGTGACGTTGACCTGAACAACGTCAAAATGGCTATCAACCCGTTCTGTGAAATCGCCGTTGAAGAAGCGGTGAGACTGAAAGAAGCCGGAGTCGCGACCGAGGTGATCGCTGTTTCTGTGGGTGAAAAGCCCTGCCAGGAGCAGATTCGCACCGCGCTCGCTCTGGGCGCCGACCGTGGCATTCACGTGGAAACCGAAGGGCGGATTGAGCCGCTGGTGATCGCCAAGCTGCTCAAGGGCGTGGTAGAGAAAGAGCAGCCGCAACTGGTCATTCTGGGCAAGCAGTCCATCGACGGTGACAACAACCAGACAGGGCAGATGCTGGGGGCGTTAACCAATATGCCTCAGGGCACTTTTGCCTCAGAAATCAAGGTTGAAGGCGATAAACTTAATGTAGTGCGTGAGGTTGATGGCGGCCTGCAGACCATCAGCCTGACCCTGCCGGCGATCGTCACCACGGACCTGCGCCTGAACGAGCCGCGCTATGCGTCGCTGCCCAATATCATGAAGGCGAAGAAGAAGCAGCTGGACGTGTTCAGCCCGGCGGATCTCGGGGTCGAAATCACCCACCATATCACCCAGCTGCGGGTAGAGCCGCCGGCGGAGCGTCAGGCGGGTATCAAGGTTGAGGACGTTGCCCAGCTGGTCGACAAATTGAAGAACGAGGCGAAGGTGATCTCATGAGTACACTCGTTATTGCAGAGCACGACAACAGCGGCCTGAAGCCGGCCACCCTGAATGCGGTGACAGCGGCGCAGGCATTGGGTGCCGACATCGATATTCTCGTGGCCGGTGCCGGCTGCGCAGCGGTGGGCGAAGAAGCCGCAAAAATCGCCGGAATCGGCAAGGTGCTGGTAGCTGACAACGCCGTTTATGAGCACCAGCTGGCCGAAAACGTCAGCCTGTTGATCGCTGAGGTCGCTGCCGGCTATGACAACGTCGTCGCCCCGGCGACCACGAATGGCAAGAATATCATGCCCCGCGTAGCCGCGCTGCTGGACGTTGCGCAGGTGTCCGATGTGATCGCGGTGGAGTCCGCCGACACCTTCAAACGCCCGATTTATGCGGGTAACGTGATTGCCACTGTGCAAAGCAGCGACGCGCGCAAGGTGATCACCGTGCGTACCACTGCCTTTGACGCGGCAGCGGCGGAAGGGGGCTCGGCGTCTGTCGAGGCCGTGTCAGCCGTGCACGATGCTGGCCTGTCCAGTTTCGTGGGCGAAGAAGTCGCGGTGTCCGACCGCCCTGAGCTGACCGCCGCTCCGGTTGTCATTTCGGGTGGCCGAGGCATGCAGAACGGCGACAACTTCAAATTGCTGGAAGGCATTGCAGACAAGCTGGGCGCTGCCATTGGTGCCTCACGTGCCGCCGTGGACGCGGGCTTTGTGCCCAACGATATGCAAGTCGGCCAGACCGGCAAGATTGTCGCGCCGGACCTGTACATCGCTGTCGGGATCTCGGGGGCGATTCAGCACCTCGCGGGCATGAAGGACTCCAAAGTGATTGTTGCGATCAACAAGGACGAAGATGCACCGATCTTCCAGGTTGCAGATTATGGGCTGGTTGCGGACCTGTTCGACGCACTGCCCCAGCTGGAGTCGGCACTCTGAGCTGAGTGCAATCCTCGCGGAGGGTTTTCCGCCAATAAAAAAGCCGGCGTAACTGCCGGCTTTTTTGTGTCCCGGTGTGCGGCCCACTACAGCGGGCCCCGCACCGATTGACGAGGCTCAGGCCGAGACGGTATCGATCTGTACCGCTGAGATGCGCTTGCCTTCTTCGGCGCTCTTCTGGAACTCGACGATCTGGTCGAAGTTCATGTAGCGGTAGATCTCCGATGACATCGCGTCCAGACGGCTGGCGTACTCCAGATACTCCTCTGGGGTCGGCAGTTTGCCCAGGATGGCACCGACGGCGGCCAGCTCGGCGGAGGTCAGGTACACGTTGGCACCGTCACCGAGGCGGTTGGGGAAGTTGCGCGTCGACGTCGAGAGCACTGTACTGTTGGGTGCGACACGTGCCTGGTTGCCCATGCACAGTGAACAACCCGGCATCTCGGTGCGGGCACCCGCGCGGCCGAAGATGTTGTAGTAGCCTTCCTCCATCAGCAGATGCTCGTCCATGCGGGTCGGTGGTGATATCCACATGCGCGTGGAGATACCGCCCTTGTGCTGATCGAGCAGTTTACCGGCCGCGCGGAAGTGGCCGATGTTGGTCATGCAGCTGCCAATGAAGACCTCGTCGACCTTGTCGCCGGCTACGTCGGACAGCAAGCGGGCATCGTCCGGGTCGTTGGGCGCGCACACGATCGGCTCCCGCAGCTGGGCCAGATCGATCTCGATCACGGCAGCATACTCGGCGTCCGCATCGGCCGTCATCAGGCTCGGGTTCGCCAGCCACTCTTCCATCTTCGCGGCGCGACGCTCCAGGGTGCGGCTGTCGCCGTAACCTTCCGCAATCATCGAGCGCAGCAGCACCACATTGGAGCGCAGGTACTCGGCAATCGTGTCCTCGTCGAGGGCAATGGTGCAACCCGCAGCTGAGCGCTCAGCAGAGGCATCAGAAAGCTCGAAAGCCTGCTCAACAGTCAGGCCCTTGAGGCCTTCGATTTCGAGAATACGCCCGGAGAAGATGTTCTTCTTGCCTTTCTTCTCGACGGTCAGCAAGCCTTCCTGGATGGCATAGTAGGGGATTGCGTGTACCAGGTCGCGCAGGGTGATTCCCGGTTGCATGTCACCCTTGAAGCGCACCAGAACGGATTCCGGCATGTCCAGCGGCATGACGCCGGTTGCCGCTGCAAACGCCACGAGGCCTGAGCCGGCCGGGAACGAAATCCCCATAGGGAAACGTGTGTGGCTGTCGCCGCCGGTGCCCACAGTGTCAGGCAGCAGCATGCGGTTCAGCCAGCTGTGGATGATGCCGTCACCCGGGCGCAGGGAAACACCGCCGCGGGTCATGATGAAATCCGGCAGGGTGTGCTGCGTGTCGATGTCCACAGGCTTCGGATACGCTGCTGTGTGGCAGAACGACTGCATGACCAGGTCGGCGGAGAAGCCGAGGCAGGCAAGGTCCTTCAGCTCATCGCGGGTCATGGGTCCCGTGGTGTCCTGGGAGCCGACGGTCGTCATGCGGGGCTCGCAGTACGTGCCGGGGCGGATGCCCTGCATACCACAGGCCTTGCCGACCATTTTCTGCGCCAGGGTGAAGCCCTTATCGCTGTCTGCAGGCTGCTCGGGGCGGCGGAACAGATCTGTGGGCGGCAGACCCAGTGACTCCCGGGCCCGCGCGGTGAGGCCCCGACCAATGATCAGGTTGATCCGGCCGCCGGCGCGTACTTCGTCCAGCAATACGTCGGACTTGAGGCTGAATTCGGACAGTACTGCGCCGGTTTCAGAGAGGATCTTGCCCTCGTAGGGGCGTACCTCGATCACGTCGCCCATGTGCAGGTCGTCCACCGGAGCTTCAAAAACCAGGGCGCCAGCGTCTTCCATTGTGTTGTAGAAAATGGGGGCAACCTTGCCACCGATGCAGATACCGCCGCCGCGCTTGTTGGGCACACCCGGCATGTCCTCGCCGAAGAACCAGAGTACCGAGTTCGTTGCGGACTTGCGCGAGGAGCCGGTGCCGACAACGTCGCCCACGAAGGCAACCGGCAAACCCTTGTCCTGCAGGGCCGCGATCTGCTTCATCGGGCCGGTGACACCGTGTTCTTCGGGGGTGAGCCCGTCGCGGGTCATTTTGTACATGGCCAGCGCGTGCAGGGGGATGTCTGGACGTGACCAGGCATCAGGGGCAGGGGAGAGGTCATCCGTGTTGGTTTCGCCGGTGACTTTGAACACCGATACCTTGATGGACTCAGGCACTGCCGGACGATTGGTGAACCACTCGCCCTCGGCCCAGGCTGCCATCACTGCTTTGGCGTTTGCGTTCCCGCCTTTCGCCAATTCCTCGACATCGTGGAACGCGTCAAACACCAGCAGCGTGTGCTTGAGCTCTTTCGCCGCCAATGCGCCCAGATTCTCGTCGGTCAGCAGGCCCACCAGAGCCTCGATATTGTAACCACCGTGCATGTTGCCCAGCAGGGCAACCGCGGTTTGAGGGTCGATCAGCGGGCTGCTGGCCTGGCCCCGCACAATGGCGGAGAGAAACCCGGCCTTGACGTAGGCCGCTTCGTCCACGCCCGGTGGAACACGGTTGGTGATCAGGTCGAGAAGAAAGGCCTCTTCGCCAGCGGGCGGGTTCTTCAGGAGCTCAACCAGTGCGGCGACCTGCTCGGCACTCAGGGGCTTGGGCGGAATGTTGAGGGCGGCCCGTTCGGCCACGTGTTCGCGGTAGGCGTCTAGCACGGTAAAACTCCTTGTTACGGTGGCGGGGAGGCACAGCAGGGGGCTTTGCGGCCGCCGTGACTGCGCGCTGATGTGCCGCGGGAGTATATCCCAGGGGCAGTTTAAGATAAATAAATCAAACGCTTATACCGTGCATTCAGCAGGCTGATGGCGTACACTTTTCGCCTGTTGTCAGTCCCTCTGTTTTTTCCTGATTATGCGCAAACCAGCGGTCAAGACACCCTGCATCGGCGTCTGCTCGACGGGCATTGGTGATGCCGTTTGTCGGGGTTGCAAGCGTTTCAGTCATGAAGTCATTCACTGGAACAGCTACACCGACGAGCAGAAACGGGCCATTGACGGGCGTCTATCCGGCTTTCTCTCGCAGTGTGTGCGCAATGCCTTGATGGTGATCGACAAGCCACTGCTCGCCTGGCAACTGCAGGTGCAGCAACTGCGCTACAACCCCGAACATGACGAGTATTGCTGGGTGTTCAGCCTGCTGAAGGCGGGGGCGGGCCAGATTGATCGGCCGGCGGACTTCGGTTTCGAGGTGCATGCCAGCCACGCCCGTCTGGGGCTGCCGCAATTGCGCGACCTCATCGATCGGGAATTCTATATTCTTTCGGAAGCACATTATGAGCGTTATATGCGAACCCCTGACCTGTTCGGCGGCGTAACGTCATGACAGAGGCGCTGTTGGGCCCGGTGCGTGCATTTCTGCCCTGTGCGACGCCAGACGCCTGGGTGGGGTGGGCACTGGAGCATCCGCACACCTTGCTGGTTGATCATGCCAATTGCGAGAAGAAGGCGGCATCTACCGCGCTCAATTTGATGTATCGCTATGTGGAGCACCCGCGCCTGCTGCAAAAATTGTCACGTCTGGCACGGGAGGAACTGCGTCACTTCGAGCAGGTGTTTGCCATTATGCAGCGGCGCAAGGTGGCGTACCCGCAGCTTTCGGCCTCGCGCTACGCCGCGGGTCTGCGGGCGGAGGTGCGTGGCAATGAGCCCGGCCGGCTGGTGGATACGCTGCTGGTCGGTGCGCTGATTGAAGCCCGCTCCTGTGAACGATTCGCGGCCTTGATTCCGCACCTGGATGCCGAGCTGGCGCAGTTTTACGATTCTCTATTGAAATCAGAGGCACGCCATTTCCAGGATTATCTCGCGCTGGCGGGTGACCTGGCATCCGCAGCAGAAATCACCGCGCGCCTTGAGCAGCTGAAGGCGGTAGAGGCTGCCCTCATTACCGGTTGTGATGCGGAGTTCCGCTTCCACAGCGGTGTACCCGCCGGGGAGTAGCTAGGATCAGGGTTAAGTAATTATATTAACCTATTGTTTTATATCGAAACTATGCAGGCTCAACCCGTCAGGTGAGGCCTCCAGGTACCAGCCGGACTGGTCCCAGTCTCCCAATACCCAGCGCACCCCCGCCGCATGTTCGTGGCGTGCCGGACGGTGGGTGTGGCCGTGCACCATGCACTGCACTTCGTGGTCGAGCAGGGCGCGTTCAACCTCGCTTGGTGTGACATCCATGATGTCCTCTGCCTTGTTGCTGTTGGCTTCGCGGCTGCGACTGCGCAGTTCCCGAGCGAGCGCCCGGCGCTCCTCCAGACTGCGTGCCAGCAGCTCGGTCTGCCAGGCCGCTGAACGTGTTGTCTTGCGGAAGGCCTGGTATTCGGTGTCCCGGGTGCACAGGCTGTCGCCGTGCATAAGCAGTGTGGGGGTGCCGTAGAGGTTCACCACACGGGGGTCGCGCAGCAATTTACCGCCAACGGCGCTGCAGAAGTCACGGCCGAGCAGAAAATCCCGGTTGCCGGGCAGCAGGTAGAGCCTGGGTCCGGCAGCGGAGAAGCGGCGCAGCATTTCCGTGACCTCTGCGGCGAGCGGTGCGTCGTCGTCATCGCCTATCCACACCTCGAACAGGTCGCCGAGGATGTACAGTGCGTCGCAGTCCTGATGATCCAGCAGAAAGCGCCGCAGTGCCCGCACCGTTGCCGGGCGGGTAGACTCAAGGTGCAAGTCCGAGATCAGGTAGGTCGCGCTCACTGCTGCATGCCTGCGAGTCAGTCTTCAACGATTTCGATCGTTTCGATGATCACGGGGTCAACGGGTACGTCCTGGTGTCCGCTGCGGCTGGTGGTGGGCAGAACACGAATCTTGTGCAGTACCTCTTCACCGTCGGTGACCTTGCCAAACACCGCATAGCCCCAGCCCTGCATATTCTTGCCGCTGTGGTTGAGGAAGTCGTTGTCCTTGACGTTAATAAAGAACTGCGTGGTGGCCGAGTGCGGGTCCATGGTGCGGGCCATGGCAATGGTGCCGAAGTCGTTTTTGAGGCCATTGTCAGCTTCGTTCTGAATCGGTTCACCCGCCGGCTTCTGGCGCATCTCTGTGTCAAAACCGCCGCCCTGGATCATGAAGTTGTCGATAACACGGTGAAAAATCGTGCCGTCATAAGACCCTTCACGCGCGTGTTTGAGAAAATTGGCCACGGTGACGGGGGCCTTGTCTGCGTCGAGAGTGAGAGTGATATCGCCAAAGGTCGTTTTAATGATAACCATTGCAGGTACGCCGCCTTGTTAGGGAGTGGAAAACTCGATTGAAAAAAGAGAGCGCAATGATACGGACTTTTCCCTGCCTGTAAAACACACGGCGTGCGTTTGGCATTAGCACACACTTTGCGCCCGTATCCTGACCGCGCCGGCGCGGGCTGCCACAGGTGGCTGCGAATACCCGCCCCGGCCACCAGAGTATAGCTGCACGCCCCGGGCCTCTGGGGCTATAATGCGCGGCTTTTGGGAAGTAAAAGGCTGCATGGATACCAAACCTGGCAATAATTTCCTTCATACGGTCATCGCGGACGACCTCGCGGCTGGCCGTGTGCAGACCGTGGTCACCCGTTTCCCGCCTGAGCCCAACGGCTATCTGCATGTCGGCCACGCGAAATCGATCTGCCTGAATTTCGGCCTGGCGGAGCGTTTCGGCGGGCACTGCCATCTCCGGTTCGATGACACCAACCCGGAAAAGGAGAGCCAGGAGTTCATCGACGCCATCCAGGAAGACGTGCGCTGGCTGGGCTATCAGTGGGCGGGTGATGTGCGCTTTGCCTCCGCGTATTTCGAGCAGTTTTTCGATTGGGCCCTGCACCTGGTGCGTAATGGTGACGCCTACGTGTGTGACCTGAATGCGGAGCAGGCTCGTGAGTATCGCGGAACCCTGACCGAGCCCGGCCGGAACAGTCCGTTCCGCAGTCGCTCAGTGGAAGAAAATCTCGACCTGCTGCAGCGCATGCGTGCGGGTGAATTCGAGGAGGGCAGCCGGGTGCTGCGCGCCCGCATTGATATGGCTTCGCCCAATATGAACATGCGCGACCCGATTCTCTATCGCATTCGCAAGGTGCCCCATCACCAGACCGGTGACGCCTGGGTGATCTATCCAACCTATGACTTCGCCCACGGGCAGGAAGACGCCATCGAGGGCGTCACCCACTCGATCTGCACCCTCGAGTTCGAAGATCATCGCCCCCTGTACGACTGGTTGATCGAACACCTGCCGGTGCCGACGCGGCCGCGTCAATATGAATTCGGACGCCTCAACCTGAATTACACGGTCACCAGCAAGCGCAAACTGAAGGCGCTGGTGGACGAGGGGATTGTCAGCGGCTGGGATGATCCGCGTATGCCAACGATTGCAGGGATGCGCCGGCGCGGCTTCACCCCGGCCTCTATCCGCACGTTTTGCGACATGATCGGCGTGACCCGCAGTGACGGCGTGGTTGATGTCGCGATGCTGGAGCACGCGATTCGCGATGACCTGAACACCAACGCGCCGCGCGGTATGTGCGTGCTGAACCCGCTCAAGGTGATTCTCACCGATCTTCCGGAGACGCATCGCGAGGTCCTCACTGCGGCTTTGCACCCCAGCCGTGAAGATCTGGGTAGCCGCGAGGTGCCCTTTACCCGGGAGCTGTATATCGACGCGGATGATTTCCGGGAAGAAGCCAACAAGAAATACAAGCGGCTTGTGCTGGGCAAGCGCGTTCGCCTGCGCAATGCTTATGTCATCGAAGCGACAGAGGTGGTCAGGGATGAGGCGGGAGAGATCATCGCCGTACATGCGCGGACCATTCCGGGAACGCTCGGTAACGATCCGGCCGATGGCGTCAAACCCAAGGGCGTGATCCAGTGGGTGTCTGCCAGCGAGGGGCGTCGAGCCACGGTGCGCCTTTACGACCGCCTGTTCACCCATGAGGCACCGGATCGTGGCGATAACGCCTATCTGGAGTGGCTGAATCCCGCGTCACTGCGGGTTGTCGAGGGTGCCTGGATTGAACCGGCACTCGCCGCCGCGAGGCCCGAGCAGGGCTTTCAGTTTGAGCGGGAGGGTTACTTCGTTGCTGACCGCTACGACCACACTGCGGAAAATCCGGTGTTCAACCGCACGATAGGGCTGAGGGACACCTGGGCTGCGGCAGGGGAGGATGCATGAGCATTGTGCTGTACAACACCCTGAGTGCGCGCAAGGAGGTATTTGAGCCACTGCAGCCCGACCGTGTCACCATGTACGTGTGTGGCCCTACGGTCTACAACCTGGCGCACATCGGTAACGCGCGCCCGGTGGTGGTGTTCGATGTTCTGTTCCGGCTGCTGCAGACCCAGTACCGCGAGGTGATCTACGCACGCAACATCACCGATGTCGATGACAAAATCATCGCCGCCGCGCGGGACAGCGGGCGCAGCATCGAGGACGTCACCGCGGAGTTTACCAACAAGTATCGCGAGGATATGGCGGCATTGAACGCCTTGCCGCCGACGCTCGAGCCACATGCCACCCACCACATCGACGGCATGATTGCGCTCACCGAAACCCTGCTGGCCAAGGGGCATGCCTATGTCAGCGAGGGTCATGTGCTGTTTGCCGTGGAATCCATGCCGGACTACGGCCGCCTTTCCGGGCGGTCACTGGACGATATGCTGGCAGGAGCGCGTGTGGAGGTCGCCGATTACAAGCGCCATCCGGGTGACTTCGTGCTCTGGAAACCGGCAGCTGCGGAGGATCCCGGCTGGGACAGCCCCTGGGGGCGCGGCCGGCCAGGGTGGCACCTCGAGTGTTCTGCCATGATACGCGCACACCTTGGCGAGACCATTGATATTCACGGCGGCGGCCGTGACCTGATTTTTCCGCACCACGAAAACGAGATCGCGCAAAGCCGCTGCGCTCACGGTGGTGATTATGTGCGCTACTGGATGCATAACGCGTATCTGGATATCGACGGTGAAAAGATGTCCAAGTCGCTGGGCAATTTCCGCACGGTGCGCGAACTGCTGGCTCATTATCGCGGGGAGGTGCTGCGTTTCGCGCTGCTCTCGGCACACTACCGCTCACCGCTGAACTTCTCCACCGATCTTCTGGCGCAGGCGGAGGCCAACCTGGGCGGTTTTTACACCGCTTTGCGTGGAGTGCAGGACGTGCCAGAGAGCGATGATATAGATCTCTCGGCCGAGGGGTTCTATTGCGCCCTGGAAGATGACCTGAACACGCCACTGGCGATTGCTGAACTGCACGCCCTGGCCAAGCAGTTGCACAAGGCCGCCGAGGCCGACAAGCCCCGTTTGAAGGCGCGCCTGCTGGCGGCCGGAAAATTGCTGGGCATACTGCAGCAGGAACCAGAGGCGTGGCTGCAGGGCGGCGCAGCGGCCGATGACATTGCGCCGGAGGCGATTGAAGCGCTTATCGCCGAGCGCCAGGCAGCGAAACAGGACAGGGACTTTGCACGCGCCGATGCGATTCGTCAGCAGCTGCTGGACGCGGGCGTTGAACTGGAGGATGGCCGCGAGGGGACCCTCTGGCGCAGGGCCTGAGGGTCCGCAAGGATTCAGCCCAGTGACTTCTCGCCGGATTCAACGGTCTGCATGATCAGTGTGTTGATGGTCATCGGCCCGACACCGCCGGGAACCGGCGTATAGGCACTGGCGGTCTCCAGCAGGGGCGCCAGTTCGATGTCGCCGACGCCACCCGGGTGATAGCCCGCATCTACCACTACCGCGCCGGGCTTGACCCAGGCCGCCTTGATGAACTCGGGTTTGCCCACCGCACCCACCAGAATGTCTGCCTGGGCGACCAACGCCGGCAAGCCCTGTGTTCGGGAGTGGCAAATGGTCACGGTCGCGTTTTTCTGTAACAGCATCATCGCCATAGGTTTGCCCAGAATAGGGCTGCGCCCCACCACCACGGCGTGTTTGCCTTCGATCTCAACGCCGTAGCTCTCCAGCATCCTCATGATGCCCTGGGGCGTGGCACAGCCGTACGCCTCCTCGCCCATCGCCATGCGGCCAAAACCCAGGCAGGTGACACCGTCGACGTCTTTTTCCAGCGCGATGGCGTCGAAACAGGCGCGTTCGTCGATCTGGGCGGGCACCGGGTGCTGCAACAGGATGCCGTGCACATCGGGGTTGGCATTCAGCCGGGCAATCTCCTCCAGCAGTTCATCCGTGCTGGTGGTTGAGGGAAGTTCAACCGCCAGGGATTCCATGCCTACGCGACGGCAGGCGTTCCCCTTCATTTTCACGTAAGTCGCTGAGGCCGGGTCGTCACCGACCAGTATGGTGGCGAGAATCGGCGTTTTGCCGCCTGAGCGGGCTTTGAGTTGCTCGACGCGCGCGAGCAGTTCGGCTTCGGTTTTGGCCGCGAGAGCCTTGCCGTCCAGAACCAGTGCTGACATGGGTCTGTATCCTGTGTTTGAGGTTGGGAGCGGGCGGCTATTGTCCCATGCGCACGCGCTGAATGGGAGAGCAGTGCGGGGCGAAAGAGATATATTATGACCAAACTGACATTGACGCCCTGCCGGGGGCTGAGTATCATTCGCCCCCTGAAAACGGACCGCAGTTTGGTCCAGGCAGAATATCGGGGTATAGCGCAGTCTGGTAGCGCGCCTGCTTTGGGAGCAGGATGTCGGGAGTTCGAATCTCTCTACCCCGACCAACTATTGGCCACGGTTGTCGAGTTGGTTGTATTGTTTTCAGCCCTTTTGCAGTGGTGGCCGTAGCTCACCTGGTAGAGCACCGGATTGTGACTCCGGAGGTAGCGGGTTCAAGACCCGTCGGCCACCCCACTCCCTCCCTGTCTACGGTGTTGCCCACACTCCTGTCTCGGGCCTGCGTGAGCTGGCAACTTGTCGACTGGGTGCTATACTCGCGCCCGTGAAATGCGGGGCGTTGTCATCCGGTAGGTCTCCGATTGTCGGGATCCGCGCGCAGACCAAACGCCGATGCACTACACCATCAGCCATTTGTGGGGGTATAGCTCAGCTGGATAGAGCAACGGCCTTCTAAGCCGTAGGTCGAGGGTTCGAGTCCTTCTGCCCCTGCCACCAACCCCGGGTGCATTCCGGTCACATAGGTAACAGTTTATTCCGGGAACCGGCAGGTTTCCAACGGCCCCGGAAGACAGCCTTCTCCCGATTCCCCTGAACAAACTGGCCACTAAAACCTCGATTGTGTACCCTGTGGTTTTGTTCGGCGATTGGTGTCCCCGCGCTGTCCTTCCGACACCTATTGTGCAACGGAGCCTCCATCATGCGTTCTTCATCACGCCCCCGTGTTCTGGTTACCGGTGGAGCAGGTTTTCTGGGCAGTCATCTGTGTGAGCGACTTCTCGCGGATGGTCACGATGTTCTTTGTGTAGATAATTTCTTCACCGGCAGCCGCGACAACGTCCTGCACCTGCTGGGAAATCCCCGTTTTGAATTGCTGCGTCACGACGTGACATTTCCACTCTACGTCGAAGTAGACCAGATCTACAATCTGGCCTGTCCGGCGTCTCCCATTCACTATCAACTGGATCCTGTACAGACCACCAAAACCAGTGTGCATGGCGCGATCAACATGCTGGGACTGGCGAAGCGAGTGAACGCAAGTATCCTGCAGGCATCGACCAGTGAAGTGTATGGAGATCCGGAGGTGCATCCGCAGCAGGAGGATTACTGGGGCAGGGTAAACCCCGTGGGACCACGCGCCTGCTATGACGAAGGCAAGCGTTGTGCGGAGACACTGTTCTTCGATTATTTCCGTCAGCACGGGCTGCGTATCAAGGTGGCGCGCATTTTCAATACCTACGGACCGCGAATGCACCCCAATGATGGCCGTGTGGTTTCCAATTTTATTGTGCAGGCTTTGCGCGGAGCGCCGATCACGTTGTATGGGGATGGCCAGCAGACGCGATCTTTCTGCTACGTGGACGACCTCATAGAGGGACTGATCAGGCTCATGAATACACCTGATGAGGTCACCGGACCGGTAAACCTCGGTAACCCTGTGGAGTTTACGATTCGGGAGCTGGCGGAACAGGTGCTCGCGCAGACGCGCTCGCAGTCGCCCTTGTTGCAGGAACCGCTGCCCCAGGACGACCCTCGCCAGCGCCAGCCTGACATTGATCTGGCGAGACAATTGCTTGGCTGGGAGCCTGCAGTACCCCTTGCTGATGGGCTCGAGCGCACGATCGACTACTTCAGGCATCATGGCGATCTCGCATGAATCCAGCTCAGGAACGCGCGCACGCTGAGGCGTCTTCGGGTTTGAGCGTTTCTGTCGTCGTAAACAACTATAATTACGCGCAGTACTTGCCACAGGCACTCGACTCGGTACTTGCCCAACTCGCTCCGCAGGACGAACTGATAGTCGTCGATGATGGCTCCGGGGATGGGTCGGCGGAGATACTCGCCAGCTATGCGGCGCAACAGCACGTACGTGTTCTCCGGCAGGCCAACCGGGGGCAGTTGAGCGCCGTGCTGGAAGGGCTCTCCATGGCGCACGGCGACCTGTGCGCCTTGCTGGACAGCGATGACTATTTCCTTCCCGGCTATCTGGCGAGACTTCGGCGACATGCCGAGCAGAATCCCGACGCCGACTTTTTCTTTTGTGCAGCATCCCCCGGCGGTGAAGCGGAGGAGGCCGTGCGGGCAACGAAAGCGATGCTTGCACGTATCGAAGTTCCCCCGGGGTTGACCGGGTCAAGTCGCTGGAGTACCTGGGCGGGTGGTGAGTTCCTGGGTTCACCGACCTCTGGCCTCGCCTTGCGTCGTGCGCTGCGGGATACCTTGCTGGAGCACCGGGAGCGCCTCTCGGACCGGGTGGTTATTCCGCGATGGGCTGTCCGCTTTTTTGCGATCAGCACAACCAGCCATGCGGCTACCCGTAACTCCGCAGATGGTATTATCGTGCGTCTGTGCTCATTGCTCGGTGCGCAAAAGCACTATTGCGCCACGCCGGGCTTCTATTATCGGATTCACGGTGCCAATGCCTATGCCTGCCTGAGCGCAGGTGCTCGCAGGTATCTTCAGGTTGCCCGCATACGCCAGTTCCTGAGAATGTCCCAGGCTGCGATGCGCGTAGAGTTGCGCCCGCGGGTCGAGGACGTGCTCAGAGAAGCGGCCGGGCGAAGCAGGCCGCTGTGCGGCAGGCGTAGACGTCGCCTGGCAGTGAATTACGCCCTGGCTTTGCTGCGTTGTGATGACGTCCTCCTAACCCGGTTTCGTGGTCTCTCGGGTTTGTCGTCTGCGCTCTTCAGACAAGCCTCGGCGAAGCCTCCAAACCGCGGGTAGCAACCTCCAGGGAGTGAGCAGGTAGCGCTTCCAGAGTCGCCGTGGATCGTGCAACAGGCGATAAAGCCAGCCGAAACCTCGCTGTGACCAGGAAGCGGGCGGTTGCGCCTGTTCACCGCTGTAGTAATCCAGCGTGCCACCCGCCTGCAGAATGATCCCGGCTTTAAGCTGTGTGCGGTGTTGCAGTATCCAGGATTCCTGTTTGGGCATTCCCAGGCCAACGAACAACAGGTCGGGTGCGAAGGCATTGATCTCTGCCAAGACCTCAGCGCTGTCGGCAATGTAGCCATTGAGCAATTGGATGTGAAGCTCTGGCCACTGGCCCTTAATCCACTTGCGCGCGCGCTCGACACTGGTTGCGGACCCGCCGAAATAGAACAGTCGCAGTGACGCGCGTTCGGCCAGCGTCAATAGCTCGGGTAGGCAATCCATCAGGGAGAAGCGCTGAGCCTTGCGCTCCCGGACTCCCGCCAGATGAAAAAGCCACAACACGCCCACGCCGTCAATGTAGCAGTCGCGGCATTGCTCGTAGAACGTACGCACAACGGGGTCAGTGTTCGCCAGATACAGACTGTGCAGATTGTGGTGCCCGATGATTTCCCCGGTGGTACCACTCCCCAACATGGCTTGCATGTGCTCAAACAGCTTTGGAAGGCTGCAGGGCCGTACTGCGCAACCTGCGAAGGCCTGCATCTCCCTGCCTGCCAGTTCACCGGTTTCGGTCTTAGTGTTGTGCGTCATGACGGGTTCGCAACAGGTGGCTACAGAGGCGGGCAATCGTAAGGCAGTGGTGACGCGCGATACGTCTAGCTTCAGTAGGCATTATGCCCGGTCCAGCCCATGAGAGCGGTTTTGGCCAGGATTTTTATGTCCAGCCAAAGCGACCAGTTCTCGATGTAGTAGATGTCGTATTCCAGCCTGCTTTGCATTTTCTCCAGCGTGTCTGTTTCTCCACGAAATCCGTTGATCTGCGCCCAGCCGGTGATGCCGGGTTTAACCCGGTGGCGCTGCATGTAGGTGTCGAGCTGTTGCCCAAACTGTTCGTTCAGCGCCAGGGGATGTGGCCTCGGACCGACCAGGGACATGTCGCCTCGCAGCACATTGAAGAGCTGCGGCAACTCATCCAGGCTGCTGCGTCGAAGAAAAGCACCGAGACGTGTAATGCGGGGATCATCTCGCCTCGCCTGCCGTTCAGGGCACGCCCCCTCACGCATTGTGCGGAACTTGAATACCTGAATAATGCGCCCACCACCCCCATGGCGGGCCTGAACAAAGAGGGCGGGGCCGGGAGATTCAAGCCGGATGAGGATCGCGAGCAACACTAGCAGCGGAGACAGAATGAGCAGGGCCATTGCCGCCAGGGTGTAGTCCATTATGCGCTTCAGTATGGCCTCGGGACCGTCCAGTGCCGTTGCGTTGAGTTCAATGAGTGTCACACCGTCGATGTCGTTGACCCGATGTCGCAAGATCCGCAGTAAGGTCAGATCCGGCACGTAATGCACCGGCAGGCTAATTTGCTGAATTCGCGTGAGCAACGCGGCATCGTCGATGGCATGCGTCGCATCCGGGGCCAGCCATATTTCATCAATGCCATGGTTGCCACTTATCAGCATCGGATCCAGATCATCCAGTTCACCAAGCAGCGCTGCTGGCAGGCTGTCTGCGGGCGCGGGGTTTTCTCCGGGAAGCCTGAACATGCCCGTCACGCAATTGTGTTTACTGTTCGCCTGCAGGTGGCGAACTGTGGAGCAGGCCAGGTGACCTGTGCCCAGCATGGCTATCTTTCGTGCACCCTGCCGGAGGACGGGATCCAGGAGCAGGCGCCAGCAGGCCATGGCCACAATGCTTAACAGGCCCCACCCGACCATCCAGATGCGGGAGAAGTCGGCGGTCGTTTTGGTCAGTGAGGCAACGAGGAGTAATCCGCTGTACAACAGCAGGATGCCTGGCGCGGCGGCAAGCAGTCCGGAGACCGGGTGCGACCAGCGCGGTCTCCGGTAGGCGCCCGCCAAAGGCAGCAAAACCAGGGCCATGAGAAAGCCGAGAAGCAGGGCAACCGGGTAGTGGTCCTCCACCGGCGCGGACCCGAAGCGTAAATACCAGCTGAGAGCGCCCGCAGAGGTCAGGGCAATGGCATCCAGCAGTGGGGCAAAACGCGCAAGGCGTATGTCGTTCGTTGGGGTCATTCCCGGTGCCCGGCGTGTTGCTGAACACCCCACAGGTCCGCCAACAGGGCAAACGCCACGTAGGTGCCGAGTGGCACCACATAGAGCATTGAGCGATCAAACGTCACACCATTCGCGACCTGGTTGAAGTAGTGGGTCAGACCGAAAACGGCCAGCAAGAGCCCCAGGCCACCCACAAACATCAGACAGGCAATGTTGCGCAGTGCGTCGGCATGGCGGGTGAAAATAGTCGCGGCAAAACTCCCGGCCAACAGCAGCCAGAAAAGGTGCCAGTTGCCGTACAGGAACATATTGTCCCAGAGCAAAGGCAGTAGAGGAGCCGGCGCGATGCGCAGCGTCGGCAGTGGCTCAGGGAGGGGTATTGCCAGGTTTTCCGCGAGGAACTGCGCCGAAACGGGGTGTAGGCCCATAAGAAGACCGATCATCAGTAGCGCCAGCGCAGCGAGGACCGCGCGGGCAATCCAGCGCACGGGCGGCCGCCAGGCCAGAACACCCACTCCGACCATAATCAGTCCAGCGAAGCCCAGGCCAGGCACCTTGAACACTGCACAGCAGAGGGCCAGTGCCGCGGCGAGGAGCCCCCAGCACCAATGGTTGCTCCTGTGCCATTCCGCCAACGCCATCGCACCGAGCGCAAACGCCACACCGAGCCAGAGATCGGCATAGCCGGGGAGGGCGACGTGTGTATTGGCGAGGGGCTGGCTCAGCAACGCAAACACGGCCAGGGCGCAGAGTGGCCTCGGTACACGGTGCTGGCGCAAATGCCCCCACAGCGCAAGGGCCAGCGCGGCAGGCAGTAGCAGCCAGGGCAGGTAGAGCAGGGTGCTGTCGTGCGTGCCCGCCGCAAGCATCTGCCAGAGAACCAGGAGTGGAATGCCTGGCGGATACAGGTTCGCCCGCGGGTTGCCGAGGGTGTAGGGCGTCGTATCCGAGCTCGCGGCGAGCCAGGCCTCGGGCAATACAAAGGGTGTCATTGCGCCGTGATGAAACCAGACTACGGCCCGCGGCACCCAGTTCATCCAGGCATCCCAGGCGAAGAGGGGCCGCAGCAGGACTTCCTGTGTCAGCGTGACGCCACGCTCCGCAAGGAACAGAGCGAGCGGGACCAGCCATAGAGCGTCTCGCCAGCCGAGGGCGAGACCACGCCTGCGAGAAACGCTTTTCCAGCCCTGGTTCAGCGCAAGTAACGCGCTGAAGCCTGCCAGTGTGAGCGCCATCGGCGTGAACGCAAATGTCAATCCGGCACGGTTCCACGCCAGTGCGAGCAGGATAACCAGCAGTTGCCCGAGCATGAAGCCGTGCCCCAGAAGCAGCGTGGCCGGGGCAGGCCCGACAATCCTGCGGACGGTAACAGCGCCGGCGAGCCAGGGAAGCAGCAGGGCAATGGCCAGCGATGGTAGATGGACTTCAGCAGTCATGGTGTTGAGGCGGTCCCCGCATACCCGGAGATGAGATAGAGGTTGCCCAGTGGATGTGCATCGATGCGTCTTGCCCGGTAGACATGACGACCGTCGCTCAGCAGCTGCTCGCGCGGTGAGTACTGGAAGCCCGGCAGGGCACCCAGCGTCAGTACGTAGTCACCTCTGCGCATCTCTCCCGGCGCGAGCAGCCTGGATCCGTAGTTGTACACGTTGGCGGGGAGCAGGTGGAACTGCAGGCGCAGGCGATCGTGATTGTGTCCCTCCGAGGCATGCAGCAGGACCACGCGGGCATCCGGGGTCGCCAGCATCCCGCGGATGCGCGTCGCATAGTCCTGCAGGTCAGCGTCCGCTTCTGCGGCGTGTTTTTCGGCCTGCGTTCTGTCGCCGAACGCGGCGTCCGTCAACGTCACCTGACGCTGCAGCTGTGCCTGCCACAGCCGGTCGAGAAGCAGCCACGGCAGGAATATCGTCAGCAGCGCCGCGGTGATTGCGGTGCGTCTGCCGACGCGGCGCCACAATACCCAGAGCACAGCCATGCTTGTCCCAAGGAAAGCCCACAGCCCAATCCACGCGACGGGGAAAACAGCTCCGGCCTGCAGGGGTGTCCCCATGTAGCGATTGATGCCGGATGCCGGCCAGCTACCGCCCGCATGCCAGAGCGTCCACGCGGAGGCGAACCGGGCCCGTCGGGAATCGCCATGGAAACCGAGGCTGCGCAATGTGATGGGTGCACCTGCAGGATTGCCAAACGCACCAATCGCCACCGTGGTTGCCGTGCCATTCCAGAGTGCGGGGTCGGGGAAGGCGTGCCAGGATACGCCACGCCCGGCACCCGCCAGCGGTGCAAAAAACTGTTGCTCTGGTTGTTCCGCAGTTCGCCAGAACAGGAAGTACCGCAGGGAGGCACCGCCGGTCAGGTCCAAACGGATGAACGGGTATTGTTGCAGTGGCACGCGCGTTGTGATGCTGAAGACGGCTTCATTGCCCAGCATGGTGCGAATGACCTGCGCAGTGCCCTCAATCTGTGAGGACTCGGCGCGTGTGGGGCTGAACGCGCGCCCATTGAAGGCCTCGACCGGTGGTGTGTCGTTGGCCCGCGGTGCTGGCGGGGATCCCCAGTACGGCAGGAGTAGCCCTATCAGTACCGCGGCCAGTGTCAGTGCACCGAGACCAATGAGAAGCCCGGCGCCCACAGCCTGGTCAGTGGGCGCGCCATGGGCTGTTCCCGACGAACCTGTATTCTCCGCGATGCCTGACTGGGCGGGCTGCTGTCTGCTCATTGCGCTCCTGCTGCGATGGCTGGCTTCGCCAGTATACTGGTCGGGGACACTGAGGCAAATTCTCGCCCGGACTGTTTGCCACGCCAATTCCGCTGCCGCCTCGCGTTGTGCAGCCTACCGGCCTTCTGGTTTAATGCAGCCCTCACAGCCCCGGGGAACTCGCATGGTCTGGTTTGTTGTTGTCGTTCTGGCACTCGTTATATTCAGCCTGCTTTACCTGCGCGGAGCGGACCTCTCCCGCTTTGACGGTACGCAGCTGCCGCCACCGACGATACCACCCAGCGCGGGGCACGCGGAGGTATTGCAGCGGTTGCGCGAGATGTTGCCGACAGGGCAGTCGATGCGTGGGCGCGATCGTCTGTTGCACATGCGTCGCATTATGGATGGGCTCAGCGAGGGCAGGCAGTTTGCGTCCCGTTTTGTGCCCGTTGACGAGCCGGGTGTTAAAGGCGAGTGGGTCCTGGCGCCGGGTTTCGATGCCAGGCGTCGCTTTTTGTACATTCATGGCGGTGCCTGGATTGCTGGCAGTCCCCTGAGTCACCGCGCAATCACCGATCGGCTGGCGCGGCTGACCGGGGCAGCGGTGTTCTCCCTGGACTATCGATTGCTCCCTGAGCACAGGCGCATCGACGGTATCAACGATTGCCGCAATGCCTGGCGCTGGCTGGTGGACAATGGCCCCGACGGTCCCGCGCCGCTGGATTACGCGATGGTGGGTGGTGATTCCGCCGGTGGCAGCCTCACCCTGGGTCTGATTGCGTGGATTCGCGACGAGGGCCTGCGTCAGGCTGATGCCGCGATTGGCTTCTCGCCCTCCACGGACGTGACGATGAGCAGCGGCAGTTTACGCAGCAATCTCGCCACCGATCCCATGCTCGGCCCCATGTTCAGTTGGATGGCGAAAGTCCCGGCTCTGCTGTTGCTATGGGGCACCTGGTTTACCAATCGCCTGCCGCCCTCACACCCGGACGTGTCTCCGCTGCGCGGAAATCTGGCCGGACTGCCGCCGACCCTGCTACAGGTCAGCGAACAGGAAATGCTGCTGGATGACTCCCGTCGCTATGCGGCGCGCGCCGAAGAAGCCGGTTCGCTGGTCGTGCTGCAAACCTGGCCGCATATGGTCCACGTGTGGCAGATGTTTACCCCCGAACTGGAAGAGGCCGAGGAGGCCTTCGCCAATGTTGCGGAATTTCTGGCCAGCGCGGGCGTACCTGTTGCGGAGGGCGGCGAGCTGTGAACGCACTGCGCTCCCTGCTGGTATTCCTGTGGATGGTGGTCACGGTGATCCCCTGCGGATTGGCGCTGGTGGTCATGTCAGTGTTTGTGAATGACACCCGGCTCTGGTGGTGGTTCGCCGTGCCCTGGCTGCGCGGCGTGATCGAGGTGGCACGAATTGTTGCCGGTGTGCAGTACCGCATCCATGGCATCGAAAACCTGCCTGCAGCAGATGACATGCGTCGGATCGTGCTCTGCCCCAAGCACCAGTCGACCTGGGAAACCTTCTTTTTTCCCAGCATGACGCCGCACCCGCTGGCTTACGTGTTCAAAAAGGAGCTGCTTTACATCCCCGTTTTTGGCTGGTGCCTCGCCCGTTTGAAGATGGTGCATATTGATCGCAGCAAGCGGTCCGAAGCCTGGGGTAAGGTGGCAGCGCAGGGCAGGGAGCTGATGGACCGGGGCAAGTGGGTCATCATGTTTCCGGAAGGCACCCGCACGGCCCGTGGCAGCAAGGGGCAATACAAGAGTGGCGCTACGCGCCTTGCGGTGGCCACCGGTGCGAGCGTCATCCCCATTGCGGTGACCTCCGGGCGCTGCTGGCCGCGGCGCACTTTTTCGTTTATACCGGGTGTGATTGACGTGTCGATTGGCACTCCCGTCTCAGCGTTGGACCGTGACCCAGGCGAGCTGATGGATGAGGTAGAGCGCTGGATTGAAGCTGAGATGCGCAGGCTCGATCCCGCGGCCTACCAGAAGGCTCCGGGCTGAACACTCACTACAGGTAGGGCGTCATGCGAGAACCCCAGGTTCACGTTGCCATTGTCAGCGGTGATGACGCGTTTGCGGCCCGCTGGGTAGCCCAATTGACCGCATGCGCTGCCCTCGAGCGGCGTCCCCCGCGCTGTGATTTCCAGTTTCTTGCCGTGGCGTCCGGCGCGGATGCCCTGCGACTTGCGCAGGACGACGGGCTGCTGCAGACCCTGGTGGTGGATGCGACGACGCTGCCCGATAGCGCGACTGTCTTGCCGGCACTTGCCGCGCGGCGTCCCGAAGTGGATATTTTCCTGATGCCCGCGGGCGACGCACACCCTGAAACGCTTGCTGTGGAACTGCTGCACCGTGAGGACACCAAACCGGCGCATCTGTTTCGGCAGGTCGTGTCTGCGCTGCAGCGCCGTGCACGTACGCCCTTCGCCGACACCCTGCGTGACTACGTGTACAGCGCCAAGGATGCCTGGCATACGCCTGGTCATTCCGGGGGTGACAGCCTGCGAGACAGCCCCTGGGTGGCTGATTTTTATGAACTGATGGGTGAGCACATCTTCAACACCGACCTGTCGGTATCGGTGCAGACGCTGGACTCCCTGCTGGAGCCGCACAGCGTAATACAGGAAGCACAGGCGCTGGCGGCCGAGGCCTTCGGCGCCCGGCACACCTTTTTCGTGACCAACGGCACCTCCACGGCGAACAAGGTGATTTTGCAGCAGCTTGTCGGCGCCGGCGGGAAGGTCATTCTGGATCAGGCCTGTCATAAATCGGTGCACCACGCCGTGGTGCTGTTCGGTGTTGAACCGGTGTATCTCGCAGCCTCCATGAATACCCGCTTCGGATTCTACGGGCCGGTACCACAGGAGGTGGTGTTAGGGGCGATTGACGCGCACCCGGATGCGCGCCTTCTAGTGCTGACCAGCTGTACCTATGACGGGTTTCGCTACAATCTTGCGCCGCTGATTCGACATGCGCACGCAGCGGGAATGAGGGTGTTGGTCGATGAAGCCTGGTACGCGCACGGTCGCTTTCACCCTGAACTGCATCCCTGTGCACTCGACTGTGCAGCTGACTACGTCACGCAAAGCACGCACAAGATGCTCTCTGCGTTCTCCCAGGCGAGCATGATTCATGTCGCAGATCCGGACTTCGACCTGTATCGCTTCCGTGAAAATCTCAATATGCACACATCCACCAGTCCGCAATACGCCATGATCGCCAGCCTTGACGTAGCCCGTAAACAGATGAGCCTTGAGGGCTTCGCCCGTTTGCAGGGCTGCTTGCGGATTGCCGGTCAACTGCGTGAGGGTATTGACCGCACGGGCGTATTCAGGGTCCTGACGCTTGAAGACATGTTGCCGCAGAGCCTGCGGGACGATGGCATCCGTCTGGACCCCCTGAAACTCAGCGTGGATGTGTCGGCCTCCGGATATTCGGCGCGCCAGTTACAGCTGGCCCTGTTTGAGGATTACGGCATCCAGGTCGAGAAAGTGACCCACAACACCCTGAGTATCCTGGTTACCCTCGGCTCTACAGAGAGCAAGGTGTTGCGGTTGCTGAACGCCCTGCAGGCGCTGGCGCGCAAAGCGCCCGGTGCGCGCGCTGACGGCGTGACGCGTCGGGGGGCCGCCGGGTTGCCGTCGCTGACTGACTTCGCCTGTCTGCCCCGCGAAGCCTACTTCGCGCCTGCGGACAGGCTCCCGCTGCAGGGCGCTGGGCAGGGCCCTAATGCGGCGCTGGTGGGGGCCGTCAGCGCCGACCAGGTGGTGCCCTATCCTCCGGGCATCCCCGTCCTGGTACCGGGCCAGCGTATTTCCCGGGGCATCGCCGTTTTCCTCTGCGATCTGTATAACGCCCAGTCGGGTATCGAGATCCATGGCCTGGTGGAACACGACGGTCAGCCCTGCCTGCGGGTTGTGCAGGGACTGGCCTGAGTCGGCGGCATCGTCTAGGCTAGGACTTTTCTGTGAAGGAGCAAGCATGTCCATACAAACGCGTTTGATTGAGTACGCCCACGCAGGGGTGACCTATGAAGGCTTTTTTGCCTGGGATGACGCCGCCACCCAGCCGCGACCAGGTGTGGCAGTGGCGCATACCTGGGCCGGACGCAGTGAGTTTGAGCAGGGTAAGGCCGTGGCGCTGGCAGAAGCCGGTTATGTCGGCTTCGCCCTGGATATGTTCGGCAAGGGGGTGCGCGGGGAGGGTGCAGAGCAATGTCAGGCGCTCATCGCGCCGCTGTTGGGCGATCGGGCCCTGTTGCAGGCTCTGGTGAACAAAGCAGTCTCCGTGATGAGTGAGCAGGCCGAAGTGGATTCCAGCCGACTCGCAGCGATGGGCTACTGCTTCGGTGGGCTCACCGTGCTGGACCTCGCCCGCAGCGGTGCTGATGTCCGGGGCGTGGTCAGTTTCCACGGCCTGTTCAATGCACCGGAGACAGGGTCGGCGCCTGCAATCCGTGCCAAGGTACTCTGCCTGCATGGCTATGATGACCCCATGGTGCCGCCGGAGAGTGTGCTGGCGCTCGCGGCGGAGCTGACTGCGGGCGGTGCCGACTGGCAGATTCATGCCTACGGCAACACCCTGCATGCCTTTACCAATCCGGCGGCTAATGACCCGGGTTTCGGGGCGGTCTACAGTCCAGATGCAGATCGTCGCTCCGCGCAGGCATTGCGGGACTTCCTTGCCGAGGTTCTGGCCTGACCGGGCCAGATCACGCGTGACAGACCTGCAGCTCTATGACTACTGGCGCTCCTCGGCCGCGTTTCGCATCCGCATTGGCCTGAATCTGAAAGGCCTTGAGTACACCTCACTGCCCATCGACCTCATGCGCGACGTGCAGTCCGCGGCCGATTACCTGCAGCGTAATCCCCAGGGTCTCGTGCCCGCGCTGATCACAGGCGAGGGACAGCTGCTAACCCAGTCCATTGCGATACTGGAGTGGCTGGAAGAGACGGTTCCGGAGCCGCCCCTGCTGCCAGCAGGGGCGCTTGAGCGTGCTCGTGTGAGGTCCATGGTGCAGGCCATTGCCTGCGACATTCACCCGCTGAATAACCTGCGTGTGCAGCGCTACCTGGTCGATTCAGTGGGCCTCAACGAGGAGGCCAAGCTCGCCTGGTATCAGCATTGGATCGCGCTCGGTTTCACAGCCCTGGAGCAACAGGTCACGGGGGAGCACTACTGTTTCGGTAGCCGGCCTACACTGGCGGATATCTGCCTGGTGCCCCAGATGTACAATGCGCGGCGTTTCCAGCAGGATCTGGCGCCGTATCCACGGCTGGTCGCCATCACTGAACATCTGGCGCAGTTACCGGCTTTTGCCGCGGCTGCGCCCGAGGCTGTGGTGGCGGCCTGAGCACCTTTCACGAGAATAAACGATGATGAGAGCCCATGACTGACGACCAACCCATATTTGTTGCCCAGGCGCAGCACACCTGGCGGGACCGGGACCCTGCACGCAGCCTGATTGATGCCCTTGAAAGCATATCCCGTGCGGCGCTCGACGATGCGCACTGTCCGGCATTGCGCGACGCCATCGATACGGTGGCCACGGTGCCGTTCCTGGCGGCACAGGTGCCGGATCTGGCGAAAATTCTGCCCCCGCACGCCAGTGATGCCCTCTGTCAGCGCCTGGGCATCAAGGCGAAGACCTTTGAGGCGGATGTGGGCGGCAATACGCCGCAATTGCTGGTGAATTACTTCGCTGACCGTCTGGCAGCCGGTGAATCAAAAGCAGTCCTGATCAGCGGTGCAGAGTTGATGTACACACTGTTTGGTGCGCTGTCATCCGGGGCTGACATCAGCCACTGGCAGCAGGGTGGTCGCCATACGGCGGTGCAGCTGGGCGACAACCGGATCGCCTGCACGGACAGTGAATGGGCCCACGGACTGGTTGAGCCTATTCGCATCTACCCGATGTTCGAGAGTGCGCTGCGTCATGCAGCTGGCTGGGATCATGCGACACATATGCAGCGACTCGGTGGCCTGGTGAGTCGCATGAGCAAAGTGGCTGCGGCGAACCCACTGGCCTGGCGTCGCACCGAACTGACGGCGGAAGAGGCGGTAGACACAGGCAACGGCAACCGCATGATCACCTGGCCCTACACCAAATGCATGAATGCCATATTGGCCGTGGATATGGCGGCCTCGGTCATCATGACAACGGTTGGCGAGGCCCGTCGCCTGGGGCTTGATCCGGCGCGCTGGATTTTTCTGCGCGGTGGTGCGGCAGCCTGCGACATCTGGAACGTCAGTGAGCGTCCGGTGCTGCATGAGTCTCCTGCGCTTGCGGCCTGTGCCCAAAGTGCCCTGCAGCAGGCCGGATTGCCGCTTTCCGCGATTGACCTGTTCGATCTCTACAGCTGTTTCCCGTCCGCCGTGCAGGTGGCATGCAATGCCCTCGGCCTCGACTTGGAGGACCCACGCGGCGTGACGGTAACCGGTGGGCTTACCCTGTTTGGCGGCCCCGGGAATAACTATTCGCTGCACGCCATTGCGGAAGTCGTGTCGCGGCTGCAGGCGCGGCAGGGCGATCACGCCGTGGTGACGGCCAACGGCAATTACCTGACCAAGCACGCGGTGGGGGTCTATTCGCGCGAGGCGGGCACTCAGCCCTGGGCGCTTGCACGCCCAGATCTGCAAGCGGCAATAGACGCGTCTCCGCGGTTGCAGGTAAATGATCGACCGAGCGGGCGGGGCACCATCGAAGCCTGCGCGGTGGGTTTTGACAAAGAGGGGCCCAGTCGCGGCATGCTGATTGGCCGCATGGAGGATGGCCGGCGCTTCCTTGCCAATACACCGCGAGGTGATATGGCCGCGCTGCAGACGCTGATGGACTGCGACCCGGTGGGTATGCAGGGACAGGTGACACCCGGTGAAAAGGTGAACCGCTTTGAGTTCTGAGCAGGCATCAGGTGGCGATGTGGTCACCCCACTTGCACTGGCGGACGTACTCGCATCTCATGGTGCCGACGGCGAGAATAGCATCCAGGGCCTGCGCCGGCTTTCCGGCGGTGCCAACATGGAAACCTGGGCGTTTGATCTGGTTCAGGAAAGCGTTGCACGGCCGCTGATTCTGCGTCGCTCGCCTCTGCGACCGGGGGAATCCGCAGCTGCCGTATCGGAGCTGCCGCTCAGTGCGGAGGCGGCGCTGCTGCCACTGGTGGCAGAGCAGGGCGTTCCGGTGCCAACGGTACTGTGCGCGCTGTCCGAGAGCGACATCCTGGGTCCCGGCTACATCATGAGCCGCGAGCGGGGAGAGGCGCTTCCCGGGCGTATTCTGGCAGACGACCGCTACGCCGCTGCCCGCCGTCATCTGGCCTGGCAGTGCGGCGAGACGCTGGCCCGTTTGCACCGCGTGAACCCGGAGCAAATCCCCCGGGAAGTGCCAAACCAGACGCTGTCTGAACGTCTCGATGGTCACCAGGGTTTACTGGATCGCTTCGGTAACGCGTCGCCCGTGCACCAGTTGGCGCTTAACTGGCTGCGCCAACATGCGCCGCCCCAGCGGCGTCACTGCCTGCTACACGGCGATTTTCGCAACGGCAATCTGCTGGTGGACGAGCAGGGGCTGGTGGCTGTACTTGACTGGGAGCTGGCGCATTGCGGTGACCCGGCTGAGGACCTGGGATACCTGTGCGGCAATGTGTGGCGCTTCGGCTATTCGGACAAACCGGTAGGCGGCTTTGGCGATTATGACGAATTGCTGGCGGGTTACCGTGAGGTGGCAGGCTGGGCCCCGGACATGGACACCATCCACTACTGGGAGGTGTTCTGCGCACTGGGTTGGGGTCTGGTGTGCCTGACCATGGTAGACCTGTACCGCAGCGGAGCAGACCCGACGCTGGAGCGCGCCGCGGTTGGCCGACGGGTTTCAGAGTCCGAAATGGATTTGCTGCTGTTGCTGGAAGATCGGCTGTAGCAAGGCTGCATCGACATCCAGACGACCAAAGGAGAGAAAATGAGCCATACCGATGCCACGGAGCTGCTGGCTGCAGTGCAGGGTTTTCTGCGTCAGTCCGTACTGCCCCAGCTGGAGGGGTTCGACGCCTACACAACGCGCGTCGCCGCCAATAGCCTGGCTATTGTCAGTCGCGAAATTACAGCGCGGGGGGAAATCCTGGAGCTCGATCGCGAGGCGCAGTCGCGCTGGCTGGCCCCCGCTGCGGCGGGGTCATCGCAGGCCGGGGGTGATCATTCAGCCGCCCGGGCGCTCAGCCTGGCGTTGCGCGATGGCCGACTGCAGGCGAGAGACGAGTTTATCGACTACCTGCGTCAGCGCACCCTGCGCCAGATGGCGATCGACAACCCACGCTACTCCGGATTCAAACAGGCCCGACAGCGCTGGCCTGAGCTCGCGGCTGCCGCCGGTGTGGCAGAACCGGGTGCGGTCGGGTGAATGTCCTCATCTCCGATACCCTCTGTGAACTCCTGCAGCGCCTGGATGCCTTCATTGAGGAGCAACTGAAGCCGCTGGAAGCGCAGGGCGACAACAAGCGCTTCTTCGACCATCGCCGGGAATTCGCCCGCACCGACTGGGAGAGAGACGGGCTTCCCAGCCGCGAGTGGGAGGCACTGCTGGCCGAGGCGCGCCGTCTGGCGCGCGATGCGGGCTTCCTCGCTTACGCGCTGCCGGGCGAGTACGGCGGCGGGGATGCCAGTAACCTGGACATGGCCGTGGTGCGCGAGCACCTGGCGGCGAAAGGCATCGGTTTGCACTGCGATCTGCAGAACGAGCACAGTATCGTGGGCAATTTCCCTACTACCCTCGCGTTTCGTGACTTTGGCAGCGAGGCCCAGAAGGCGGCTTTCATACCCGGTAGTATCGCCGGCACAGTAGGGGTGGCTTTCGGGCTGACCGAACCCGAGCATGGTTCCGATGCCACCTGGCTGGAAACCACCGCGGTGGCAGAGCAACGTGACGGTGTGGCGGGATGGTGTCTCAATGGCAGCAAGATGTGGACAACGGGTATGCACGTGGCCACGCATGTACTGTTGTTTGCGCGTACCGCGGGAGAGCAGGGCAGTGCCCGCGGTATCACCTGTTTTGTGGTGCCCAACCCCAGTCCGGGGCTGCGCGTAGAGGAATGGCTGTGGACCTTCAATATGCCCACCGATCACCCACGCGTGTCAGTTAACAACGTATGGGTCCCTGAGTCTGCGGTTCTGGGTGAATTGGGGCTGGGGCTCGCGGTGGCACAGCACTTTGTACACGAAAACCGGATTCGCCAGGCCGCTTCCAGCCTCGGCACGGCGCGGTACTGTATCCGGGAGTCGGTCGCCTACGCCCGCGAGCGTCACACCTTCGGCAGGCCTCTGGCCAGCAATCAGGGCATACAGTTCCGTCTTGCGGAACTGCATGCGGATTATGAACTGGTCAAGGCCCTGACCTTCCAGGTCGCAGCCGAAATGGACCAGATGAGTAAGCCCGACGTGGCGGAGCGCCTGTCGGACAAGGTGGCTATCTGTAATTACCGGGCCAACCGTCTGGCATGCGAGGCGGCAGATGCCGCGATCCAGGTGCACGGTGCCATGGGCTATTCGCGATACAAGCAGTTTGAACATCACTATCGGCACCACCGGCGCTATCGCATCACGGAAGGTTCTGACGAGATCCAGCTGCGCAAGATTGCCGGCCACATGTTCGGGTTTATCGGCAGCCGCGAGTAAGCGGCGGACATCCCGCGGCCGGCGGCGCGTGTCACCTGAAGTCAATTTTTTTAGTAGCTGACGTCATTGCCAGTCTCCGGGCCAACTTTCACTATGTGCGGTGATTCGCGTGCACAACCCAGTAATGAGGAGTCTCATGACACACACGGCGTATATTTACGATGCGTTGCGCACCCCGCGCAGCAAGGGCAAAGCAGGCGGCAGCCTGAATGAAGTCAAACCCGTAGACCTGGGTGCAGGCCTGCTCCGCGAGCTCCAGTCGCGCCACGACCTGGATACGGCGTATGTCGATGATGTCGTCATGGGCTGCGTCACCCCGGTCGGCGAGCAAGGTTCGGATATCGCCAAAATGATTGTCCAGAACGCCGACTGGGACGAGTCGGTGGCGGGTGTCCAGCTGGATCGATTCTGCGCATCCGGTCTGGAGGCCGTCAATATCGCGGCGCAGAAGGTCGCTTCCGGTTGGGAGGACCTGGTGGTGGCGGGGGGCATCGAGTGCATGTCCCGCGTGCCGATGGGCAGCAATGGTGGCCCCATGGGCGGCGATCCGGCGTTTAGCCTGAAGACCGGATTCGTGCCCCAGGGCATTGGTGCGGACACCATTGCCACCCTCGAGGGCTGGAGTCGCGAGGACGTCGACGCCTTCGCGCTGGAATCCCAGCGTCGCGCCACCCATGCGCGGGATAGTGGCTACTTTGATCGTTCCGTGGTTCCGGTGCGCGACCGCAATGGCCTGACGATTCTGGAGCGGGATGATTTCATCAAACCCAACACGACCCTGGAAGGTCTTGCTGCGCTCAAGGCGTCCTTTGTGATGCCTGGACAGATGGGCTTTGACGATGTGATTCTGGCCAAGTACACCACCCTGGACCGGGTTAACCATGTGCACACGCCAGGCAATTCCTCGGGCATCGTCGATGGCAGCAGCGCCGTACTGATCGGCAGTGAGCGTGCGGGCAAGGATCTCGGGCTGACGCCCCGTGGTCGGATCGTGGCGACAGCCGTGCTGTCCACCGACCCTATCATCATGCTCACCGGGCCCGGGCCAGCAGCGGAGAAGTGTTTGCGCAAGGCGGGCCTGAAGAAGTCCGATATCGATCTCTGGGAAATCAACGAAGCCTTCGCATCTGTGGCTCTGCGTTATATGAAGGATCTTGGCATTGATCACAGTGTGACCAACGTCAACGGAGGCGCGATCGCCATGGGGCACCCGCTCGGTGCGACGGGTGGCATGCTGGTCAGTATCGTGCTCGACGAACTTGAACGGCGCGGACTGAAACGCGGCATGCTATCGCTCTGTGTGGGCGGTGGCATGGGCATCTCCACTATCATTGAACGTGTATAAGCCGGCTGCGAACAGGAAAAGGATCGATAGACAATGAGTGTATTCAAGTACGAGAAAGACGCTGACGGCATCGTTACAGTCACCATGGACATGACCGGTCCGGTCAATGCCATGAACGAGGAATACCGCACGGCGATGGATGAAACGCTGCAAAGGCTGGAAGCGGAGAGTGACCTCACCGGCGTGGTCATTGCGTCGGCGAAGAAGGTGTTTTTTGCCGGCGGTGACCTGAACGACCTCCTGGCGGCCAAGCCCGGTGATGAGGCAGCCTTCATGGCCGAAGGCGAGCGTGTGAAATCGGGGCTGCGACGGCTGGAACATTTGCCGGTGCCTGTGGTGGCGGCTATCAACGGCGCAGCCCTGGGTGGCGGTTTTGAGCTGGCGCTGGCCTGCAATCACCGTATCGCGCTAAACGATCGCAGCGTGCAACTGGGCTTGCCCGAGGTCAGTCTGGGTCTGCTTCCCGGCGGCGGCGGCGTGGTGCGCATGGTGAATCTCCTGGGTCTGGAGAAGGCTTTGCCCTATCTGCTTGAGGGTACGCGTATAGACCCCGCTACGGCGCTGGAGGCCGGCCTGGTGCAGGAACTGGTGGAGAGCCGTGATGCGCTCGAGCCCGCAGCAAAGGCGTGGATCAGGGCCCAGCAGGGCAATCCGGATGCGGCCCTGCAACCCTGGGACCGCAAGGGGTTCCGTATACCGGGGGGCAATGCCGCCAGCCCGCATCTGGCCCAGCTGATTACCGTGGCGCCCGCCATGCTGCGGAAGAAGACTCGTGGTCTGCTCCCGGCGCCGGAAGTCATCCTGGATTGTGCCGTAGAGGCGCTGCGGCTGGACTTCGATACTGCCCAGCGGGTGGAATCCCGCGGCCTCACCTATCTCGCCATGACCCCTGTTGCCAAGAACATGATTTCCACCTTCTTTTTTGCCATGAACCGGGTCAACCGCGGTGGTAGCCGGCCGGAGGGTGTGCCGCCACAGCAGGTGAAGAAGCTCGGGGTGCTGGGTGCCGGAATGATGGGGCAGGGCATCTCCTATGTTGCCGCCATGGCTGGCATGCAGGTGGTCCTGAAGGATATCTCCGAGGACGCTGCCAACCGCGGGAAAGCCTACAGCGAGCGCCTGTTGGAAAAGCGTGTGCAGCGCGGCAAGCTCACCGAAGACAAAAAAGAGGCCATCCTCGACCTGATCTTGCCCACTGCGAAGAATGACGATCTGGCAGGCTGCGACCTGATCGTGGAAGCCGTGTTCGAGAATATGGGTCTCAAGCACCAGATGACCCGTGAACTTGAAGGGCAGCTGGCGCCTGGGGGCGTTTGGGGGTCCAATACCTCGACCCTGCCCATCACACAGCTCGCCGAGGCGAGCGCCAACCCCGCCAATTTTATCGGCATCCACTTCTTCTCGCCTGTCGACAAAATGCCCTTGGTGGAGATTATCTGCGGTGCCGAAACCAGCGATGAGACGCTGGCCAAAGCCTACGACTTCGCCAAGCAGATCAGGAAAACCCCGATTGTCGTCAACGATTCACTGGGCTTTTTCACCTCGCGAACCTTCGGTACCTACCTCGATGAGGGGGTGCGCATGGTCAGCGAAGGCCTGCATCCCGTACAGATAGAGAACATGGGCAAGGCCATAGGCATGCCGGTCGGGCCGCTCGCCGTCTATGATGAAGTCAGCCTGGAACTGACCCGCAAGGCGCAGGAAACCTGGGCGGAGATGGGGGTTCTTGACAAGTTCAGCGACGGTACCGTGACGCGTGCCGTGATCAACACCATGGTCGGTGAACACGGCCGCGGTGGTCGTCACCATGGCGGTGGTTTCTATAACTACGCCGAGGACGGCAGCAAGACCATCTGGCCAGGTCTGTACGAACTGTATTACCAGTCGGGAGTCGCAGTGCCGGAGGCGGATATGCGCGATCGCCTGCTGTTCCGCCAGGTCATTGAAGCGCTGCGCTGCCTGGAGACCGGCGTGCTGCGCACCGTGGACGACGGCAATATCGGCTCGATTATGGGTATTGGCGCGCCGCCGTGGACCGGGGGGCTTATCCAGTTCGTCAACACCTACGGTCTGGAACGGTTTGCCGCGCGCTGTGCTGAGCTGGCAGAGCGCTATGGCGAGCGCTTTGCCGCGCCAGCGATCGTGCAGCAGAAACTCAGCGCGGGTGAGCTGTTCGAATAGGTCTGCGCAGTACGCTGGCTATTTTCAGCGAGCAGGGCAGCGCGTATGATGCTGCCCTGTTTCGCTGTATGGTCGGATGCTCCATGAAGTGGTTTTCAGTTTCTTCGCGTGCCGTGTTCGCGGCCTGCGTTCTCGCCCTGCTTGCCGAGGGCAGCCTCGCTGTGTCCGAGGGTGCGGCGAGCGGTTTTTATCCGCTCCCGGCGCCAGACGATCATCTCGTCGGTGGCCTGGGGACGACGACGGCGAGCGAAGAGGATACCCTCGTGCTGATCGGTCGGCGTCATCGTACCGGTTACGGCGCTATCCGCGCTGCCAATCCCGGCGTTGATGCCTGGCTGCCCGGAGAAGGGACGCAGGTGTTGCTGCCGACCTGGCATATCCTGCCGGAAGCGCCGCGCAAAGGGATTGTCATCAACACAGCGGAAATGCGCCTGTATCACTACGAGGGTGCCAGCGCGGATCGTCCCGCGCGCGTGGGCGTCTACGCGATCAGCATTGGCCGCAGCGGGCGTGAAACGCCGCTGGCGACTGCCCGGGTGACGCGCAAGGCTGAGAATCCCACCTGGTACCCCACGGAATCGATTCGCAAGGACCGAGCAGCGCGGGGCACGCCGGTGCCTGCCGTGGTGCCGCCGGGGCCGAATAATCCGCTGGGTACGCGGGCCCTCTACCTGAACCTGCCTGCCTATCTCATTCACGGTACCAACCGCGAACTGGGCATCGGCATGCCGGTTACTGCGGGCTGTGTTCGCATGTACCCCGAGGATGTCGAATACCTTTACGAGCAGGTGCCTGTGGGCAGTCAGGTGGAAATTGTCTATCAGCCGGTGAAGGCTGGCTGGATGGGCGACACACTGTATGTAGAGTCCCACAACCCGCTGGGTGATCTGGAGATTACGGTGGACGAGCGCGTACAGCAATTGCGGGCCGCAATCGCGCGGACGCTGGGTGAGCGCAGGGATTTTACGGTTGACTGGAGCAAGGTGCGCAGCGCTGCTGAAGCGTCTACGGGTTTGCCGGTGCCGGTGGGTCCAATCTGGCTGGAGCATCACAGGCCGGGGCAGGATGACAGCGGCGCTGTCGGGGAATAGATCGGTAGCTGGAATAAAACGGCGGGGCCGAAGCCCCGCCGGGTTTTACAAAACCGCTTACTTCTGCATTGAGGTTTTGAACGCGCGGTCGATTTTGCTGTTGGCTTCGTCGGCGCTGCGCTTGGCTTCTTCAGCGATGCGCTTGGCGTCAGAGGCAGTGCGCTCTGCACCGGCAGCAGATTGCTTGGCTTCGTCAGCTGAGCGCTGAGCGGCTTCCGCGATGCTGCGAACTTCGTCCAGTTGTGAAGTGCTGGCGCAGCCAGTGGCCAGTGCCGCGAAGGCGGCGATTGAAACAGCCTTGATAAGCGTAGATTTCATGATAAAACTCCTTGAGCAGGGTTGGCCTGTCAGATCTAGGAAGCCACAAAGTGGCGAAACGTGCAAACTTCGAACTCCCGTCTGGGGCCCTTGGTTCGAACGCGCGTAAAATATCACTCTAGGAGCATGGTAAACCAGTGAGCATAAGAGCGTTATTGGCGTTTTGTGCATTTTTCCTGAATTTTTTGTTGCCTTCACCCGTTTTGGCCTTCAATCCGCCGGTCGACGAGGTGGTTGTGGTCAAATCGGAGCGTACGTTATATCTCAAGTCGAGCGGGGTGGTGGTGCGCCATTACCCGGTCGCGCTGGGTCCGGTGCCCTGGGGGCACAAGGAGCGCGAAGGGGATGAGCGCACCCCGGAAGGGCGCTACATCCTCGATTACAAAAATGCGGAGAGCCGCTTCTACAAATCGATTCGGGTGTCTTATCCGAATCGGCGCGACAGGCAGCGGGCCCAGGCCATGGGGGTGGATCCCGGCGGCAATATCATGATTCATGGCCAACCTGAAACGCCGCAGCCGGGCGCGGAGCTGTTTAACTGGACCGACGGCTGTATCGCGGTCAGTAATGAGCACATGGATGAAATCTGGCAGCTGGTGACGGTCGGGACGCCTATCGAAATCCGGCCCTGACCACCCGAGATAGCGGTAGGCAGCGCGGCGTCGCGACCCATCGGCCCTGACTGGCAGGCTAGGCAGTGGTGAAGCAATGAGGTAAGCTGGCATCTCGTTTCCCTGAGATCACAACATGTCCGGTCGTGCCAGCATTTTTTTCGTTATTCTGGCGGCTTGGTGTCTGGGTATCTCATTGCCGGCTGCGGCTGGCGGTGGCACAGACCTGGTTCGCGCATTGACCGCGGCGGCACCGAACCTCGACCGCACGGTACTGCGACGGGCGGTGTCGGCAATGAATTGCGCCCTGGACCGGGGTTTGGAGCGCGCCGAGCGGCTCGCCATTATCGATTTCTCTCTCCCGTCCAGCGAACAGCGGTTGTGGATTTTTGATCTTTCCCGACGCGAATTGCTGCTCAATGAACTGGTCGCCCACGGGCAGGGTTCCGGCCAGAACCTGGCCTCACAGTTCTCCAATGTATCGGGCAGCCATCAGTCGAGTATCGGCCTGTTTCGCACCAGCGAGAGCTACCGTGGCCGCCACGGTTACTCACTGCGGATGGATGGTCTGGAGGCCGGCATCAACGATCTCGCCCGGGAGCGGGCCATCGTGATCCACGGTGCCGATTATGTTGATCCACAGTGGATAGATCGCCAGGGACGCATCGGGCGCAGCCAGGGGTGCCCGGCCGTGCGCCCGGAAGTGGCCAGCACGGTCGTCGATACCCTGAAAGACGGACAATTCCTGTTCTCCTGGTATCCGGATCCGGACTGGCTGGCCAACTCGGATTTTCTCAATTGCCAGGCGGGCACGCTGGCCCGACTGGACTAGCGCCCTCCACGCGCCTTGCGTACTAGCTGGCCATGGTCATCAAGGACGCATTGCCGCCTGCGGCTGTAGTATCGATGCTCACCGACTTCTCCCACAGGGTCTGCCTGAGCAGCGTTTCCGGTGCCACACAGCTGATCAGTGCCATTATCGGGCCCTCCCGCGCTGCGATGGCCCGCGCCGCTGCGCGCAGGTAGCGACTGCGCGCATGTACCATCGCGCCCTGCAAGGCCGCTTCGTGCAATAGTGCCGCAGCGCGGTCGAGTGACTGCATCTGGAACAGGGAGGAGGGCAGGCCAGCGGCGATCAGGCTGGTCGCCAGTACTTGCCATTTCTCCAATAGCGCCGGCTCGGCGACCCCGATCACACTGTTGCCCGAGGCCAGGGCTGATACGGTGGCCATCAGGTACTCGCCCTGATGTTCTGCGTTGTCCAGCAATAGCAGTAGCGGCCCGCGCGGCTCGTGCAGCAGCTGATTGGATTCTCCTGTGGGCCCGGGTAGCTGCGTGGGTGAGGCAAGCAGCTGGCTCGCAGCGCGCAGTTGGTCCCGAGCGGCGCCCAGTGTTTCTTCGAGAATAGCCGGGTTGTCCTCTGTGCCGCTGGCATAGGAAGCCAGGAAGCGGCGCAGTACTGACACCCGCTCACTGACGCTACAGCGCGCCCACAGAATGCCCGCATCCTGTGCAGCGCGCAGTACCGCTGCCGTTGCCACGCAGTCGCCGTCTGTATCTGGAAGTGGCTTCTGGCCCGCGGCGTTTTCGGCTTCTTCACCAGTGGTAACCAGGCGCGACAGGTACTCCGGTCCTCCGGCTTTTGGCCCGGTGCCTGACAGGCCTCGACCGCCGAAGGGTTGCACCCCGACGATGGCACCGATCATGTTGCGGTTGACGTAGATATTGCCCGCCTGCACGCGATCCGCCGCACGCTGACAGGCTTCCTCGATGCGGCTGTGAATGCCAAACGTCAGACCGAATCCGGTTGCATTGATTTGCGCCAGCACGTCGTCGAATGCTTCTGCGCGGTAGCGAATCACGTGCACGATGGGGCCGAAGACCTCACGTTCGAGCAGCGACAAATTGCTGATCTCATACAGATGGGGCGCGAAAAACGTGCCTGGCATCTCCGTTGGCAACTCGCATGAGTAAAGCAGCCGCCCGGTCGCCTCGAGATAGCGTACGTGATCCATCAACGACTGCCGCGCACGTTTGTCGATGACCGGCCCGATATCCGTCGACAACGCGGATGGATCGCCAATGCGCAGCTCGCGCATTGCGCCGATAATCATCTCAATAACCTTGTCTGCGATATCTTCCTGCAGGAACAGCACCCGCAGGGCAGAGCAGCGCTGCCCTGCACTCTGGAAGCCCGATGTCACTACGTCGCGGACGACCTGCTCGGGCAGTGCTGTGGAATCGACAATCATGCAGTTCTGGCCGCCGGTTTCCGCGATCAGCGGCACCGGTGCATCCTCTCGTTGCGCCAACGTGCGCGAAAGCCAGCTACCCGTTGCCGTGGAGCCGGTGAACATTACGGCTTTCACACGCGGGTCGGGCACCAGTTGCTCGCCCACGCTGCGACCTTCCGCGATCAGCAGCGCCACCGCACCCGGTGGAAAACCGCAGTCAACCATCAATTCAACGGTACGCAGGGCGATCAGGCTGGTTTGTTCTGCCGGTTTGGCGACCACGGTGTTACCTGCCACCAGCGCGGCGCTGACCTGGCCGAGAAAAATGGCCAGCGGGAAGTTCCATGGACTGATACACAGCACAACGCCGCGGGCCCGCAGGCCGCGTTCCGCAAAGTCCGCCTGAGTAGCGCCTGTGGCGTAGTAACGCAGGAAATCCACCGCCTCCCGAACTTCCGCCACGCCATCGCGCAACGTCTTGCCGGCCTCTTTGCAGCACAGTGCAATGAGCTCGTCACGGTGTGTTTCCAGCGCATCCGCCAGACGCAGCAGGCAGTCTGCCCGTTGCTCAACCGGCTGTGCAGACCAGTGCGCGAAAGCGCCGTCAGCGCGCGCCAGCGCCGCCTCTATGCCGTCACTATCCGCCAGCCTGATATGCCCGACGATTTCTTCATGCCGCGCGGGATTGCGCACCTCGCAAAGGCCAGCAGCTCCCTCGCCCATCGGCAGTGAAGCCTCCCAGCTGCGCATGGCCCGGCGCATCGCCTCCAGGGTTGGACGGTGCTGCAGATCCACGCCCTGTGCGTTGCGTCGCTCTTGCCCATACAGTGCAGGTGGTAACGGAATCAACGGGTTGCGTTTTTCAGCCCAGCTCTGGGCCGCCTCGACCGGGTCCTCAAGCAGGCTTTCGACCGGAATGGCTTCATCCACAATGTTGTTCACGAAGGAGCTGTTGGCGCCGTTTTCCAGCAGCCGTCGCACCAGGTAGGCGAGCAGATCGGCGTGCACCCCAACCGGCGCGTAAACCCGGCAGGGAACGTGCTCAGTGCTCACGATCTGGTCGTACAGCGTTTCTCCCATGCCGTGCAGACGCTGGAATTCGTAGCCGCTGCGATCCTTGTCCATCTCAAGAATCGTTGCCGTGGTGTAGGCGTTGTGCGTGGCGAACTGGGGGTAAAGGCTGTCGCGGTAGGCGAGCAGGCGAGCCGCGCAGGCCTGATACGACACATCGGTAGCCGCCTTGCGGGTGAACACCGGGTAGTCATCCAGTCCTTCCACCTGTGCCAGCTTGATTTCGGTATCCCAGTAGGCACCCTTGACCAGTCGTACCATAAGGCGCCGTTTGCAGCGCAGAGAGAGCTCTCGCAGCCACTCGATCACCAGCAGGCTGCGCTTCTGGTACGCCTGCACAGCCACGCCAAAGCCCTGCCAGTCACCCAGGTCCGGGTCGCTGGCAACGGCCTCGATGACGTCCAGCGACAGCATCAGTCGGTCGGCCTCTTCGGCATCCACGGTAAAACCGATATCAAATGCCTTTGCCGCCAGCGCCAGAGATTTCAGGCGTGGTACCAGTTCGTCCATGACCCGTTGGCGTTGTGCGAACTCATACCGCGGATGAATCGCGGAGAGTTTGACCGAGATGCCGGGGCCGGATTCGGGACCACGTGCGTGTGCGGCCCGGCCAATCGCCTCGATTGCGTTGTAGTAGCTGTCGAAATAGCGCTGCGCGTCCGCGGCTGTGCGAGCGGCCTCTCCGAGCATATCGTAGGAATAGCGGTATCCTTTGCTTTCAGCGTCTTTGGCCCGGTGCAGTGCTTTCTCAATGGTCGTTCCCATCACGAACTGGGTGCCCATGATCTGCATCGCATAGCGCACGGAGGCGCGGATCACCGGTTCGCCCAGGCGTCCCATGGTTTTCTTGAGCAGGCCGAACTGGCGTGGGTTGTCCTCGTCGTTGTAATTGACCACCTTGCCGGTGAGCAGAAGGCCCCAGGCCGAGGCGTTGACGAACAGTGATTCGCTGTTGCCGAGGTGAGAACTCCAGTCTCCATCGGCCAGTTTGTCGCGTATCAGTCGATCCATGGTCAACTGGTCCGGCACGCGCAGCAGTGCTTCGGCGAGGCACATGAGCACCACGCCTTCTTCTGTGGACAGTGCAAATTCCTGTAGCAGGGCGTCAACACCGCCTTTGCCATGCTGTGCCTTGCGTATGTTCAGCACCAGCACCCTGGCTCGCTCCCAGGCACGGCTTCGGGCAGCCTGACTCAGGGTAGCAGCGGGCAGTAGCTGCGCCAACACGCTCGCCTCACTGTCGCGGTAGCTTTTCTCCATGGCCATGCGCAGTGGATCGGTCGGGTCAAGGTGGCAGTCGTGCAGCATGGCGTGAGGCTCCGGATAGCGTTCAGAGCGTAAATTGTAGTCATCGGGATGCAGAATGAGCTGTTTATTTTGGCTTGGCCCTTGAATAATATTCTGTAACGGAATCTATTCTCAGTAGATTATTCTGCATTGTCAGGAAGCTGGAGTCGTAGCGCTATGGGACTTACCCTGGATAAGACTGATCTGCTCATTCTCTCCCTGCTACAGGGCGAGGGCCGCATGTCGAATGTGGATCTGGCGCGCCGCGTCAATCTGAGCGCCAGCCCTTGTCTGGAGCGGGTGCGCCGGCTTGAGGCGACAGGGCTGATTGAGGGCTACAGCGCGCGCCTGAACGCGCCCGCGCTGGGTTACGGCACCAGTGCGTTTATTCAGGTGACCCTGGATCGCACCACGGCGGAGGTGTTCGACCGTTTCCGGGATGCGGTCATCACCATTCCGGAAGTCGCCGAGTGTCATATGGTGGCTGGCGGATTCGATTATCTGCTCAAACTGAGGCTCACCGGTATGGATGCGTACCGCGCCGTACTGACCCGCATCGTCGACCTGCCCGGCGTAGCGCAGACACACACCTATGTCGTTATCGAGGCCATAAAGCAGGACACCGGGCTGCCGCTGTCACGCTGAATCAAGTGCCTCAAAGCGATTGGCTGCGGTATTCTTGACTACCTTGTCCGCATCAAACACCTCGCCATTCATGGCGATGTAGACGCCCGGCGGTTTGCTCTGCAGGGCGCCGATCGCACAGCCAATATTGAAAATGGCATCGGACTGGGCGAAGGCGGCCGGCTGCAGGGCGCCGGTCAGCACGATGCATTTGCCCGGTATATCCTGCAGGGCCCGCGCCGTGGCGACCATGCCATCGGTGCCGTGGGTGATGAGGACCCAGCGCTCCTCACACTGCATCGCTGCGCGTCGGATCAGCGCCCGGTCCGCGTCGGTCATATCGAGGCTGTCCTTGCGCATGGCCGATTCCACACTGTAGGCAAACTGCACACCCATGCGTTGCAGCAACTCCCCAATGACCGGTGCTCCGACCTGGTAGTCGCTCTTGGCATCGAAATAGATTTTATCGATGGTGCCGCCGGTGGTAATGATATGCAGTTTCATGAGCCTGGGCCCCGTTGGCTGTGCGCGGGCGGGCAGTATAGCGCCGGCGTGGGTTACTGGGTACCGAGCGCGGTCTCCAGAGCGTCACAGAGAGTCTGCAGAATGTGGACCCGGGCGTAGCGCTTATCGTTGGCTGCCACCACTGTCCAGGGCGCCGTTGCGGTGGAGGTCAACCTCAGCATTTCCAGAACGGCGTGTTCATAGTCGCTCCAGCGTCCGCGGTTGCGCCAGTCATCCGCCGTAATCTTGTGCTGCTTGTGCGGTGTGTGTTCACGCTCCCGGAACCGTTTCAGTTGTTCTTCCGGCGAAATATGCAACCAGAATTTCACAATAATTCCGCCGTGCTCTTCCAGTTGCGATTCGAAGTCATTGATTTCGGCGTAGGCCCGCTGCCAGGCGTGCACGGGGGCGAAGCCTTCCACGCGTTCAACCAGTACCCGCCCATACCAGGAGCGATCAAAGAGCATGATGCGCCCGCGCCGCTCCAGATTGCGCCAGTAGCGCCAGAGGTAATGGTGTGCGCGCTCCTCATCCGAGGGCGCACTGCTCTGTATAACGCGATACAGACGGGGGTCCACAGGCGCCGTGACGCGACGTATGGCCGAGCCCTTGCCAGCGGCGTCCCAGCCCTCAAAAACGGCGATCAGCGAGCGTCCGGCATCATGCGCCGTCCACGCGAGGTTTTGCAGCCGCTGCTGCTGTCCTTGCAGCAAGGCGCGGTATTCCCGCTTGCCCAGTTGCGGGTTCAGAGGCAGCGCCGCCAGCGCCTGTGATGGCGCTGGGTGTCCGACACCCGTGCTGCGCTCCGGGCCGGTCTCGTGAATGGCGGGGGCGCCTGTCGCAACGTGTGCGTTCATCATCTGCAGCAGAATTTCTCCGGCAATCAGCTTGCGTTCACGCGGGTCATCTGAATCCACTTTTCGCCAGCCCGCCTCGACCGTGTCGCTACCCCGCAGCACAACCGTTGCCGCCCGCTGCGCCGCGGCGTAATCCTCCCCCCAGGCCCTGGCGGACGCGGGCAGGTGACGCAGGCGCCTCCCATCGACAGTGAGGCGCCGCTCCTGCGCGGCGCGATCGACGTGCAGCCACAACTTCACCAGGAGTACGCCATCGTCACGCAGCATGTGCTCGAACTGCCGGATCTGTGCCAGCCGTCGTTGGTGTTGCTGTGACTCCAGCGTGCCCGCCGCGCCGTCGTAGAGAAGCTGGGTGTACCATGAGCCAAGAAATATCGTAATGCGCCCCCGGGGTGGCATGTGACGCCAGAAGCGCCAGAAATAGGGGCGATCCTCTTCCTCATCCGAGTGCTTCCACTGGGCGCTGGTGGTGACGAATCGAGGGTCCAGCCATTCGTTCAGCTGATGTACCAGCTCGCTTTTGCCGGCACCGGGCAGGCCGCCCAGCACGATAATGACAGGGTAGTCGCGCTTCGCGAGGTCGCGCTGTGCCTGCAACAACGCGTGTTTGAGTGCTTTTTCGCGCGCCTTCACTTCGGCGTGCGCTGCACTGGTCTGTGTTTCCTGTTGCCCACGGGGTCTCCTGCCTGTCAACGGGATTCTTTCACGTGCAATAGGCTACCGCCCCTTGCGCCGGTATAATCATACGCAATTCAGGGAGAGTAACAGCATGGGTTTTTACGAACGGAGGATTTTGCCTCACGTGATCAACTGCGCGTGCGGTAGCAAGCCGATCATGCGCCAGCGCGAAAAGGTTGTGCCGCTGGCGCGGGGGGAGGTGTTGGAAATTGGTATTGGCACCGGGCTTAACCTGCCGTTGTACGACCCGGCGAAAGTGACCCGGCTGATTGGCCTCGATCCGTCGGAAAAATCCTGGGAGCTCGCGGGCAAGCGGGCCCAGGCGCTGTCGTTCCCCGTCGAGTTCGTGGGTTTGCCGGGTGAGGCTATCCCGCTGGCGGATGACAGTGTCGATACGGTGGTGGTGACCTTTGCCCTGTGTACTATTCCCGACCCCATTGCGGCGCTCCGCGGCATGGCCCGGGTGCTGAAGCCGGGTGGCGAGTTGCTGTTCTGCGAGCACGGTCTTGCACCGGACGGCGGGGTGCAGCGCTGGCAGCATCGAATCAACGGTGTCTGGGCGTCTGTTTGTGGCGGCTGCAACCTTAATCGTGATATCCCCGAGCTGCTTGCCTCGGGTGGTTTTCACGTCGATGAATTGCAGACGATGTATCTGCCGAATACACCGCGTATTGCCGGCTATAATTACTGGGGTCGTGCCCAACGCATCGACCGGGCCTGATCGGGTAAACCGTCGCCGTGTTGCGGGTTTTTCGCCACTGCTTTTTTGTCTGCTGTCTGTTGCCGGGTCCTGTGCTCGCCGCCGACGCGCTGCTGGAGTACCGTCTCGAGGGACTGGACAAAGCGCAGCGTACCAATGTCGAGGCTTGGCTGGGCCCGGCACCAGAGAGCGAGGCCGCGCGCAGCAATTTCCTGTCGTCCGCGCGGGAGCGGGTCGCTGATAGCCTGAAGGCGCTGGGTTACTACCGCGCCGACATCGACCTGTCTGTAGACAGGACCCGTAGTCCCTGGCAGCTGCTGATTTCAGTTACTCCTGGTCTGCCAGTCACGGTCGCTGAGCTGGATATACGGGTCACCGGTGCCGCCCAGAGCGATCCCGCTTTTCAGCGCCTGTTGACCACACCCGGTATTGCGCTCGGGGATATTCTGCACCACGGCCAGTATGAGTCCCTGCGCAATGCCCTGCTGCAGCTGGGACAACGCCGGGGCTACTTCGATGCCCGCCTGTTGCAGCGTTCTGTGGAAGTGGAGCCCGCTGCGAACACTGCGCGCGTGCACCTGCACTACGCCAGCGGCGATCGTTATCTGGTGGGTGAGTTGCGCTATGCAGAGGACATCGTCTCGCCCACCCTGCTCAAATCCCTGAGAAGCTTCAGCTCGGGTGAGCCCTACGATGTGGCCAGGCTGCAGACCCTGCAGGCGGAGTTGCAACGCACAGGCTATTTTTCCGGCGTTACCCTGCGGCCGCTGCTCGAGGAGCGGGAAGCGGGGCGAGTGCCCGTGCGGCTGGAACTGTTTCCCGCCAGGCGCCACACTATCGAACTCGGTATCGGTTTCAGTACCGACACCGAGGAGCGCGTCTCCGCGACCTGGACTACGCCGCGTGTGAATCGCTTCGGGCACAGCCAGGAAACCCGCTTCGAGTACTCCCGCATCAACCCCAGCGGGCAGTTTATCTACAACATTCCGCTGACCCACCCGCTGGATGACGTCCTGCAACTTGCGCTGCGGGTAGAGCAGAACGAGTACGGTGATCTCGACAGTAACCAGAATGAGGCGCAGGTGCGGCGCGAGCGGCGCTATGGCAACTGGGTGCTGAGTTATCACCTGCGTCTGCTGAATGAACGCTGGGATGCTGCCACGGTTACGGGTGACGAAGACTACGTCTTGCCCGGTTTCACTGTGTCCCACAAGACCCGACAAGGGTCACCCGTAAACCCGGACCGCGGGTTCAGCCAGTTCTACGAAGTCGAGGCAACCTCGAGCCAGCTCGGTTCGACTATCGACATGACCCGCCTCTATGCCAACTGGGTCTATGTGATGCCGTTGGGCGAGCGCGGCCGGGTTGTCAGTCGCGCTGAGGCCGGTGCGGCCTTGATCGGTGAGGGCCAGCGCGATGACCTGGCACCGTCACTGAGCTTTTTTGCCGGTGGATCGCAGAGCCTGCGTGGGTACGGTTACCAGTCCATAGGCAACACGGTTCCGGTGAAGCTGCGCGATGGTGAGGCTGTGGATTATGTGCTGGGTGCGGACCGGCTGGCGCTCGCCAGTATCGAGTACCAGTACAGGTTTCTACCTGACTGGCGTGCGGCCGTGTTTGTCGACGGTGGTGACGCCTTTGATGAGGGCGAGTTTGACGCCGTCGTGGGTGCCGGGTTCGGCCTGCACTACCTGACGCCTGTCGGTGCTGTGAAGCTGGAGATCGCCAACAGCGTGAGTGAGGATAATCCCGATTGGCGCATACACATCAACATTGGGACCGAGTTTTGAGCAGGCTGGCGGGCGTTCTGAGCGCGGCTGTGCTGGTCGCTGCCATCGGGCTTGTGCTGCTGCCTTTCAGTGCTGCTGGCACGCGGCTGCTGCTCAGTCTGCTACCATCCGCAGCGCCCGTGCAGGTTAGCTACGCCGGGGGCAGCCTCGGCGGGGAGTTGCAGCTGGAGATGTTGCGGGTGTCGCTGGATGGCCTCGAGGTGGAACTCTCCGGCGTGCGCAGTCGACTGCGCCCGGCCTGCCTGTGGCAGAGCCTGGTTTGCTTCGCGGCGCTGGAGATTGAGCAGCTCGAGGTCAGGGTGCTGCCCGGCGAATCCGCAGCGGATGACACCGAGGCGCAGACGGCAGAGGCGGGGTCCATCGAAATGCTTGCGTTGCCGCTTCGGCTGCGCGCACCCGGCGTGCGTATAGGGCGAGCGGAGGTCCGCTGGCCCGGGGGCATGTGGCGACAGGGCGCCAGTGAACTGGATATCGAGCTCAAGCCGGAGGGCGTCTTTCTTGGCAACGTCGTCCTGCGCGACGCGCAGCTTGCCCTGGAGGCGGCGGAGTCGTCAGCACCGTCGCCCCTTGTTTTGCCCTCGCTGGCACTGCCACTGACACTGGCAATCGATGACTTCCTGCTGCAGCGCCCAAGCGTGCGTCAGGGTGAGCGGCTCGAAGCACTTGACGCCATCCGCGGTGCACTGCGCTGGCGTGGGGAGCGTCTTGAGATTGCGTCGCTGCAGGTGTCGCAGCAGAGCCGGGGCCGGTTGCAAGCGAGCGGGCAGGTCGCCATGTCGGGGGACTGGCCGTTGCAGCTGGGTATTCGGGCCGACCTCGACATGCCATCTCTGCCGATGGCGCTGGGTGCGCGCAGGGTGGAGCTTGCCCTGTCGGGATCGACGCGCGCGCTGCAGCTGGAACTGCTCTCGCCGGGGGAGCCACAGGTACAGCTGACAGGTGACGTCGACCTGTTTGCACCCGCGCTGCCCTTCAATGCCTCGTTACGGCTCAATGGGGATCAGCCGTTGCCGCTGGCAGGTTTGCCTGGCCTGACCGGCCTGCCGCCTGGGCTGGTGGATGCGGCCATCCTCTGGCCTCTGCAGGCGACGGCGCAAGGCGATCTCGACGAGCAGGATCTGACGCTCACGGCACGGGTACAGGATCTCGCTTATGCCATGCTGAGTCTGGAGCTTTCTGCGCGCCATGCCCCGGGTCTGGTGCAGGTGCACAGATTCCTGCTTGATGCCGCCGAGGCGGGAAGCCTGTCCGTCGAGGGCCGGCTGAACTACGCGGATACCATCGCCTGGGAGGCCGCGGTGCACAGCGGGGGTCTGCAGATGCCGGAGCTCAGCGAGTACCTGTTCGGGCAGGTGGCGGGCTCATTGACCACGCGCGGCCGCCTTGGAGATGACGACTGGCAGGTGGAGCTGCAGGAGGTTGACCTCGTGGGTGACGTCAACGGTCTGCCGGCGATGATCAAGGGCGGATTGCAGCTTGACTCCAGCGAATTGATCCGCAGCGGTGCCCTGCGCGCACAGGTGAACGGCGCGGAAATTGATGTTTCGGCAGGCGCCTCGGGTGCGGCAGGTGCCCGCGCTGAACTGGGTATCGCAGATCTGGGACGCTGGTCGCGGGGAGCAGGGGGCAGCGTCCTGCTCAACGTCGATTGGGATCGTGCCGACAACCGTCTGGCGCTGCGCGGCAGTGTCGAGGGCATACACTGGAACAGCCTGCGGGCGGACCGCGGTGTGCTGGAGGGCGCGGTAAGCCTCGCCGATGGCCCCCGGGGAGCGGGTCGCCTGCGACTGGATCAACTGGAATTGGCGGGCGTCAATCTCGACGGGCTCAGTCTCACGGTCCAGGCGGACCGTGAAACAGCAACGCTGGAGCTGAGCAGCGAAGGCGAGATTGCGGGAGCGCTGAAGGCGGCGGCAACCGCCAGCGAGCGCGTCTGGGAGGTCGCTTTACAGCGCACGGAGTTTGCGACACCGATAGGACCGCTGACCCTTGCTGCTCCCGTGCAGGCGCGCTTTGCCGGGGACAGCGGTACGCTGGGTGCGCACTGTTGGCAGCTGCCGGAGACTGAGCTGTGTTTTTCCGAATCGCGGTTCGGAGCGACTGGCGCCGTCATAGGCCGGCTGACCGGCGATCTGGCGTTATTCGCCGCGCTGCTGCCACAGCAGCTTGAGGTTCGCGGGCCGCTGAATGCGGACATCGCGCTGTCCTGGGGAGACGATTCGCCCCTGCGCGCGCAGGCGCAACTGTCCAGCCCGGGCGGCTCGGTAACCCAGTTTTATCCGGAAGGGGAGTCGGCCACGTTCACCTGGGACGTCCTGCAGGCGACCCTGCAGCAGGATGACCGTGGTCTCGCCCTGCAGGCGGGATTGTTGCAGGACGACCGTCAGCGGCTGGCACTCACTGTGCAGTTGCCCCCTGACCGTGCAGGGAAGCTGCAGGGTGAGTTGGCTATCGACGCGCTGCAGATGGGCGCCTTGCAGCCATTTCTACCGCAACTGGAGCGCCTCGAAGGGACCTTGAACGGGCAGGTAACCCTCTCCGGCTCTGTGCAGGAACCGCTTGCAGACGGCGTCGTGCGCTGGACCGACGGGGTGGTACGGCTGGAGGTCAATCCCACAGAGCTGGACGCGGTCGATGTGCAGATTGCGCTGCAAGGATCGCGGGCGGCCCTGCGTGGCGTTGCCCTGCTGGGTGGGGGGCAGCTAGAACTGACCGGCGATGCGCAGTTGGGCGAAGAGCCCGCGTTACGCCTCAACATCAAAGGCGGCAACAACCGCCTGCTGTATCCGCCCAGTACGCAGGTGGAGGTGTCGCCCGACCTGGAACTGGCGCTAACTCTCGCAGGGATACAGGCCCGCGGCGAGGTGCTGGTGCACGAGGGACTGTTGGCCTATGAGGAACTACCGCCCGGTAGCGTAACGCTGTCAGACGACGTCATTGAGGTCGATTTCACGGGTGCGCCGCTGGAAGCGCACAACCCGCTGCGGCTGGACGCCGACCTGAGACTGCGCATCAAAGACCGGTTCCGGATACGCGGCAAGGACCTTAACATCACGGTGGGGGGGGATCTCAGTCTGCGCCAGGCGCCTGAAAGGCCGCTGCAGCTGTTTGGTAGCCTGAATATTCTCGGTGGTGAGTTGCGCGCCTATGGCCAGCGATTGCTGGTACGCCAGGGGCGAATCGCCTTCAGCGGGGTGCCGGAAAACCCAGAGCTCAATCTGCGGGCAGAACGTGAAATACCGGCGGAGGATGTACGCGCTGGGGTCACGGTCACCGGCACTTTGGAACAGCCGGAGTTGACGGTGTACGCGGAGCCGACAATGTCGCAGACCGAGGCGCTGTCTTACCTGCTTCGCGGTCGGGGGCTGGATTCAGGCGCGGGCGCGGACGGCACTGCGATGGCGCTGTCGCTGGGTACCAGCCTGATGAATCGCAGTGCCCTGGTGGAAGAGCTGAACAAGGTCCCGGGGTTGCGTAACGTGGAATTTGGCACCGACGGTTCAGAGGACGACACAGCTGCCACGGTGAGTGGCTACATTGGTGAGCGGATCTATCTGTCCTACGGGGTGGGGCTGTATGAGCCCATCAATGTACTCACGGCGCGCCTGTATCTGCAGGCGCGCCTGTGGCTGGAGGTGGTCAGTCGCCTTGAGAGCTCGGTAGACCTGTATTACAGCTTTGATATCAACTGAGCGTCAGACCTTGGGCAGGATGGTGAGTTCCACGCGCCGGTTCTGGCTGCGTCCCTGCTCCGTGGTGTTGTCGGCAACCGGTTGGTCAAAGCCCATACCCTGCACCAGCATGCGCGAGCGGTCGACGGAGCGGGTGACCAGGTAGTCGGCAACGCTGCCGGCACGGCGCTCTGACAGTGTCTGGTTCATTGCGCGGCCGCCGGTGTTGTCAGTGTGGCCGGTGATGCGCAGGGTGGTGTCGGCGTACTTCGAGAGCACTTCACCCACCGAGTTCAGCGTCGGGTAGAAACCTTCACGCAGGTTGTAAGAGCCCGTTTCAAACGTGATGTTGCCAGGCATGATCAGGCGGATGTTGTCCCCTTCCCGTGCAACCTGCACTCCGGTGCCCTGCAACTGCTCGCGTAGCTTGGCTTCCTGCACGTCCATGTAGGCACCGACGCCTGCGCCGACTATGCCGCAACCCAGGGCGGCATTGCGCGCGTGCTTGCCGGAGTCAATGGCGCCCACCAGCGCACAGACCGCCGCGGCGCCGGCCCCGTAGGTGGCCGCCTTGCTGGCCTGTTGTTGACCTGTGTAGGGGTTGGTGGTGCAGGCGCTCAGCAGCAGGCTGGCAGTGATTGCAGTAACAAAGCTCAGGCGCATAGGGTAATCTCCTCGTCCATTTGCGGAAGTGCAGCGTAAACACGCTTGGTCGGACCTGCAAGCTGTGGAAAAGTTGCAGCACCGGGCCGGCAATGATAGAGAGGAACAAGATGGATCCCTTGACCCAGGGCGCACTTGGCGCAGCATTTCCCCAGGCGATGGCGCAGCGGCGGCAGGTTGTCAGCGCCGGCCTGCTGGGTTTCCTGTCCGGCATGGCGCCCGACCTCGACGTACTGATTCGCTCCAGCGAAGATCCTCTGCTGTTTCTCGAGTACCACCGGCAGTTTACCCACTCGCTGTTTTTCGTGCCTGTCGGCGGGCTCATCTGCGCACTGTTGCTGCACGGCCTGATTGGTCGGCGCGGGGGACTCCTGCCCTGGCAAACGTACCTCTTCTGTGTGCTGGGCTATGCGACGCACGGTCTGCTCGATGCCTGTACCACCTACGGCACCCTGTTGTTATGGCCCTTCAGTGACCAGCGTTTTGCCTGGAATACAATCTCCATCATCGATCCGCTGTTCACACTGCCCGTACTGGCGCTGGTCGTCTGGGCGGGCCTGCGTCGCCGGCCTGCGCTGGCGCGCGCGGCGTTGGTCTGGGCGCTTGTATACCAGGGGCTGGGTGTGTGGCAGCGGGAGCAGGCGGAGCTACACGGTTGGGCGCTGGCCCGGGACCGGGGCCATGAGCCCCTGCGACTCGAGGCCAAGCCGAGTTTTGCCAACATACTGGTCTGGAAGATTGTTTACGAAACCGACACGCATTTTCATGTCGATGCAGTGCGTACCTGGCCCTCGGTGGTCGACTATCCTGGCGGCAGCATTCCGCGACTGGATGTCGCTCGCGATTTTCCCTGGTTGCAGGGTGCAAGCCAGCAGCGGCTGGATATCGAGCGCTTTCGCTGGTTCAGCAACGGCTATGTGGCGCTCGATCCAGCCGTGCCGGGGCGGATTATCGACGTGCGCTATTCCATGTTGCCGAACGAGATCAACTCGCTGTGGAGCATCCAGCTGCGTCCGCAGGCCGGCCCCGACGACCACGTGAGCTACGCGATGCATCGTAGCGGTGGTCGCGAGCAGGCCGGTGTGTTGTGGCGCATGCTGCGTGGCGAAAGGGTGCCTGGCAGCACCCCGTCGCGCAGTGCATCAGGCGTTGAGTACGGCGTTGGCGGCGATTAATGCTGCGTCGGTATCCGTGCTCAACCCCTGTTGTTGCAGCGCGGTGGACAGCGCAGTCAGGCAGAGGATCACGTTGCTGCGGTTACACGCCTGTCCCATCAGGCCGATGCGCCAGGTTTTACCAGCGAGTGCGCCGAGGCCTGCGCCGATCTCCAGATTGAAGTCCTGCAGCAGTGTCTGCCGCAGCCGCGCATCGTCGACGCCCTCGGGAATTCGCACAGCGTTCAACTGGGGGAGGCGGAACTCGGCGGCAACCGCCATGTCCAGCCCCAGCGCGTCGAGTCCCGCTACCAGCGCCTGGTGATGCAGGCGATGCCGCGCATGTGCCGCTGCAAGGCCTTCTTCCTTCAACATCAACAGAGACTCATGCAAGGCGTACAGCAGGTTGATGGGCGCGGTGTGGTGGTAGGCGCGCTTGCTGCTGCCTCCCCAGTAGCCCATCACCAGTTGCATGTCGAGAAACCAGCTCTGCACTTTGTGGCTGCGATTCTGGATGCGTTCCACAGCGCGCGGGCTGAAGGTGACGGGGGACAGGCCGGGCACGCAGGACAGGCACTTCTGGGTGCCGGAATATACGGCATCTGCGCCCCAGGCGTCGACTTGCAGCTCAATGCCGCCCAGCCCGGTGACGCTGTCCACGATGCTGAGGGCTCCATGCTCCCGGGCCAGTGCGCAGAGTGCTGCGACGTCGCTGCGGGCGCCCGTAGAGGTTTCGGCGTGCACAAACGCCAGCAGGGAAGCCTCGGGGTGAGCTGCAAACGCCGCGGCGACCTTGTCGGGGCTCACGGGCTGACCCCAGTCGTCCTCCACCATGATCGCTGTTGCGCCACAACGCTCCACATTTTCCTGCATGCGTCCGCCAAAGACACCGTTGCGACACACAATCACGGTGTCGCCCGGTGAGACGAGGTTGACGAAACAGGCCTCCATACCGGCCGAGCCGGGTGCGGAAATGGGCAGGGTCAACGCGTTATTCGTCTCGAAAGCGTATTGCAGGAGACCTTTCACGTCGTCCATCAGGCCGACAAACAAGGGATCCAGGTGACCAATGGTCGGCCGACCGAGGGCGCCAAGTACGCGAGGTGATACGTCGGAGGGGCCGGGGCCCATCAATACGCGGTGTGGAGGGAAAAAACTCTGGTTCATGATCGTGCTGCTCCTGTTCAGCTGCGCCGGCTTTCGGTTTCGCGGCGCACTTTTGCCTGTGCTGCGGCGATGCGCGCCACGGGCACCCGGAACGGGCTGCAGGACACGTAGTCCAACCCGAGGTCGTGGAAGAACTGGATAGAGCGGGGATCGCCGCCATGTTCTCCACAGATGCCGTATTTGATACCCGGTTTGCGCGCCCGGCTCTCCTGCACGGCGATTTCCAGAAGCCTGCCGACTGCGCGCTGGTCAAGCGAGACGAAGGGGTCACTCTCCACCAGCTTTTTCTCCAGATACATGGGCAGGAACTTGCCCACGTCGTCGCGGGAGAAACCGTAGGTCATCTGGGTGAGGTCGTTGGTGCCAAAACTCATGAATTCCACTTCCGGAGCAAGGCGATCGGCACCGAGTGTCGCGCGCGGTGTTTCCATCATGGTGCCGATCTTGTAGGGCACGGAAACGTGCTTTTCCTTCATCACAGCCTGGATGCCGCGATCGATGATTTCACTGATCAGGCGGATTTCCCGCACGTTGACCACCAGTGGAATCATGATCTCCGGCAACGGCTTCAGGCCTTCCTCAATGGCCCGCACAGCCGCGCTGATGATCGCCTTGACCTGCATTTCAGTAATTTCCGGGTAGACGATCGACAGCCGGCAGCCGCGGAATCCCAGCATGGGATTCACTTCCTTCAGACTCTCGGTCATCTCGCGGATCTTCTCCACGGGCTTGCCGATACGGCCGGCCAGCGCGACCATGTCGGCCTCGTCGTGGGGCAGAAACTCGTGTAAGGGCGGGTCCAGCAGGCGCACGGTGACGGGAAGCCCGTCCATGACCCGGAACAGGGCCAGCATGTCCTCTTCCTGGTATTTCAGCAGTTGCTGCAGATAGCGTTGCCGCTCATCCCTGTTTTCGGCGAGGATCATCCCGCGCATCTGGTCAATGCGTTCGGCATCAAAAAACATGTGCTCTGTGCGGCACAGGCCGATGCCTTCGGCCCCGAGTTCCCGGGCCTTGGCGGCATCCTCCGGTGTCTCCGCGTTGGCGCGCACCTTGAGTCGCCGGTGCTGGTCAGCCCAGGAGAGGAGGATCTGGAAGTCTTCGCTGCTGCTCGCTTCGGTTTTGGGTACGTCGCCCAGCATCACCTCGCCGGCGGTACCGTCGAGCGTAATGATGTCGCCGCGCCGCATGACGACACCATCAGCGGTGGTGGCGGTGCCCTCGGCATAGTTGATGCTCAGGCTGCCACAGCCAGTGATCGCGCAGACGCCCATACCCCGGGCGACGACGGCGGCGTGGGAGGTCATGCCGCCGAGTTCGGTCAGTATGCCGGCAGCCACTTTCATGCCGTGAATGTCTTCCGGTGTGGTCTCCCGCCGCACCAGAATGACGCTCGCGCCTGTCGCCGCGACTTCCACCGCCTCTTCGGCAGAGAACACCACGCGACCCGTTGCACCGCCGGGACTTGCAGGCAGGCCGGTAGCGACAATCTCGGTTTTCTGGGTCGGGTCGACCATCGGGTGCAGAAACGATTCGACATGTTCAGGTGACACGCGCATCAGGGCTTCGCTCTCTGAAATCAGCCCCTCGCGCACCATGTCCACGGCAATTTTTACCGAGGCCCGTCCGGTGCGCTTGCCGCTGCGTGTCTGCAGCATGTACAGCTTGCCTTCCTGTACCGTGAATTCGAGATCCTGCATATCACGATAGTGCTTCTCCAGCAGAATCTGCGTCCTGAACAGTTCGTCGTAAACCTCGGGCAACCTGTCTTTCAGTGCGGCCACCGGCAGCGGCGTACGGATGCCGGCGACAACATCCTCACCGGCAGCGTTGAAGAGAAACTCACCGAAGAAATCGTGGTCGCCGTTGGAGGGATTCCGGGTGAAGGCCACGCCGGAGCCGGAGGTGTCACCGAAGTTGCCGAACACCATGGCCTGTACGTTGACCGCCGTCCCCAGCGTTTCGGGAATGTTGTTCATCTCCCGGTAAACGTAGGCGCGCGGCGTATGCCAGGAGAGGAATACGGCTTCCACAGCCAGCTTCAGCTGCACGAAGGGGTCCTCGGGGAACTCCACCAGCGTTTTATAGATACGAATGATTTCCTGCCAGTCCTCCGCAGTCATGTCCACGTCATCACGTTTGCCATGGGCGGCCTTGTATTGTTCTATCTCGTGCTCGAACCGGTCGCCATCGGCTTCCAGGACGACATCCGCGAACATCTGGATAAAGCGTCGGTAGCAATCATAGGCGAAGCGCGGATTGCCGGTCTTTTTTGCCAGACCCTCGGCAATTTCGTCGTTGAGCCCCAGGTTGAGAATGGTGTTCATCATGCCGGGCATAGACACCGGGGCGCCGGAGCGCACCGAGAACAACAGGGGATTTTCAGGGTCCCCAAAGCGCGCTCCCATCTTCTTTTCCACCAGGTCGAGGGCGACGCGGTATTCCTGTTCCAGCAGGGGCGGCAGCTTGTTGCCGGCCTCAAAGAATTCACGGCAGGTTGGCGTGGTGATGATAAAACCATAGGGCACGGGCAGGCCCAGAGAGGTCATTTCGCAGAGGTTGGCACCCTTGCCACCGAGTAAGTCCCGGTCGTCCTTGCTGCCTTCATTGAACAGGTATACGCGCTTGGCCATGGGCCCTCCGGCTGGTTAGTGGAGTTGCTGTCGGAATTCGCGCGCGAGTATAGCGGAAAAGAGAGGGGGCTGCTCCGCAGAGATCAGCCCCGGCGAAGCAGTAAGTCCCCGAGCCTGTCGACCTCGCTGAGATCCGCGGTGGCCGGCACCAGGAACAGTTCCTCACAGCCGGCTGCCTCGGCATTGTCCAGTGCTTCCAGCACGGCATCTTCAGAGCTGCGGTGTACCGACTCTGCCATCATGGTGGCGATTTCCGGCCCGGCGATGGCGAGATACTCGTACACGTAGTCATACAGGCGCTGCGGACCGTTATCCGCGAGGGTGCACCAGAACCCGCCGAGCCGGTAAGGCTTGCTGTCCCGTCCGGCGGCTTGCCAGGCCTCGTCGGCCATGCTGAAGGCATTGGCCAGTTCTGCCTGCTCGCCGTTGCCCGACCAGGCATAGAGTCCGTCCGCCCATTGCGCGCACCGGGCGATGCTTTTGGGGCCCAGCGCACCAGCCAGCAGTTTCGGTCCCCCCGGCTGTGTCGGTGCGGGGCCGATGACGCCCGCGCCCGGGATCACCTCCTGCTGGTTCCAGACCTGGCGGAGTGTTTCGACCTGGGTGTCCATGCGGCCATATCGACCTTTGAAGGGGGCCTCCAGCGCGGCGTAGTCTTTGTCCCTGCCTCCATAGCCCACACAGACGTGCTGTACCCGACCGCCGGAGAGGATATCGAGGCTGGCGACCTCCTTGGCAACCTGTACGGCGCTGTGCATCGGCAGCACGTAGAGGGTCGGCGTGATCATGACCTTGCTGGTGCATGCCGCGGCGGCTGCCAGCAGAACGCGCATATCGAACGTCGGCCCGTGCACGCGCTCGCCGCAGGAGACACTGTGAAAGGGGCCCTCGTCGACCCGCTTGAACCACTGCAGGTAATCGTCGCGCGTGAGACCGGCTTTCATGTAGGGCAGGCAGATTCCAACTTTCATCTTTACAGCGTCCTGGTGAAATAAAGCACGATTATGACCCAGACGGCGGTTCGGGTGCCCGCTGACCTGTACACGTATATAAACCAGAGGGGCCGGCCCTCCGCGGATGAACCCGCTGTACCTGCGGCGGGCGCAATCATCGCGGGCATTTTCTGTGGCACAGGGTATATTCTCTGGCCGGAGTCACTGCGGCACAGGGACAACAGGAGTCGCCGATGGCAATAAAAATTGATGGCCCGCTGTACGCGCGACTGGGGGAGGCCGCCGAGGCGGCGCGACGCCTGGCAGACCTGGGCTACGATGGGGTGTATACGCTGGAGGGGAGCAGTGACCCGTTTCTGCCGCTGCTGCTCGCGGCGGAGCACGCCCCCGGTCTCGACATTGCGACAGGTATCGCGGTTGCCTTTCCACGCAATCCATTGCACCTGGCCTACCAGGCCTGGGACCTGCAGCAGTACAGCCGGGGACATTTTTTGCTCGGTCTCGGCTCGCAGGTCAAGGCGCATATCGAGAAGCGCTTCGGGGTGGACTTCAGCCCACCCGCCGCGCGCATGCGCGATTATATCCTTGCCCTGAAGGCCATTTTTGCCTGCTGGCAGGATGGCGTGCCACTGGCCTATCAGGGCCGGTTCTATCGGCACACCCTGATGACACCCATGTTCAATCCCGGACCCAATCCCTATGGCGTGCCACCTGTATTGCTGGGTGCCCTGGGTCCTCGCATGACGGAGGTCGCCGGCGAAGTGGCCGACGGCTTGATTGTGCATCCCTTCAACAACCTGCGTTTCCTGCATGAGCAGGCCCTGCCAGCGGTACAGCGCGGTTTGGCCAGTGCCGGGCGCCGACGCGAAGCTTTCACCTTGCAGATCAACGCCATCGTCGTCACCGGAGTCACAGACCAGCAGCGAGCCGCTGCGCGCGCCGCCGTGCGGAGTCTGCTCGGCTTCTACGCGTCGACACCCGCCTACCTGCCGCCGATGGCGGCGATGGGGTTCGGGGACTTGCAGCCTGAGCTCAATCGGCTGTCCAAGTCGGGTGACTGGGAGGCACTGGGTGAGCATATTGACGATGACTTTATGGAGGCCTTTGCCGTCACCGCACATCCCGGCGATGTTGCGGCTTCACTGCTCGCGCGCTACGGCGACTGTTCGGACCGGCTCGCAATCTATGCACCCTACGACGCCCCCGATGCGATGTGGCGGGAGATCCTGCAGGACCTGAAGCGCTTGCAGGCGCCGTGCTGACCGCTCGCCATAAACCTTGGCCGCCCGCCGTCCTGACCCGGTGGTCAGGCGGCGCTATCATGAGGGCTCGTTGCCCCGGAGACAGGTATGAAAATCCAGTTTACTGATGCCCAGCTGGCGCTGCGGGACGAGTTGCGCGCCTATTTTCGTGAGCTCATGACGCCGGCGCTGCGCGCCGAGTGTGAACGGGATATGGGCGAGGGGGGCGGGCCGCTGTGGCGCGAGGCCCTGGCGCGCATGGGCCGCGATGGCTGGATCGGTCTGGGCTGGCCTGAGGAGTACGGCGGTCGCAATCTCTCACCGATGGAGCAGTTCATTTTTGTGGAGGAGGTGATGCGGGCCGGTTACCCGTTTCCCTTTTTGACCACCGAGTCCGTTGGTCCCACACTTGCGGAACACGGCAACGCCTGGATACGGGAGGATATCGTACCGAAGATTTTGCGCGGTGAGCTGCTGGTCTCCATCGGTTATTCCGAGCCGGACGCGGGTACCGACCTCGCCGCATTGCGTACTACCGCGGTCCGTGACGGTGATGACTGGATAATCAACGGGCAGAAGATGTGGACGTCACTGGCGCATTTCTGCGACTACACCTGGCTCGCTGCACGCACCGACCCCGACGTATCCCGGAAGCACAAGGGTATCTCCATGTTTCTGGTGCCGAACAGTGACCCGGGTTGGAGCTGTACGCCGGTGCACACCCTGGGCGGTGTGCGCACCAATGCAACCTTCTACGACAACATCCGGGTAAGCGATGATCACCGTGTCGGCGAACTGCATGGAGGTTGGAAGCTGATCACCAGCCAGTTGAACCGAGAACGCCTTAGCCTGATCAATTTCGGCCCGATTTCGGAGCTGTTCAATCAGGTTGTGCAGTGGGCCAGGGCAGCACCCTGTGCTGAGGGTGGGTTCATCGCTGACCAGTCCTGGGTGCAGGCCAATCTCGCTCGCAGTCGGGCGCTGATCGAATGCATGAAGCTCATTGTGTACAAGCAGTCCTGGGCAATGACGGCGGGTACGCTGGGCATGGCCGATGCATCTGCCGCCAAGGTGTTCGGTTCCGAAGGGTTTATCGAAGTGTATCGACTGCTGGGTGAGATTGTCGCGGAGGGCGGCCTGTTGCGCAGCCACTCCCCGGGGGCTCTCGAGCAGGCAGGGCGTATCGAGCGTCTGTATCGGACAGCGTCGATCATCACGTTTGGTGGCGGTGCCAACGAAATACAGCGCGACATCATATCGGCGGCGGGCTTGTGGATGCCCCGCGCAAGCCGCTGACAGGAGACAGCCATGGACTTCGGATTCTCAGACATTCAGGGCGAACTGCGCGCGTTGGCGCGCAAGATTCTTGACGATTCAGTGTCGGCCGGCACGCTCGCGGCCTATGACGAGTTTGCCGCCCCGCGCTTTGACCGCGGGCTCTGGCAGACGCTGTTGGATAGCGGTCTGCCGGGTATCGCGGTCGCGGAGGAGTACGGCGGCATGGGGCTGGGCTTCATGGAGCTGGGCCTGTTCATTGAGGAACTGGGACGCAGCATCGCCCCGGTTCCCGTGCTCGCCCATTGCGTGTCGGGCCTGCTACCCCTGCAGCGCTACGCTGGCAGTGCACTGCAGGCGCGCCTGTTGCCGCCTGCCGCGCGCGGTGAGCTGCTGCTGACAGGAGACTTCTGGTCAGGCTCCGGCGTGCCCACCGTACAGGCTGAAGCCACGGCGGATGGCCTGCGGCTGGCAGGGCGCTGCCCTGCGGTGCCCTTCGCGCGGCAGGCGGACTGGCTGCTGTTGCCCGTGGGGCTCGCTGACGATATCGCGGTGGTGCTGGTGCCTGCCGACGCTGCGGGTCTGCGTCTGACCGATCTGCAGATGACGCACTTCGAACCCCACGCTGCGGTGGAACTGGATGCAGTGAGCGTCCCCGCCGCTGATATTCTCGTGGCGTCCGGTGGTGAGTCGCTGGTGACATGGACGCGGGAGCGCTGCACCGCGGCATTGTGCGCGCAACAGCTCGGGTCGGCAGATCATGCAATGCACCTGGCCGCCGGGTATACCAGTGAACGCAAACAGTTCGGTGTGCCGATCGCGACCTTCCAGGCCGTGGGGCACCGCATGGCTGACTGCTACATCGATATTGAATGTTTGCGCCTGTGCACCTGGCAGGCGCTGTCGCTGCTGGGCGAAGAGCAGGTCGCTACTACCGAGGTACAGATCGCCAAGATATGGGCGGGCGATGTCGGCCACCGGGTCAGCTACGCCTGCCAGCATGTGCACGGCGGCACCGGTATCGACCGCGACTATCCTCTCTGGCGCTATTGTCTCTGGCTGCGTTTCAACGAGATGGCGCTGGGCTCCAGTGCGTCACAGGCCGCTGCGCTGGGACGGCGTCTGGCACGCGGTGAGGGTCTGTTCAGCTAGCCTGCTGGTGCGCGCTGGGCCCGCAGATTTCGCTCTGGTTGTGGGCGTCTCTGAGGTACACTGGAGGCCATGGTGCTGCGCTTGTCATCGGTTCTGCTTCTGCTGTCGCTGGTTGCTTGCGGCAGTGCGCCGCCGCGCGAGGCGACAGCCAGTCGCGTAGGCGTCGATTTCGGCGGGCAGTGGTCGCTGGACTACGGTATGAGCGACAACCTGCAGGCCAGCCTCAACGTACTCGTGCGCGAGCTGCAGCGGCAGGCAGAGCGCAGGGCGCAGGCGGCCGGTGCTGACCCGCGCATCCCCAGTGCCAGCCTTCTGGTGGGCGGTACGGGCAGCGACAGCGGTTCGGCTATTATCGGTTTGGCGCAGATGGCGGACCTGGTCAGTCGAAGTCCGCTGTTGGACATCACGCAGGATCAGCAGGGCATCAGGGTGCGGCGTGAGGATGACTTCTCCCTCGACTGCGATTTTCACGAAGGCCGACCACAGGCCGTGGAAACGCCCCTGGGCCGTGAGCTCTGCGCCTGGGACGGGCATCAGCTGGTCTTTGTGCTCTCGCTGCCGGATGGACTGGGAATCCGCCACAGGCTGACGCTCGGCCCTGACGGGCAGCTGCTCAATATTGCCAGCACGGTCAGTTCTGACCGCGTATCCCAGCCGTTTACGCTGAACCGCGTCTACCGCCGTATTGAGCCGGGCGCGCAAGGTTTCTCCTGCCAGCAGACCCTGACCCGAGGCACTGTGTGTACCACCGAAGCCGACTGAACCGGTTCTCCCCGCTGTTGTGCCTTGCCCTGTGTCTTGTGGCCTGTGCAGCGCCCACCCCTGCACCGACCCCGGCCACAGGCGCTGCCGAGTCTCTGCTGGCCGGTGATGCCACGCCGGCGGTCGGCGGCGTCACGCTGCGTACCCTGCAGGCTCCGCTGACGCCGGCGCTGTCTCTGGTGGTCGCGAGTTTTGATCCCGGCTTGCCTGAATCCACGGCGGGGCTCAGCCGTCTCGGTATCTTTCCCGAGATACGCAAGGCCGAGGCCCGTTTCATGCCGGTGCTGTTGCGGCAGGTGCTGCAGGAAAGCAACGCCTGGGGACCGGTGCGCGTACTGCCAGAGCCGCAGGCCACCGCTGAGCTGCAGGTCGACGGAAGGATACTGCATTCTGATGGGCGCGTGCTCCTGCTGCAGGTGCGCGCCGTCGATGCGATGGGGCAGGTATGGCTCGATCGACGCTACCGGGATGAATCGCATGCCGGCGATTTTGTGGCCGGCAGCGCCAGTGATCCCTTTATCGACCTGTACCGGCAGGTAGCCAACGATCTGCTGGCTGCTTATGAACGGCAGCAGAGCGCCGCGCTCTCCCAGTTGCCAACCATTGCCCTGCTGCGGCAGGCCAGGACATTGGCGCCTGCAGCATTCGATGGGTATCTGGTTGAGGAGGGCGCGGTGGTGACCTTGCGCAGGGCACCCGCGGAAGGGGATCCGATGATGGCGCGTGTACAGCGTATTCGGGACCAGGAATACCGCTTCATTGACGCAGTCGACCAGCAGTACGTCGACCTCTTTGAAACCATGCAGCCGACGTACAACCTCTGGCGCCAGTTTGGGCGCGAGCAGGCTGAATACCGCGAGGACTACGCACAGCGCCTCGCCCAGCGAGACCGCGCAGGCCCACGTGGCACGTTCGCAGCAATGGAGCAGACCTACAATGCGTTCAAGTGGAGCAAAATCCAGCAGCAGGATCTGGAAGACCTGGCGCGTGGCTTCAATAACGAGGTTCAGCCGACGGTCCTGGAAGCGAGTGGCAGTGTATACCGGTTGAGCGGCAGCCTGGAAAACCAGTATGCGGAGTGGCGTGAAATTCTTGAGCAGATTTTCCGCATTGAGTCCGGTCTGCCCTGAGCGGGCTGCACCGGCAAAAACCGGAGGGTTGCGCTAAGCTTGTCCCATGAGTGATAGAAAATCGACAGAAGATACAGACAGCCTGTTGGCCGGCCTGATGCGTTTTACGGGGCAGGTAGCGGGCGGCACGCTGGAGATTGCACGACACACGGCGACTATGACCGCCATGTTTGGCGAGGGCTGGGTGCGCCAGATGGTGCTGCAGAGCATGGAGCCCGAGCGCCTTGAGGCCATGGCCGATGCGGGACACTTCCTGCGCGACGCGCGGGAAACCGCGGGATTGTCGCTGAAGGAACTCGCCGACAGCCTGGGTCTCTCCGACAAGTCAGTGTTGGAAGAGGTGGAGCGCGGCGACAAGATCATGCCCCTGGAGCTGGTGCTGCGCAGTGCCAGCCTGCTTGCCCGGCACGATCCCGTGCCCTTTTTGATCAAGTTCCTGCGCACCTACAATCCACAGTTGGAGCAGGTGCTCGAACAGTGGGGTGTGATGGCGCTGCCGCGGCAGTATGAGCGGGAACGGCGGTTCGTGAATCTGTACCGACAACACGACGCTTTGCGCAGCCTGAGCGATGCGGAGCACGATCGCTTCATTCAATACATTGATGGTGCTGCGCGACTGGTGCTCGATGTCATGGAGAAGGAAAAGGCCGCGAACAAGCCCGCCGCCTCCGCCCAGAAACGCCCCGCGGCCGCGCGCAAGCGGGCACCTCGCAAGCGCAGTTAGCTGCGCTTTCCGGTACACTGTGCGGCCCGCTGACATCCGGACTATTGCATGCCAAGGCCCGCGCCAACATCACCTGCCTCCTCACCACAGCCAGCCACTGCCAACCGGCAGTGGTTCGCCACCTGTCCCAAGGGCATGGAAGGGCTGCTGCGCGACGAGATGCTAGCGCTCGGTGCCGACAGCGCGCGGGAAACCGTCGCTGGCGTGTACTTCGATGGCCCCCTTGCCATGGGCTATCGGGCCTGCCTCTGGTCTCGGCTGGCCAACCGGGTGCTGTTGCCGCTGGGCAAGTTCGAGGCCGGTGATGCCGACGCGCTGTACCGCGGGGTTCATGCGCTGAGCTGGCGCGACATCTTCTCCCCTGAGCAGACATTCAGCATCGACTTTACCGGTGAAAACGCACAGATCCGTAACACTCAGTTTGGCGCCCAGCGCTGTAAAGATGCCATTGTTGACTGGTTTACGGAGCAGGGCCTCGAACGCCCCTCGGTAGATCGGCGCAATCCGGATCTGCGCTTCAATGTGCGGCTGTCACGGCATGGCGCGTTGCTGGCGCTGGACATGTCGGGAGGTAGCTTGCACCGGCGCAACTACCGCCTGCAGGCCGGGGCAGCGCCCCTCAAGGAGAACCTTGCCGCGGCGATTCTGCTGCGTGCGGACTGGCCGGGGATGGCAGCGCGTGGGGGCGCCCTGATTGACCCCATGTGCGGGTCCGGGACCCTGCTGCTGGAAGCGGCCATGATGGCGGCGGATATTGCCCCCGGGCTCGGCCGCGAGCGCTTCGGGTTCGAGCGCTGGCACGGTCACAATGCGGCCCAGTGGCAGGCCTTGCTGGCAGACGCGCAAGGCCGGGCGCAGCGCGGCAGGCAGGCGCAGCTACCGGAGATGCGTGGCTATGATGCCGACGCCGCGGTGGTGCGGCGTGCGCAGGAGAACATCGCGCGCGCCGGCTTGCAGGACGCGGTGCGGGTCAGCTGCCGGCCGCTGGCAGAATTGAGCAAACCCACGCATCGGCCGCTGCCCCAGGGCCTCATCGTCTGCAACCCACCCTATGGCGAGCGCCTGGGCGATCGCGATAGCCTGCCTTATCTGTATCGAGAGCTTGGCGAAACACTGGCGCGCGAGTTCAAGGGCTGGCAGGCCGCGATTTTTACCGGCGACAAGGCGCTGGGACGCGCCACCGGGCTGCGCAGTCACAAGCAATACACGCTCTGGAACGGCGCCCTGGAGGCCAGCCTGTTGCTGTTCGATCTCACCGATAACCGGGTCAGCGACCGGCCCCCGGTGGCGCCGGGCGGTGCGGGTGTCGTCTCCCGCGCCGGCGAACAGGGTGGTGAACTGTCACCCGGTGCGGCGATGTTTGCCAACCGCCTGCGCAAGAATCGTCGCCGCCTCGCCGCCTGGGTGAAGCGGGAGGGTATCGAATGCTACCGGCTGTACGACGCAGATATGCCGGAGTACGCCGTGGCGGTCGACCTCTACGGCACACGAGTGCACGTCGCTGAGTATCAGGCCCCGGCTGGTGTAGACCCGCAGGCAGCCGCCACCCGCCTTGACGAGATCAGGGCGGCATTGCCGCCGGCATTGGGCGTTGCAGCCGCTGACATCGCCTACAAAGTTCGCCAGCGGCAGCGCGGGGATGAGCAGTATCGAAAGCAGGGCACCGAAGGAGAGCTACTGACGGTGCGCGAGGGGGGCGCGAGGCTGCTCGTCAACCTGCACGACTACCTGGACACAGGCCTGTTTCTGGATCATCGACCCCTGCGGTTGCGGTTGGGCAAGGAGGCAGCGGGTCGTGACTTCCTCAATCTCTTCTGTTACACCGGCACGGCCACCGTACATGCGGCCCTGGGGGGCGCCCGCAGTACCACCAGTGTCGACCTGTCAAATACCTACCTGGGCTGGTTGCGCAAGAACCTTGCGCAGAATGGGCTGGACGAGAGCCGCAATCACATCGTGCGTGCCGATTGCCTGTCCTGGTTGCAGGAAAGCACACAGCGGTATGACCTGATTCTGCTGGACCCGCCGTCTTTTTCCAATTCACGGAAAGTGGAGAGAAGTTTTGATGTACAGCGGGACCACGGTGATTTGGTCAGGGCGGCGCTCGCCCGCTTGCGCTCCGGGGGCGTGCTGTATTTCTCCAACAACCGCCGGGGCTTTCGCCTGGATCCGGAACTGGTCAGCAGTTACCACTGTGAAGATATCAGCCGGGCGACACTGGACCCCGATTTTCAGCGCAACCCTAAAATCCACCGATGCTGGCGGATCACGCAGCCGAGCTCCGAGAAGCCAGCGAGCCCGTGGGTCCGCCGGTAAGTGTCTGCAAACACGGCAGATTTTTTTGTCCACACTTATTGACACCGACCAAACCGTTTGGTACTGGAGGTTTCATTAATAGAATGTGCTTTATATATATAAAATAACTACATGAAAAATATGAAAAAAATCTATATCCAAGCGGGCGGCGAGGTGCTGCGACGGAAAAGAGTAGGCTGGTGCCGAAACGGAATGTCCCCAGACTTATCCACAGGCCGTTCTGTGGATAAGCTGTGTTTGGTGCCGGCAGGCGGGCGCTTCCGCATGTGCGGTAGCCGCACAGGTCCGGCACCTGGAGGCTGCCTGTGCCGCGCATGCTGATCGTCTACCACAGCCAGAGCGGCGCCAGTGCGCTGCTTGCAGCGGCCGCGCGGGAGGGTGCGGAAGCCACGGGCGGGGTCAAGGTGACCCTGCGCAGGGTCTGGGATGCCGGTGCGCAGGATATTGTGGCTGCGGATGGTCTGCTGCTGGTCGCGGCGGAGAATTCAGGTGGCCTGAGCGGAGGCATGAAAGACTTCCTGGATCGTACCTTTTACCCTGTGGGTGAGCGCGGCTGTGTGTTGCCCTGTGCTCTGCTCGTCAGCGCGGGCAATGATGGACGTGGCGCCGTCCGGCAGGCTCAGCGTATCCTTTCTGGCTTTCCCATGCGCGAGGCAGTCGAACCTGTGATCTGTCGCGGACCGGTCACCCCCGACCTCGAAGCACGGGCGAGCGAGCTGGGCGCGGGGTTCGCTGCGGGCCTTGAGATGGGCATATTCTGATCGTGTCAACGGGTGAAGGAGCAGGGTAGATGTCTGATGCCGCCAGCCAGGCAGCGGTGCCGGAGGGTTTTGAGCGCCTGCCCAGCGGGCTGGGCTACACCGATACACTACAGCCGTGCTACCGGCGTATCGACGCATCCGGGGTGAGTTTCGGCCTTAGGGTGGAAGCGCAGCACTGTAACGTGATGGGCATTTGTCACGGCGGGGTGCTGTCAACGTTAGCGGATATCGCCGCGGCGAGCGGCGTCAACCAGGCGGCCGGGCGCGATGCGGGCAGTCCCACCATCAATCTCGCCCTGGATTTTATCAGCGCAGGAAAGCGTGGCCAGTGGCTGCAGGCAGATGTACTGCAGGTAAGCGTCAAGCGTCGGTTCGGGTTTGCTAACGGACTGATCAGTGGCCCTGACGGGGTGATCGTACGCTTCAATGGCACCTTCTACCTGCCTGACCATGAGGGCATATGGAAACGCCCACCGCCGGCGGTCAGTCTGTTGTCCGGGGATTAGCGCTGGGCTGTACCGCGGAGTCGCCGGCGCAGGATTCCAGTACCGCGATAAACGCCCGCGCCGCACGGGAGAGGCTGCGGCCGCGGTGATACACCAGCCCCAGGGTACGCTGTAAGGTGATGCCGCGGACCGGCAGGGCACGCAACTCGTCATTGAGCATGGTGGCGGGCAGCACCGTCCATCCCAGGCCCACGGCCGCCATCATGCGGATGGTTTCCAGGTAGTTGGTCGCCATGGAGACCTTGAGTTCCAGCCGGTGTTCGGCAAACAGTCGCTTGATGATCTGTCCGGTATAGGTGTTCAGCCCGGGCAGGATCGCAGGGTGTGAGGCCAGATCCGCAAGCCTGCGGTCTCGACCCTGAACGGCAAGCGGATGATCGATGGCGACCATGAACACCAGCGGGTCGCGCCAGATCGGGCGCGTTATCACGCTGTCATCGTCTTCCGGGGCCAGGGTGACCACCGCGAGTTCCGAGCGCCCCTGCATAATCAGGTCGTAGGCCTGTTCGGAATCGGTGAACTCGATATCAATGTGGGCAGCGGGGTGAGCCTTGCTGAATGCGCTGAGCACCGGCGGCAGCCGGTGCAAGCCGATATGGTGGCTGGTGGCGAGCCGTAATTCGCCGGCCACGTCGCCAGACAGGTCGCGCACCGCCCGTTCCGCGCTGAACAGTTGCTGGGTAATGGTGCGCGCATGCGGCAGCAGGGCCTGGCCTGCCTCGGTCAGTGTTGTGTGCCGGCCTATGCGGTCAAACAGCGCGCTACCCAGGCTCTGCTCAAGTAACGCAATGCGCTTGCTCACTGCCGGTTGGGTCAGGTGCAGGCGCTCTGCCGCAAGGGAAAACGACCCTTCTTCCGCAACCAGAAGGAAGGCCTGCAGGTTCTGGATCTCCAAAATAGATTCCTGTTAGGAATGGCATAGATAAAAATAATAAATTTGAGTAATCATCAGGTCAAGCTTATCATCTGGGGCTGGACAAACCCTAGTGTGGGAGCGAAACATGGCCGGGCTGACACTGTACGACAAACTCTGGCGCAATCATCTGGTGGAGCAGCGTGAGGACGGTTCCGCGCTCATCTACATTGATCGGCATCTGATTCATGAAGTGACGTCTCCGCAGGCATTCGAGGGGTTGCGCCTCGCCGGGCGCAAGCCCTGGCGGCTGGACGCGAATCTCGCGGTGCCGGACCACAACGTGCCGACCTCGCGAGACGAGCGGGCGGGTGGTGTTGCCGGCATCCGCGACCAGGTGTCGCGGTTACAGGTGCAGACGCTGGATGACAACTGTCGGGATTTCGAGATCGAAGAAATACCCATCAACGACGTGCGCCAGGGAATCGTGCACGTGGTCGGGCCGGAGCAGGGCGCCACGCTGCCGGGTATGACCGTTGTTTGCGGCGATTCCCATACCTCCACCCACGGTGCACTCGGTGCGCTCGCGCATGGTATCGGTACTTCAGAAGTGGAACACGTGCTGGCGACGCAATGCCTGATCCAGCAGAAAATGAAGAACATGCTGGTTCGGGTTGACGGTTGCTTGCAGCCAGGCGTGACCGCCAAGGATGTTGCGCTGGCCGTCATTGGCCACATTGGCACGGCGGGGGGTACGGGCTACGCGATAGAGTTTGCCGGCGAGGTGGTGCGCAGCCTGACTATGGAAGGCAGGATGACACTGTGCAATATGTCGATCGAAGCGGGTGCCCGCATGGGCATGATCGCCGTCGACCAGACGACGCTCGACTACGTCAAGGGTCGGACCTACGCGCCTTCCGGTGCCCTGTGGGACGCGGCGCAAGCAGCGTGGGCCGACTTGCACAGTGACGCGGATGCCGTGTTTGACAAAGTCGTGACCCTGCGCGGGGAGGACATCCTGCCGCAGGTCACCTGGGGTAACTCTCCAGAGATGGTGCTCCCCGTCAATGGCTATGTCCCGGATCCGCAGGCTATGGAAAATGCGACGCAGCGCAGCGCGGCACAGCGCGCCATCGAGTATATGGGCCTTACCCCGGGTATGGCGATCACGGATATACGTCTCGACCGCGTGTTCATCGGCTCCTGCACCAATTCGCGCATCGAGGACCTGCGCGCCGCTGCGGCCGTGGTGCGTGGCCGACACGTTGCACCGACGCTGAAGCAGGCACTGGTGGTGCCCGGCTCCGGCCAGGTCAAGGCGCAGGCCGAGGCGGAGGGCCTGCATGAGATTTTCCTTGCCGCGGGCATGGAGTGGCGCGAGCCGGGGTGTTCCATGTGTCTCGCCATGAATGCCGACAAGCTGGGTGCCGGAGAACACTGTGCGTCCACCTCCAACCGCAATTTCGAGGGACGCCAGGGTATCGGCGGGCGCACTCACCTGGTGAGCCCGGCTATGGCTGCGGCTGCGGCAATTGCTGGCCACTTCGTCGATATTCGCAACCTGCAGGAGCCCACACAATGAAGAGCTTCACCGTGCTGGAGGGGCTGGTCGCGCCCATGGATCGCGCCAATGTCGATACCGACATGATTATCCCCAAGCAGTTTCTGAAGTCGATCAAGCGCAGCGGTTTTGGCCCCAACCTGTTCGACGAAATGCGCTATCTCGATGAGGGGCAGCCTGGGCAGGACTGCAGTGGGCGGCCGCTGAATCCCGAGTTTCCGCTCAACCAGTCGCGCTATCGCGGCGCCACGGTGCTGCTCGCGCGGGAAAACTTTGGCTGCGGGTCAAGTCGGGAGCATGCGCCGTGGGCACTCGAGGACTACGGCTTTCGCTGCATCATCGCCCCCAGCTTCGCTGATATTTTCTACAACAATTGCTTCAAGAACGGGATCCTGCCCGTGGTATTGCCGGCGACAACCGTAGACAAGCTGTTCACTGCGCTCTACGCAGAGGAGGGCTACCGGCTGGCAATCGATCTGGAGGCGCAGGAGGTGCGCACGCCAGACGGGGAGGTGCTCTGCTTCGAGGTTGATGTGGCGCGCAAACACTGTCTTTTGAAAGGCCTTGATGATATCGGGGTCACGCTGGAAAGTGCGGCCGCGATCAGGCAGTTCGAAGACCGGTGGCGGGAACAATCCCCCTGGTTGTTCAACATGATTGGCAGGGGGCAGGTTTAACATGGGACGACGGATTCTGGTCTTACCGGGGGACTACATCGGTCCCGAAATCATGGCAGAGGCAGTGCGTGTCCTGGAGACGGTGAACGAGCGCTTCACGCTTGGCCTGTCTCTGGAACACGGTTTGCTGGGTGGCGCCGCTATTGATGAACACGGGGTGCCGCTGCCCGATGCCACGCTGCAAGCGGCGCGGGATGCGGATGCGATCCTGTTGGGCGCCGTGGGCGGCCCGAAGTGGGACAACGTGGAACGGCATTTGCGGCCAGAACGGGGGTTGCTGGGTCTGCGCTCGCAACTGGAGCTGTTCGGCAACCTGCGTCCTGCGATTCTGTATCCGCAGCTGGCAGACGCCTCCAGCCTGAAGCCAGAGGTGGTAGCCGGGCTGGATATTCTCATTGTGCGTGAACTGACGGGCGGTATTTACTTTGGCGAGCCCCGCGGTATCCGTACGCTGGAGAATGGCGAGCGGCAAGGGTTTAACACATATGTGTATTCGGAGTCAGAAATCCGGCGTATCGGGCACCTGGCATTCGGCCTTGCGCGGCAGCGTGATCGCCGCGTGTGCTCAGTCGACAAGAGCAACGTATTGGAAGTCACCGTGCTCTGGCGGGAGGTCATGGAGGAGGTGGCGCGGGACTATCCTGACGTGGCACTCAGCCACATGTACGTCGACAATGCCGCCATGCAGCTGGTGCGGGCGCCGAAGCAGTTTGACGTCATGGTGACGGGCAATATGTTCGGCGACATTCTGTCAGATGCCGCTGCCATGCTGACGGGCTCCATCGGCATGCTGCCGTCTGCCTCTCTGGACAAGAACGGCCGCGGCATGTACGAACCCTGCCATGGCTCGGCGCCGGATATCGCGGGGCAGGGCAAAGCCAATCCGCTGGCAACCATCCTCTCGGTGGCAATGATGTTACGCTACACCCTTGACGAGGCGGACGCCGCCGCCGCCATCGAACAAGCCGTGAGCGACGTGCTCGACCAGGGGTTGCGCACGCCCGATATCGCCGCCGCCGGCCAGCGCGCGGTGTCAACCAGCGACATGGGTGCTGCCGTTGTGGCGGCGCTGCGCGGTTGAACCTTCACACAGTAATGCGAGGTTTTTTATGAGCAAGCAGTATGACGTTGCCGTCGTCGGCGCTACCGGCGCGGTCGGCGAGACCATGATGTCGATACTTGAAGAGCGTGATTTTCCGGTACGTACGCTTTATCCGCTCGCCAGCGCGCGCTCGGCGGGCAAAACCGTGACGTTTCGCGGTAAATCGCTGCGCGTGACGGATCTTGCCGAATTTGACTTCAGCCAGGTGCAGATCGGCCTGTTCTCCGCCGGCGGCAGCATTTCGGAAGAGTTCGCGCCGAAAGCCGCTGCAGCGGGCTGCATTGTCATCGACAATACGTCCCATTTTCGACGCGATGCGGATATTCCGCTGGTGGTGCCTGAGGTGAATCTGCCGGCACTCGCGGGATACACCCAACGCAATATCATCGCCAACCCCAACTGCTCCACGATCCAGATGCTGGTTGCCCTGAAGCCCATTTACGACGCCGTCGGTATCGAACGCATCAATGTCTGTACCTATCAGGCGGTGTCTGGCACCGGCAAGGAGGCCATTGAGGAGCTCGCAGGGCAGACCGCGCGCCTGCTGAACGGGCAGTCTATTGAGTGCGAGGTGTACCCCAAGCAGATAGCGTTCAATGTGCTGCCGCACATCGACACATTCCAGGACAATGGCTACACCCGGGAGGAGATGAAAATGGTCTGGGAGACGCAGAAAATCCTCGGTGACGACAGTATTCAGGTCAACCCCACCTGTGTGCGCGTGCCTGTTTTCTTCGGCCATTCTGAAGCGGTGCACATCGAGACGCGTGAAAAGATCTCTGCCGTGGCTGCGCGCAAGCTGCTGGAGGATTTTCCGGGGATCACGGTGCTTGATGAGCGCGCCGATGGGGGTTACCCCACTGCGGTCACCGAGTCCGCCGGCAAGGATGCGGTGTTTGTCGGCCGGATTCGGGAGGATATTTCGCACCCCCGCGGGCTGGACCTGTGGGTCGTATCAGACAATGTGCGCAAGGGCGCCGCGCTGAACAGCATCCAGATTGCCGAGGCACTTATCCGGGGTTATATTGATTAAACCTTTGCGTTACAACATACTTGCGGTATCTTCGGAGTCGTCATAAAGGGGCTCGAGCTGCGTAAAAGTCGGCTCAGGGGATGGCAGGGGAGCATAACAAGGCGTGTTTATGGCTCGAAAGAAGCGGTTGGCAGTAGCACTGGCAGCCTTGGGGTGCCTGCAAGCAGGTTCTGTTTGGGCATTGGGGCTTGGCGAACTTTCGCTGAATTCGTTTCTGAACGAACCGTTGCGGGCGGAAGTCGGTCTGCTGGATGTTGGCAGCCTCGATCAGGATCAGATTCGCGTCAGGCTCGCGACGGCAGATGACTTCGACCGGCTAGGCATCGACCGTGCCTATTTCCTGACGGGCATCAGCTTTGAAGTCCAGGTGGATAAAAACGGTCGCGGCAAGATCATCCTCACCTCGGAAGACCCGGTGCTCGAACCCTACCTCGACTTTATCGTCGAGGCGCGCTGGCCCTCTGGCCGTTTATTGCGCAATTACACGGTGCTCGTTGATCCACCTGCTTTTGAATCTCAGGGCACGACGGTGTCGGCCACGCGTCGCGTGGCTGAAGTCGAGGGTGCGCCAGAACCGGCCACCACTGAGGTCGAAGTGGTGCCGGAGGGCACGCGCGTGGGCATGCGCGAATCCAGCCTCGCGCCGGGGGCGATGCCCGAACGAAATTTTAGTGCAGGCACCGCTGCCGAGCCGGCGCCAGGTGCCCGCTACATGATTCGCCGCGACGAGACGCTGTGGACCATTGCCCAGCGTGCCCGCCCGGAGGGTATTTCGGTGCAGCAGGCCATGCTGGAGATACAGCGTCTGAATCCGGATGCCTTTATCGACGGCAACATCAATCGCATCAAGGCGGGATACATTATCTACCTGCCGGATAGCAGCGATGTCAATGCCAGTGAGACCGACGTCGCGGCTGTGCTCGCAGAAGTGCGTCAGCAAAATGAAGACTGGCGCGCCGGCAGGGCTTCCACACCCTCGTCTGCCGGACCGGCGCTGCGGATTTCCGCAGGCGCGGCGAATGACGATGCCACCCCGGGCAGTACTGGTGATGAAGGGGCCGCCACCGACAGCGATCCAGCAAGCAATGCCGCCAGTGCCGCAACCGAGAGTGCGCCCGTTTCAACGGCAGACGCTGAGGCCATACAGGGTGAGCGTGATGCGTTTGCGGAACAGTTGACTCGCCTCACCGAACGTCTGGACGCGCTGGAGCGTATGGTTGAGGTGAAAGACGCTGAAATTGCCTCTCTGCAGCAGGCGCTCGCTGCGGCGGAGGCATCCTCGTCCAGCGCAGCGGCGGCTGAGCCCGCGGCGGTTACACCGGTGCCGTCCGTTGCGGAGGTAAAGCCACAGCCACAACCCGTAGCGCCAGAGGCATCAGGGGGCATGGGCGTCTGGCCCTATGTCGCGGGTGGCGGGCTGTTGGCGCTGCTGCTCGGCGGCCTGCTGTGGCGGCGTCGGCAGAATGGCACAAGCGAGGAACCTGCCGCTCTGGTGCCCGTCGCTCGCCCGCGGCAGAAAGAGGCCGATGCCTTTGACGACATCCAACTGCAGGACCACGCGGTTGAGTTCGATGACGAGAGCAGCGATGCCGAACCGGCCGCAATGCCGGCTGCGTCCGGAGACGATACAACCCTGCAGCGCGGCGGACAGCGCGGCTACGGTGAGCGCAAGCACGATGAATACGCCTCCGACGTTGATGCCGGAGATGCTCTCGCCGAGGCAGATATCTACATTGCCTACGGGCGCTACAGTCAGGCGATGGAATTGCTCCGCAAGGCGACCAGAACCGACCCGGACAACGCTTCGTACCACCTGAAACTGCTCGGTCTTGCGGCGGAAATGGGCGACCGCGATGAAGCTGACCAGCAGATGATGGAGCTGCAGCGCATCGGTGATGCAGACAGTATTGCCCGGGCGGAGCAGCTGTTGGCTGATGCCAGATTGTCAGGCGCAGGCGAGCGTGCCGGGGAGCCCGCGGATTTCTCGTCCGCCAGCGATCTCAGTGGGGATCTTGACGACAGCGGTTTCCTGTCTGATTTCAGTGATAAGCCCGCGTCCAAGCCTGCGGCGAAGCAGGCCGAAGACCTCTCGGCCGAGCTGCCCGAGCTTGATGAGTTGGGCAGCCTCGACGCGCGCGATGCACTGGTACCTTCCGTTGACGAAGAACCTGAATTCCTCGACCTTGAAATCGAGGAGGGCAGTGTAGAAGACGACCTGGACCTCTCCGCCGACTTCGAGAAGGCGCGCAGTGGTGGCGACAGCAGTGAGGACGACTTCGTGTTCGCCGATGACGGCGACCCGATGTCGACCAAGCTGGACCTGGCGCGGGCTTACATCGACATGGGCGATGACGAAGGTGCGCGGCAGATCCTCGACGAGGTGATATCGGGCGGAAGCGCTGACCAGCAGCAGGAAGCACGGGAGTTGCTCGAGAGGCTTGGCTGATTCAGGCGCAGATCGGGTATTCGCCAGTACATCGCTTCCTTCCGGGGCCCGCATTGCCTGTCGTATAGAGTACGACGGTAGTGCTTACCACGGCTGGCAGGCGCAGCTGAAATCCCCTTCACCCACCGTGCAGGGCGCCCTTGAGCATGCGCTCGAGCGCGTTGCTGCGCAGCCTGTCAGAGTCCACTGTGCGGGTCGCACAGACACGGGTGTTCACGGCCACGCCCAGATTATTCATTTCGACGCCCCCTGTGCCCGCAGCGCGAAAGCCTGGGTGCTGGGTGGCAACAGCCACCTGCCGCCGGACATTCGCATACACTGGGCGCAGCCAGTGGCGGAGACCTTTCATGCCCGTTTTTCCGCGCTGGCCCGACGTTACCGCTACATCATTGCCAATGGCACCGTGCGTCCGGCCCTGTGCCACCGGCAGCTGACCTGGCAGAGAAAGCCGCTGCAGGCGGAGCGCATGCACACCGCAGCGCAGGCATTACTTGGTGAGCAGGATTTCAGTGCCTTTCGCGCCGCCGCCTGCCAGTCCAGGACACCGTTTCGCCACGTCAATCACTGCACCGTCCGGCGTTACGGCGAGCTTCTGGTCATTGATATCGAAGCCAATGCCTTTCTCCACCACATGGTGCGCAATATCGCAGGCAGTCTGATGGCGGTGGGCAGTGGCGAGCAGCCGCTCGACTGGATTGCGGCGCTGCTGCAGGGGAAGGATCGAACGCGCGCAGCCGAAACGGCGCCCGCAGAGGGCCTTTACCTGGTGGATGTCAGCTACCCATCACAGTTTGGCCTGCCTGCCACACCTCCCGGGCCGCTTGTTTTACCGGGTTAAAGACACTGCGCACCCGGGTCTGCTATCATCCGCCGCCTTCGTCAGGCAATCACCGATCGATACTGTGGCCAGAACCCTTGTCAAGATATGTGGTATTACCCGTGTCACGGATGCCATCGCGGCCAGTGCAGCCGGGGCTGATGCCATTGGCCTGGTGTTTTACGCGCCAAGCAAACGCTGTGTTGATGTTTCCCTGGCTGCGGAGATTGTCGCGGCGTTGCCGCCCTTTGTCTCGGTTGTGGCCTTGTTCGTTGATGCCACTGCAGATGAAATCCATGGCACTCTGCAGCGCGTACCCGTAGATTGCATACAGTTTCATGGCGATGAATCGGCGGCTTTCTGTGCCCAGTTCGACCGGCCTTACCTGAAAGCCTTGCGGATGCGGCCGGGGATGGACGTTACGGCTGTCGCGGCAGGCTATCCGGGTGCCAGAGGGTTGTTGCTGGATAGCTGGCAACCGGGTGTCCCCGGCGGCACCGGGCAGACCTTCGACTGGTCGACGATACCTGAGCGGCTGCCACGCCCCCTGGTGCTGGCAGGTGGCCTTGACGAACGCAATGTCGCCGCCGCAATCGCCGCCGTGAGACCCGCCGCCGTAGACGTAAGCGGTGGTGTGGAAAACGCGCCGGGTATCAAGGATGCGGCTAAAATGCAGCGTTTCATCGCTGCCGTGCACAGCTGACTTTTGCAGGGGAAGACCTCATGACGACGGATATCAACACGAAACTCTTTGCCTCGGTTCCCGATGCTGATGGGCGCTTCGGTGTCTACGGTGGCAAATTTGTCGCTGAGACGCTCATGTCGGCGCTCTCTGAACTCGAAATCCTGTACCGCAGGCTCGCTGACGACCCGGAATTCCAGCGCGAGTTGGACGAAGACCTCGCGCACTATGTCGGGCGGCCGTCGCCACTTTACGAGGCGCGCCGCTGGTCCGATCGGGTCGGCGGCGCTCGTATCCTGCTGAAGCGCGAGGACCTGAACCACACGGGCGCACACAAGGTCAACAATACGGTAGGGCAGGCGCTGCTGGCCAAACATATGGGTAAGCGGCGCGTGATTGCCGAGACAGGTGCGGGTCAGCATGGTGTAGCCACGGCGACGATCGCCGCCCGCCTGGGTCTCGAGTGCCACGTCTTCATGGGTGAAGAGGATGTGCGGCGGCAGGCGCTTAATGTGTACCGCATGAAATTGCTCGGCGCTACTGTCGTACCGGTCACGTCGGGCTCCCGTACCCTCAAGGACGCCATGAACGAAGCCATGCGTGACTGGGTGACCAACGTCGATGACACCTTCTACATTATCGGCACCGTAGCGGGCCCACACCCTTATCCCATGCTGGTTCGCGATTTCCAGTGTGTGATCGGTCGGGAGGCGCGCGCCCAGTCCTTGGCGCAAACCGGGCGCCTGCCCGACGCACTGGTCGCCTGTGTGGGCGGTGGCTCCAATGCCATCGGCCTGTTTCATCCCTTCCTTGAGGATGAGTCGGTCGCCATGTACGGTGTGGAAGCCGGCGGCCACGGCGTTGCCACTGGAGAGCACGCCGCACCGCTCACAGCGGGCACGCCCGGTGTTCTGCATGGCAACCGCACCTACCTGATGCAGGACGAGGATGGCCAGATCATGCACACACACTCGGTGTCTGCCGGTCTTGACTACCCTGGTGTGGGACCCGAGCACTCCTGGCTCAAGGATGTTGGTCGGGTAAATTACGTCACGGCAGACGATGCCGAAGCACTGGCAGCGTTTCACGACCTGACGCGCACCGAAGGGATCATGCCGGCCCTGGAGAGCGCCCATGCCCTGGCCTATGCGGGCCGGCTGGCCGCCACCATGACGCCGGAGCAGACGATTATCGTCAACCTGTCTGGCCGCGGCGACAAGGACATACATACGGTAGCCGATATCGACGGTATCGACTTCTGAACAGGAATCACGAGGAGAACATGCAGTGAGCAAGATAGCCGGGCGCTTCCAGCAGCTCGCCGCCCAGGGCCGGAAGGCGCTGGTGCCCTATATCGTGGCGGGAGACCCCGACCTGGCGAGCACGGTACCGCTGATGCACGCCCTCGTGGCCGCCGGTGCAGACATTATCGAGCTGGGTGTGCCGTTCTCGGACCCCATGTCGGAGGGTCCGGTTATCCAGAAGGCCCATGAGCGCGCGCTTGCCAGTGGTGCCCGCCTGCGCGATGCGCTTGCCATGGTCGCAACGTTCCGCGAGCGAGATCCGGAAACGCCGGTGTTGCTCATGGGATATGCCAACCCGGTTGAGCACATGGGCTATGCCCGCTTTGCTGACGAGGCGGCGGCGGTCGGTCTGGACGGACTGTTGACGGTCGACATACCCCCGGAGGAGGTCGCCGGTGTCAACGCCGAGCTGCATCGCGTGGGTCTGGACAATATTTTCCTGGTTGCACCCACCACCCCCAGGGCGCGCATACAGTCGATCGTGGATCAGGCCAGTGGCTTCATTTACTACGTGGCCCTGAAAGGCGTCACCGGTGCGGGGCACCTGGATGCCGAAGATGTGGCGCAGCACCTCGCGCACATTCGTGAGGCCACCACGCTGCCACTTGCTGTGGGCTTCGGGATCAAGGATGCCGATTCGGCGCGCCGCGTGGGCGCAGCCGCAGACGGTGTGGTGGTCGGCAGCGCATTGGTGGATACCATCGCCCGGGCGGCCGCGCAGGGCGCGAGCCAGGAGGAACTGTTAAAAGCGGCAACGGAACTGGTTGCGAGTATCCGCGTGGGATTGGACAGCATCGCTTCCTAGAAGGCGCCGGCGGCGTCTATAATGGTGCCACCAAACGGGGGATGCCATGAGCTGGATTGACAAGATACTGCCTTCTGGAGTGCGCAAAGAAGAGGGCGCCCGCCGCTCCAGCGTGCCCGAGGGACTGTGGAAGAAGTGCGTCAAATGTGATGCAGTGTTGTATCGGCCTGACGTCGAGCGCAACGACGACGTCTGTCCGAAATGTGATCACCATATGCGCATTGGTGCCCGGCGCCGTCTGGACATCTTCCTTGATCGGGAGGGACGGCAGGAGATCCTTGCGGATATCGAGCCTGTTGATCGACTGAAATTTCGCGATAAAAAGCGCTATCGCGACCGCCTTTCTGCGGCGCAGAAGGCCACCGGCGAGAAAGACGCGCTGGTCGCCATGCGCGGTACCCTGCAGGGAATGCCGCTGGTCACTGTCGCGTTCGAGTTTGCTTTCCACGGGGGCTCAATGGGCTACGCGGTTGGCGAAAAGTTCACCCGCGCCGCGCAACTGGCACTCAAGGAGCGGATTCCACTGGTGTGCTTTTCGGCCTCCGGTGGAGCACGCATGCAGGAAGCGCTGATCTCCCTGATGCAAATGGCCAAGACCAGTGCGGTCATCGAGCGCATGAAAGTCGCCGGTGTTCCCTACGTCTCGGTGATGACCGACCCTATCTACGGCGGTGTGTCCGCCTCACTGGCGCTGCTCGGCGATGTGAATATTGCCGAGCCGGACGCGCGGGCGGGTTTTGCGGGCCCGAATATCATCGAACAAACCATTCGCCAGAAGCTGCCCAAAGGCTTCCAGCGCAGCGAGTTCCTGCTCGAGCACGGTGCGATAGACATGATTGTGCATCGCAACGATATGCGCGACACGCTGGCCAGGCTGTTGGGCAAGTTTACCGGCCAGGTCCCTCTATCGCCTGAGGACGCCGAGGATGATGCCAGCAGTGCAGACGCCACCGGGTCAGCCGAGAGTATCGACCACACGGATGACTGAGCAATCGCTGGCCGAATGGCTGGCGCGGCTTGAAGCGCTGCACCCGCGGGAAATCGACCTGGGCCTGGAGCGTGTTGCGGCTGTGGCTCGCCGTCTGCAGGTGCTGCCGGTGGCTGTGCCTGTGGTTACCGTCGCGGGGACCAATGGCAAGGGGTCTGTGGTAGGTGCACTCGAGGCGCTGCTGACGCACAAGGGCCTCCGCACCGGCGTGTATACCTCGCCGCATCTTTTGCGCTTCAATGAGCGCATTCGCATTGGCGGTTGCGAAGCGGGTGACGCCCAGATTGTCTCTGCGCTGCAGACCATTGAGGCCGCGAGGGGGGACATCTCGCTCACGTACTTTGAGTTTGCAACCCTGGCTGGCCTGCTTCTGTTCCAGCGCGAGGTGGTGGACATTGTGGTGCTTGAGGTCGGCCTCGGTGGTCGCCTCGATGCGGTAAACATCGTCGACCCCAGTGTCGCTGTGATAACCAGCATCGCGCTGGATCATCAGGATTGGCTGGGGGACAGCCTGGACGCAATTGCGCGCGAGAAGGCGGGAATCCTCCGGCCGGATATCCCCGCTGTGATGGCCTGCAGCGAGGTGCCTGCGGGGCTGGTCGAGGCCGTTGCGGCCAGTGGCGCGAGAGCCTATTGGTTCGGTGAGGCGTTTGGCGTCGAGCCCGCGGCGCAGCGTTGGGACGGCTGGGTGAGTGGCACAGCCGGAGCACGACGCCTTTTGCCGGTGTCACCTAACCCGGGGTTGCTGGCGCAAAACCTCTACGCTGCACTGCAGGCGCTGGAATGTCTCGGCCACCCGGTGTCCGAAGGGGAGGCGAGGGCGGTACTGCCGGCGCTGCAGCTGCCGGGGCGGCGGCAGGCCATGACCGTGGGCGGCATCGAGGTCGTTCTGGATGTGGCACACAATCCGGCAGCTGTGGCCAGGCTTGTTGAGTTTCTGCAGCACAGGCCCTGTGAGCAGAAAACCATCGCGGTTTTTTCCGCGATGGCGGACAAGGATATTCCCAGCATGCTGGACTTGATGTGCGGTGAGGTAGACGGCTGGTTTCTGGCAGACCAGCCGGGTAATGTCCGCGCCGCGACCGCCGCTGCGATTGCGGCCCATCTGCGCGCCGCGGGCGAAGGCATGATCAGTGTCAGTCGGAACCTGCGTCAAGCCCTCGCGCGGGCGCGCAGTGTCACAGCGGCAGGTGATCGGCTGCTGGTATTCGGCTCCTTCCACACAGTTGCGGCGGCCATGTCCTGGCTGGCGCGAGAACGGGAAAAGGCGTAGTCCGTGAATGATATCCTCAAGCAACGCCTCGTCGGAGCGCTGATACTGGTCGCGCTCGGGGTGATTTTCTGGCCTATTATCTTTGTCGACCCCCAATCCGATGGCAGCATCGAGGACCTGCGCATTCCGCCACGCCCGCAGGTAGATACCACACCCATTGCCGCGCCGGATCCCGCTGGCTTACGGGCTTCACCCAGTCTCGAGGGGGCGCTGGCTGAAGAGGAAGAGGCTGCCGAAGTTGGGGACGTTATGCCCTGGACAGAATCCACGGCCGATGCAGCCGCAGGTGTCGAGCTGGCAGATGCTGGCGGTCCTGGACCCGAGACGGAAGAGACCGAGCCAGCAGCGCCCCCGGGACCCGGTGAAACACGCGATGAGGCGCCGGAGCAGCCACAACTTGATGGCCAGGGTGTGCCTATTGCGTGGATGCTGCAGGTGGCCAGCGTCAGCAGCCAGGACAAGGCCGAGGCGCTGCGGCAGCGGCTTGAGGCCATGGGTGAAAAGGCCTGGGTGGACCCGGTAAACGTCGGTGGCCGGACCATGTACCGGGTCAACGTTGGCCCCAAGTTTGAACGCGCCCGTCTCGATACCCTGCGCCCGCAGGTCGATGCCGAATTCGGCGTCAAGTCCTTAGTGCGGCGGTATTTACCCTGATGACGCGGCGCATTGACTTTGGTGTGGTGAATCAAGCTGATAGACTGCCGCCCCCGCAGGTCAGGCGATGGCGGGAGGTACAGTGCTGAACATTGATGCGCTCACCTGGGTGGACTGGGCGATTGTGGCGATCGTGGGCCTCTCGACGCTGCTTAGTCTGCTGCGGGGGTTTACCCGCGAGGCGCTCTCCCTTGCTGGCTGGATTGCCGCGTTTGTACTGGCCTATGTGTTCGCCGGCGAGTTGGCGTCGCGGCTGACGGGGCTGATCAGCAACCTGACGGCTCGTTACATTGCCGCGTGGCTGTTGATTCTGGTCGGGGTTTTACTGTGTACCGGCCTGGTCAGTCTGCTACTGGCGCAGCTGGTCAAGGCGACCGGCCTCGGAACGCTCGACCGCCTGCTGGGGACCATTTTCGGCTTTGCGCGCGGTGTCATTATTGTGTTGGTGCTGGTCTTCCTGGTCAGGGAGTTGTTACCGCCGCGCGACCAGGTCTGGCTGCATCAGGCCTATCTGATGCCTCAGGTTGACGCGCTGCTCGAATGGGCCATGCAGCGTCTGGGCGATTTCAATGCCGGTCGGCTGCCGGCGATGAGTCTCTGACAACGAGGAATATGCGGAATGTGTGGGCTGGTAGGACTGGTTGGCAAGGGCACGGTAGGCCCTGATATCTACGACGCACTGACGGTGCTGCAACACCGGGGCCAGGATGCTGCCGGGATAATGACCTGTCACGGTGGACGCTTTACACAGCGCAAGAGCGAGGGGCTGGTGCGTGACGTCTTCCGCCAGGACCACATGCAGCGCCTCAAAGGGCCCATGGGGATCGGTCATGTGCGTTACCCGACAGCGGGCAGCTCCGGCACAGCGCTGGCCCAGCCCTTCTATGTCAACTCGCCCTATGGCATAGCGCTCGCTCACAATGGCAACCTGACCAATTCAGAACAGCTCACCCGTGAGCTGTTCCAGGACGACCTTCGGCACCTGAATACCGACTCGGACTCGGAGGTGTTGCTGAACGTTTTTGCCCATGAACTGCAGACTCTGGGCAAGCTCAGCCCGACAGCGGAGGATGTCTTTCAGGCGGTGACCGCAGTGCACCGACGCTGCCGCGGTGGCTATGCCGCTGTCGCTCTCATCGTCGACTATGGTGTGGTGGGATTCCGTGACCCGCTCGGTATCCGTCCACTGGTCGTCGGCGTGCGCAAGACCGACGCCGGCGACGAGTACATGCTGGCGTCGGAGAGCGTGGCGCTGGATGTGCTGGGATTTCGCATGCTGGGCGATGTCGCGCCTGGAGAGGCCGTGTTCATTGATAGCCGCGGTGCAATGCATCGTCGCCAGTGTGCGGAAAACCCGCAGCTCCGCCCCTGCATCTTTGAGCACGTGTATTTTGCGCGGCCCGATTCACTGATGGATGGCATCTCGGTCTACAAGACGCGCATGCGTCAGGGAGAGGCACTGGCGCGCAAGGTGCTGCGCGAACGGCCCGACCACGATATCGATGTCGTGATACCGATTCCCGATACCAGCCGTATCGCCGGGCAGGCTCTGGCTTCGGAACTGGGAATCAAGTTTCGCGAAGGTTTCATGAAAAACCGTTACATTGGGCGAACCTTCATCATGCCTGGCCAAAGCCAGCGCAAGAAGTCGGTGCGGCAGAAGCTCAATCCGGTGCCCCTCGAGTTTGAAGGCAAGAATGTGATGCTGGTGGACGATTCTATCGTCCGCGGGACCACCTGCCGACAGATCATCCAGATGGCCCGTGATGCCGGCGCCAACAAGGTGTATTTCGCCTCCGCAGCACCCCCTGTACGCTACCCGAACGTATACGGCATCGACATGCCGTCCGCGTCGGAGCTGATCGCACACGGGCGCACCGTCGAAGAAGTCTGTGATGCCATCGGAGCAGACTGGCTGGTCTATCAGGATCTCGACGATCTGATCAACTGCTCCCGAGAAGGCAACAAGAGCACGATGGGCTTTGACTGCTCTGTGTTCAACGGTGAATACCCGACCGGGGATGTCGATCAGGCATACCTTGAGCGCATCGAAGCGCTGCGCAATGACGATGCGCAAAGCCGCAGCCGGGCGCGGGTGCTTGCCGAAGGCACCGTGGTGGGGATTCACAATGACGTCAGCTGAGGCACTATGAACGATCACGACGACCCCCTGGCAGGTGCAGGGCTGGATACGCTCGCCATTCGCGCCGGTATCCACCGCACAGCCGAGGGTGAACACTCCGAGCCGATTTTTGCTACCTCCAGCTATGTATTCGGCTCTGCGGCAGAAGCCGCGGCCCGGTTTTCCGGTGAGTCCCCCGGCAATGTCTATTCCCGCTACACCAACCCGACGGTGCGTGGCTTTGAGGAACGTCTCGCAGCACTGGAAGGGGGAGAAGCCGCGGTGGCAACGGCGTCCGGCATGGCCGCCATACTCAGTACCTGCATGGCACTGCTGAAAGCCGGCGATCATGTGATCTGCTCGCGTGATGTGTTCGGGACGACAACCAACCTGTTTGCACGCTACATGACACGCTTTGGCGTGAGTGTAGATTTTGTGCCGCTGCTCGCAACTGATCAGTGGCGCGCGGCCCTGCGTCCAGAGACGCGCCTTCTGTACCTGGAAACACCGTCTAATCCGCTGTGTGAAGTCGCCGACATCCGCGCACTGGCGGAAATTGCCCACGCGCACAATGCATTGCTGGTGGTCGACAACTGTTTCTGCACGCCAGCTTTGCAACGGCCGCTCGCACTGGGCGCGGATATCGTCATACATTCGGCCACCAAATACCTCGACGGCCAGGGGCGCTGTGTGGGTGGCGCAGTCGTTGGCGCACGGGCCTTGATGGATGAGGTCGTGGTTTTTTTGCGCACCTGTGGCCCCACCATGAGCCCGTTCAACGCCTGGGTGTTCCTCAAGGGGCTGGAAACATTGCGCTTGCGTATGGAGGCGCACTCGCGGGCGGCACTGGAGCTCGCCCTATGGCTGGAGCAGCAGCCGCAGGTGCAGCGTGTGTATTACGCCGGACTGCCCGGGCACCCGGGGCATGCGTTGGCCGCCAGCCAGCAGAGCGCCTTCGGCGGTGTGTTGTCGTTCGAGGTACGCGGTGGACAGTCCGCCGCCTGGCGCTGTATCGATGCAACACAGATACTCTCGCTGACGGCCAATCTTGGGGATGCGAAAACGACCATTGTGCATCCCGCGACCACTACCCACGGACGCCTCAGTGCCGAGCAGCGGGCCGCCGCGGGTATCAGCGATGGCCTGATCCGGGTCGCGGTGGGGCTCGAGGATGTGGCCGATCTGCGCAGGGATCTGCAGCGCGGTCTCGACGCGGCGGGCTGAAAACGCATTTCCCGCGTACTACCTTGCTAATGCAGCATGAAGGGGCAGGAGCAACAGTATGGATACAGTAGGCGCCATTGACGACGCGGTGGCCGAGGTTGGCAAGGCGTTGCTGGGCAAGGAGGCGCAAATCAGGTTGGCCCTGTGTTGTCTCCTGGCGCGCGGGCATCTGCTGATAGAGGACCTGCCCGGCATGGGCAAAACCACACTGTCGCATGCCCTGGCCGCCGTGCTGGGCCTCGCATACCGACGGGTCCAGTTCACCAGCGACCTACTTCCCGCAGATATCCTGGGTGTTTCGGTGTATGACCGCAACGACGCGAGCTTTACCTTCCATCCCGGCCCCATATTCACGCAGGTGCTGTTGGCGGATGAGATCAATCGCACGACGCCGCGAACCCAGAGTGCGCTTCTGGAGGCAATGGCAGAGGGACAGGTCACCGTGGAAGGCGAAACACGGCGCCTGCCACAACCGTTTTTCGTGATTGCCACACAGAACCCGATCCATCAGTCGGGCACGTACCCGCTGCCGGAAAGTCAGCTTGATCGGTTCCTCATGCGCCTGCAACTGGGTTATCCGGATGCCCAGGCTGAACGGCAGATGTTGCTCAGTAGTGGTACTCAGCAGGCGCCGGAGGCCGTGCTGCGCCGCTGCCTGTCGCCCGAGGAACTGGAGTCCTGCCGCGCAGCGGCCGCCGAGGTGCATGTGGCTGACAGTCTGCTGGACTACCTGCAGCGCCTGGTGGGTTTCAGCCGCGAGCGCCCCGAGTTCGCGGTGGGGCTGTCACCGCGCGGGGCGCTCGCGTTGCTGAACTGCGCGCGAACCTGGGCGTTCATGAACCGCAGACAGCATGTGGTGCCGGAAGACCTGCAGGCCGTGCTGCCGGCGGTGGCGGCGCATCGCCTGGTGCCCAGCGGCGATTACGCCGGCGATGGTCACGCGCTGGTTGATCTCCTGCAGCGCAGCGTGGATGTGATCCGGCCCTGATGCCGGTGAATGCTGCCGAAATAACACGGACAGGCGCGACAAGCGGGCGATTCAGCCGGCGGTTTTCGCGCTGGCTCGTCCGGCGTATCCCCCCAGCGAGGTCAATTACCCTGGACCAGCGCAGAATCTTCATTTTCCCCTCGCTGCCCGGATTTTTCTTCTTCGTATTGCTGCTGTTGATTCTGCTCACGGCGATCAACTACCAGAACAATATGGCCTACGCCGTGGCGTTTCTGCTGGCCACCTTGTTTGTGGTGTCCATCCTGCATACCTACGCCAACCTTGCGGGGCTGACCCTGCACGCGCTGTCGGCGACACCGGCGTTCCCGGGGCAACGCAGTGAATTCAGGTTGCGTCTGCAGCGCTCAGGCAAGGCCCCGCACTATGCATTGAGGCTCAGTTGGCCGCAGGGCAGCGACAGCCTGGTCAGCCTGGCCGACCGTGACAGCTGCGAGGTGTCGCTGTATGTCCCTGTGGGCAACCGGGGTTGGCACAATCCCGGACGTCTGCTGCTGGAAAGCCGCTACCCACTCGGTTTGCTGCGCTGCTGGACATGGCTGGATCTGGATCTGCAGGCGCTGGTGTATCCCAGGCCCCTCGCCACCGCGGCCCCACCGGGCGGCGATGGCGGGCGCCCGGAGGGCAATGCGGTAGAGATCGCAGGCAGCGATGACTTTCACGGCTTTCGCAGCTACCGCCCGGGTGATTCGCTGCGACAGGTGCACTGGAAAGCGGTGGCCAGGGGGCACTCGCTGCAGTCCAAGGTCTACGCTGCCTATGCCAGTCGTACAGCCTGGCTGGACTGGGATGCTTTTCCCGGTATTGCCACCGAGCAGCGTCTGTCCTACCTCTGTTACTGGGCGCTGACTCTGGAAAGACGCGGGGAAGACTACGGTCTTTCCCTGCCGGGTGTCGATATCGCCCCGGCATCTGGCGAGGCTCACCAGGGCCGGATACTTGCGGCGCTGGCCCTCTATCAGCATGGTGCAGCTGCCCCATGAAACGCGATCCTGCCGCCGGTACCCTCATACCCCGCAACGCGCTGGTGTGGATCATCTTCAGCCAGTTTGCCCTGCTGGCACCCCACCTCCTGCGGCTGCCACTCTGGCTGGTGCTGGTGTACCTCGGGACAGCTGTATGGCGTCTGCTGGTGTTTCAGGGGCGAGCCTCCTTTCCCGGCCGTCTGGTACGGGCCTCGCTCGCGCTGGGGGGCTGTGGCGCTGTTTTCCTGAGCTACGGCAACCTGCTGGGGCTCGAGCCGACTGTGGCGTTGCTGCTCATAGCCTTCGCCTTCAAACTGCTGGAACTGGTGAAACCCAAGGACGCCTACGTGCTGCTGTTCCTTGGCTATTTTATCTGCGTGATCGGCTTCCTGTTCAGCCAGGATATCCTGTTCGTCCTGTATTCCCTGTTCACCCTGGTCCTGGTAACCACCGGTCTGGTGGCGCTGCATCGTCCCCGTGAGGACCGCTTCCGGCTGGGCAGCCTGCGTTTACCTGCGCTGATGCTGGCGCAGGCGTTTCCGCTGATGCTGGTACTGTTCTTCGTGTTTCCCCGCATTGGGCCACTGTGGACGGTGCCGGTGAAGAGTCACGCCGCGAAGACGGGGGTCAGCGACTTTATGCGCCCCGGGGATATCTCCGAACTCAGTCAGTCCGATGACGTGGCTTTCCGCGTGCAGTTCGAGGGCGACATTCCCCCGAAGTCCGAGCTTTACTGGCGGGGGCTCGTATTCAGTGTGTTGGAGGAGGGTGCCTGGCGGAGCCTGCGCTACAACGAATTGCCGGGGCTTGAATTGCGCCCGCCGGCGGTCGAGCCCGAGGGCGAGCCGCTGGAGTATACCGTTCTCATGCTGCCCACCCAGCAGAACTGGCTGTACAGCCTGCGTTATGCGCAGCCGGCGCAGCGAGGCATCCTGAGTACCGCCGATTACCGCCTCTATTCCCCCGTGGAGATCGAAGAGCAATTGCAGTACCGGGTGCGCAGCTGGCCTGTCACTGCACTGGACCCTGAACTGTCGGACTGGCGACGCGAGACCGAGTTGACGCTTCCGGAACAGGACAACCCGGCGACTCGCGAGCTGGCGCAGCGCCTCCGCGATGGGGCGGCTGACAGCGCTGCCTTTGTCGATGCAGTACTGCAGTATTTCCGCGATGAGCCCTTTGTTTACACGCTGCAGCCACCTCTGCTCACTGCAGAGAACAGTATGGATCAGTTCCTCCTGCAGGCCCGGCGCGGATTCTGCGAGCACTATGCGTACGCCTTTGTGGTCATGATGCGCGCGGCGGGTGTCCCGGCGCGTGTTGTCGCCGGCTACCAGGGGGGTGAGATCAACCCTGTGAATCGTACGGTCATCGTTCACCAGTTCGATGCGCATGCCTGGGCAGAGGTCTGGCTGGAAGGGCGGGGTTGGGTGCGTATCGACCCCACGGCGGCGGTGTCGCCCGACCGAATTGAACTGGGGCTTGAAGAAGCGGTAGCGGCGGAGGGCAGCTTTCTGGCCAACTCACCGCTGTCCCCCCTGCGGTACCGGGGTGTCAACTGGGTCAACATGCTGCGTCTGCGCTACGACGCGCTGACCTACCGATGGCAGAGCTGGGTCACCGGCTTCGACGGCGAGGAGCAGTACCGCCTGCTGCAGGATCTGTTCGGAAGCATACGCGCTCCGGTGTTTGCCGGGGCGATTCTTCTCAGTGGTGTGGTCGTGTTAATACCGGTCGGCTGGTTGCTGCTGCGGCATCGTCGGCCTCGGCCCCTGCCACCAGAGCAGCGGCTGTTTCTGGAGTTCTGCGAGCAGATGCGTCGCCAGGGTATCACGCGCGCAACGGGTGAAGCGCCGGGCAGCTTCGGGCGGCGCGTAGCGCGGGAAGCCCCACAGCTGGCAGGCTGGGCCATGCAGTTTATCGACGCCTTCGAACAACTCGAGTACGGGGGTGCCCCCCGCGACGCCGCTGCCTATCGCCAGCACCTTGCCGGGCTTCGGCAGCGACTGCGGCGCGTTCCTCAGTCGGAAAGCGAGCGCTGACGGCTCTTGCCGTAGGGACCGCGTACACTCCTGAAGCGACGTAGCACTTCGGGGGTGGCGCAGCGGGGCTGTGCACTTTCCCGCGAGTAGAGCACCCAGTTCTGGCGGTGGGCATAGCCGACTGCCTGCGCCAGTGCAGGATCGAAGCACTCTATCTCGCCACGTTCCGGTGCCATGACGTACCGGCCCTCGCGCTCATTTATCCACTGCCAGGCGTTGCGATACTGCGTTGCGTCACTGCTGAAATAACCGAAATGCACGAGTGGTATCGGCGAAAACAGCAGATAGTGCTCCTTGGAGTCGATGATGGCGAGTTCTCCTCCGTTGACCCTGGCAACCGCCGATTGCATGAGGGACGCCGGAGTGCGCAGTGGCTCCAGCAGCGGATTGACCGCCAGCGACTGCACGAGGACCAGTATGGTCACTGTGGCCCCGTAGGCAATCCAGGGCGAAACCCGGCGCGTGAACCACTGGCAGCCCACCAGGACGGCACAGGTGCTCGCCGCGATCACCGCTACCCACGTGGCAGTCTGCTCTGGTTGCGCCAGTACCTGCAGTTGACGCATCAGGACAGGGTGATACGTGAGCGCCAGTGTCGCCGCGATGCCCGCAAGAACCGTCACGCCCCCGACCAGCAGTCGCAGTGCAGTCCTCCCCGCGAGAGAGGGTGGATGCACACGCCAGACAGCGCTCAAGGCCAGGCAGAAGATGGGCAGAGCCGGCAGCACGTAAACGCCACGTTTCCCGGGGCTAAAGCTGAAAAAAGTCACTACCGCAATCACCCAGATGAACAGTACCAGTATGCGTCTGTCCAGCATGCTGCGCTGTATGACGGTTCGAAATCCTGTCAGCAACAGCAGCGAGCCAGGCGCCCAGAGCGCGGGAATCACGTTCAACCAGAGATAATACCAGGGCTTGATATGGCCCCAGGGGTTTGTGTAGCGCTCCCCGGTTTGCCTGAACAGGATATTGTCGCGGTAGGCAATGAGTTCAGGGGCTGGGTGTCGAGCCACCTGCCACAGCATCGGTCCCAGCCACAGCGCAACGGCGGCCAGGAGCACGAGTGGCCCGAGCCAGGTGCGGCGTGTCCATGTGTTTTTCCCGTGGCTGGTGGCGTAGTGGCAGGCGCCCAGTAAGGGCAACAGGAATATCGGCAGGAAGCCAACGCCTTTGGTAATGATACCCAGCCCCATGAAAAACCACGCGGCAAAGTACCAGCGCCAGGCAGGCCCACACAGGAAATGACGCAGCAGCCCGTAGCAGGCGAGTGTCGTCCAGCAGGTCAGCAGGGCATCGATCTGCGCAAACTTTGCCTGAATGAGAAACTGCGGCGTAAACAACAACAGCAGTGCAGCATTGCGGCCCACCGCGCCGTCCCAGAGCCGACGCCCGATATCAAATACGGCTGCCAGTGTGATCAGGCTGGCAATCGCGCTGGGGAGCAGCATGGCGATATTGAGGTTGCCGGTCACTTTGAGGCCGGTGGCGATCGCCCACATGAACAGGGGCGGTTTGTCCGGGTAGAGCTCACCGCCACGTGCCGGAAACAGCCATTGTCCCGTGCTCAGCATTTCATGCGCGAGGTAGGCAAAGCGGGGTTCATCGGGTGGCCAGGGGCTGCGCAGTCCCATCCCTGCAAACAGCAGAACGGCCGCCAGAGCCAGTACGGCAACCAGCGTAAGCGTCTCCGAGGATACGCTCGCGGTGCGCCGGCGCAGCGTCACGGATCTCACGGAGTGGCTTCACCCGTCGCCGGGAGTTCAGGATGGGTCTTGAGCAAATAAGCGCCGAGAGCTGACGCGAGTGCCAGCAACAGACCGCCGAGGACAAGCTGCTGCCACTGTGCCAGCGCTATCCCGCTGCCTACAAGAGCGAATATCACCGTCTGTGGCAGGTACCCCAAAAGGCTGCCGGTGAGGAACTTTCCGTAGTGGATGCCCATGGCCCCGGCGAGGAGGTTGGTGAGGAAATTATTGCCTACCGGCGCGAGCCTGACGACAAGGGTCTTGCGGAATGTGGCAATCGACAACCAACGTGAGAGACGCTTGCCGCGAACACCGAGACGGCGTTGCAGTGCGGGCTGAAACAGGAACAGGGCCGCACCGTAGGTAAGGGACAGCGCCGTGACGCTGCACAGCAGGGCGAATAGCGTTCCCGGCACCACGCCCAGTGCATAGCCGGCAATGGCAGCAATCATCTGTCGTGGTGCTCCCAGAGCCATCAGCAGGGACGACGCCGCACATGCGAGCGCATAGCCCGCTATGCCTCCCTCCTGCAGCGTCGCTTGCAGGCTGTTACCTGAGCCCAGCACAGGAAACCCCGTGTGGCTGCCGGCTACGGCCAGGGCGAGCAGCAGTGCTGCGAAGAGCGCAATGCGGATCGCAGTGCTCATGAGCTACGGGGTGTTTCGGTCCAGGCGACCATGGGCTGTCGCGTCCGGCGGTTGAGCCAGAACACCCCGAGTGTATCAATCACCCCCACCCACGCCCGGTTCCAGGCGGTGTACTTGGATGTGCCGCCAAGGCGTGGCCGGTGGTTGACGGGGATGTTTACAATTACGCCACCCAGACGCTTTACGAGCGCCGGCATAAACCGGTGCATGTGATCAAAATACGGCAGTTCCAGCCAGGTCTCGCGAGGCAGCATCTTCAGCCCGCAGCCCGTATCAGCACACTCGTCCCGAAGGACTCTCTGCCTGAAGCCGTTGGCCAGACGCGACTGGAATCGTCGCCAAAGCGTGTCCTGACGCTGCTGTCGGGCCCCGACGATAATCCAGTGGATGCCCTGCTGTGCCTGTGCTGCCGCCAGTAGCCGTGAAATATCTGCGGGATCGTTCTGGCCGTCGGCGTCCAGCGTGACGAGGATATCACCGCTGGCATAGCGGGCTGCGGTATGCAGCGCTGTGCTCTGGCCGCAGCCCGACCTGTGCCGCACGACCGTGAGCCGGCCCGTCATGCAGGGGCCGGCGGCAAGTGCGGCATCGGCTGTACCATCGCCGCTGCCGTCGTCGACCAGAATGACTTCGTAGTTCTGTGTTGCCAGCGCGGCGTCGATTTCCCGCAGCAGGCGGGCGATGTTGTCCGCTTCATCCCTGGCAGGCAGAAGCACTGAAAGGGCAGTCATGTTCGTTGTCCCAGTGGCCTAGACTGGCGTCATTAAATCAGGACTAGATTAAGGCACCATTAAGCGCCGGGCGACGCTCTGGCGGGGCGTTCGCCCGCGGGCGTTCCGGGGTGGGGTGGCTCTACAGCAGGGCGCCGTAATCCGCCTGCAACTGGTCAAAGTTGAGCGAGGCGATAAAGCGGGAAAAGCTCATCCAGGTGGCGAGCCCGGTCAGGTCCGCGAAATGCGGAGGGAGAAAGCGCGGCCCGGCGACGACGCCCTCATCAATCAGCAGGCGCCAGTCCTTGATGTCTTCCAGCAGGATTTTGCCGCAAAACAGCACCGGGAGGGTATCCAGCTTCCCGGTGCTCATGGCCAGGCGCAGGAAGTTGTAGGTCTGCACAAAGCCGCGCATGTAGGCGAGGTCTTTGGTGTAGGGCCGACCCTCCGGCGTGCTGCCACGGAATACGCGCACCGCGATACTGTAACTGTCGTCGGCACTCATGTTGTGGTCCTGCAGGTAGTTAAAGACCTCGAGAAAATTTGCGCCGTTCTCTGCCAGTGTCACGGCCCGGACCCGGTTGATCAGCCGGTAGAGTCGCGATGGGCTGGAGCGCAGGGTGAGTATCTCGGTCAACACCGCCAGCCCTTCCTGGGTTGTGGTGGCGGAGGGTGTGCCCTTGCTGAGGAACGTACAGGCAGGCTGTGCCGTGCCGTTCAGGGTTGTGCCGAGGTGTACCCACCCTTCGTGAACTTCCAGTACATCGATATCCAGTGCATTGAACATCGCGTCGCTGCGGATCTTGAGATAGTCAGAGCCCGCGGCGGCATCGGCGGTCATCTGGTCGTTGAGCAGCACACGGATGCCCGCGTCCGGGAATGCCTGCAGCAGGCGTTCGTTGAGCATCGCCACCGCGTCCGCAGCGGGTATGGTTTTCGGGGCCTCCTGCATGGACGCATTTTGCAGCAGGTTGATGAGGGTTGCCTCCATCGCGGTGCCGAGGTCCGCCAGCGTGGGGTCACCGGCGTGAAAAACATCCGAGGAGGAGCCGTAAAGATCCTCGGATATCTGGCCAAATTCAGGCTGTCCACGAACTTCCAACAGCTGTACAACGCTGCGGTACTCCCGGCACATACGGCGCATGATCTGCGCCAGGGGATTGAGTTGCCCGAGCTTGCGCGCGATATCGCGTTCGATCTCCTGAAACTCTGCGCGTTTGGCGCCCGGTTCAAAATCCAGCGGATTGTGCTGTTGATAGAATGCCGCATCGATTCGCGGCAACTCACGGCAGCCGCTGGCGAAGAACTCACGGCGCACCGCCGCGTTCCACTTGATGGCGTCCAGAATGCGGATGGGGCGCTGTGCCTCGACAATACGGTCTGAGAGTGTTCTGACCAGCGCCAGATACTGGGGATCAGCGCTCATTGCTGCCGTTCCCGACGGGTCCGATTGCCACCACCGCCCGCAGCCGATTACCGCCAAAGCGGCTCATGGCGGCGAACTCTTCGCGCGCTATGGGCAGGTACTGGCAGTCCAGTGGCGCCTTGTTGTCGTCCCGGCTTGCCCGCGGTGTTCCAAGGTCGTCCAGCTCCGGGTCATGGACGTAGAAGCAGGCTTCATCGTACCCCGACAGCACCACCCAGTGCGGCGCCTTCTTGCTGTCAAGGCGGTACGTGGAGATCAGAATCAGGATATTGATACCGGCGTTGAACATGTCCAGCAGGCGCTCCTGCTCGAGGTCCTGATAATGCACGGTAATGTCATGTGTCGCGCACTGGCTGACGAAACTGTCGTGCACGAGGCTCATCACCCGCTTTTTGTTGTCGTCGCGCACACCTTCGATGAACAGGGGTCCGGGGGTGTTGACCCAGACCTCGCTGTGGAACCCTCGCGCATGGGCGGCCAGCGCGAGGCCCAGCGGGTGGCAGCCACCGTGACCGGAGGTCATGAAGATGGTAGTGGCCTCGCGCCAGATTTCTATTTCTTCCAGGGGCGAAGGCTGGTAGGTCCGATCCAGCCCCGCCATGGCCATCATCAGCGCAGCGGGCCCGCAGGTGAAGGGCGTTGTCTGTGCAATCCAGGGCAGCGTGCGGGGCGCATTCTCGGGCTGATAGGCGCGTACGCATTTTTCCATGCGCAGGGCATCGCTGTGATCTTCATAGTAATCGTCGTAGCGCCCGAACTGGGTGTAACCGAGCTGTTCATACAAACGTATGGCGGCTGTATTGCTGGCAGCGACCTCAAGCCTCAGGTAGAGGGCACCGGTGCTGCGCACATCAACTTCTGCCTGCTGCAGCAGCTGACGCGCCACCCCGCGGCCCTGGCGGTCCGGAGCGACCGCGAGCGAGTACAGTCGAGCAAGCCGGGTGCCCTGGCGCAGTATGACCAGGCAATACCCGCCCAGGCCAGCAGAATCCCTGGCCACGAGAAATACGCAGTCCGAGCGTCGCAGCCAGCGCTTGAAACTGCGCCGCGACAGACGGTCGGTACGGAAGCAGTCGTGCTCAATCTGCAGCAGCGCGTCGAGATCGTCCGGGCGTGCCGTTTCAATCTGCAGTGGGGTCTCGCTTCTGGCAGTGAATTGGAGAGGTGAGGACATGTTGGCTGATTTCCACAATTGGGCCCAATATAGTGCGTCTCGCGGTCAACTGTCACGTCGCCTGGTCAGCAGGTTGAAAACTACCAAAACCCCGCTCCGTCCTGTTAGGCTGTCCTTCGTGGATCCGGCGGCAAATTCCCCTTGCGTTTGCTTCGCAGCGCCTTAGAATCGGCGCCGTTTTCACTACCCTTGTACTGTATGCTTTTTTTGCGCAATCGTTGCACCTGAGGAGCCCACGCCTCCGAGTGCACCCCGGCAGGAGCCCAGGAGGACCATGACCGATTCAGCACAGCCCGAGCAGGACTGGAGTGCCGCCGATAGCGCGGAGCTCTACGGCATCAACGCCTGGGGAGCCGGCTACTACAGTATTTCTGACAGTGGTGAAGCGCAGGTCACGGTCACTACCGGTGACGCAGACACCACCGTTTCACTGATGGATATCGTTGCCGGCATGCGCGCGCGCAATCTGGAAATGCCGGCGGTGCTGCGCATCAGAAACGTGCTGGATCACCGTATCAAGGTGCTTAACGAGGCGTTTGCCGATGCCATTGCCAGCGGTGGCTACAACAACGTCTACCGCGGTGTATTCCCGATCAAGGTCAATCAGCAGTGTCATGTCATTGAAGAAATTGCCAACTACGGCAGCCGCTACCACCACGGCTTTGAGGCCGGCAGCAAGGCGGAGCTGACGATCGCCCTGAGCCAGCTGCGCGATACCGAAAGCCTGGTGGTGTGCAACGGCTACAAGGACTCCGAGTTTATCGATCTCGGCCTGTATGCACGCCGCATGGGCTATCCCTGCTTTTTTGTCCTCGAGTCCCTGAGTGAGCTGCGCATGATCATTCAGCGCAGCCGCGCACTCGGCGTTGAGCCACTGATCGGCGTGCGCATGAAGAGTTCCGTCAAGGTCGATGGACACTGGAGCCAGGATAGCGGCGACCGCTCCATTTTCGGCCTGTCGACGGCTGCGCTGATCGCGGTCGTCGATGAGCTTCGAGCTGCCGGTATGTTGCACTGCCTGCAGATGCTGCACTGCCACCTCGGATCCCAGGTGCCGAACATCCGCAATGTCCGTAACGGCGTCCTGGAGGCCTGTCGATACTACGCCGGGCTGGTGGAGGAGGGTGCAGCCATGGGCTACCTCGACCTGGGCGGCGGTCTCGCCGTGGACTACGAGGGCGCGCGCACCAACAGTACGCACAGCATGAACTACCAGCTGGAAGAATACTGTGTGAATATTGTCGAGAGTATCCGCGAGACCTTCGACCCACTGGAAATTCCCCACCCGGTGATCATTTCCGAGTCGGGGCGCGCCACGGTCGCCTACTCGTCGCTGTTGCTGTTCAATGTGCTGGATGTGCGCAGTTGCGAGCCCATGGATCTGCCTGCAACTATCGGCGATGACTGCGTCGAGCCGCTCAAACACATTCAGGAAGTGTTACGGGTGGTGAGTGATGCAAATTTCCAGGAGTGCTACAACGACGCCTTGTTCTACCGTGACGAGGTGCGCGACATGTTCAATCATGGTCAGGCCAGCCTGCGTGAGCGTGCTATGGCGGAGGATATCTGTCTGGCCGTATTGCAGCGCATCGCCCAGATTCTGCCAGGCGTGGCCCGTGTGCCACCCGAGCTGGAAAACCTGAGTGAAGTCCTGTCAGACATCTACTACGGCAACTTCAGCCTGTTTCAATCCCTGCCAGACATATGGGCTATCGACCAGCTGTTCCCGATCATGCCACTGCATCGTCTGCAGGAGTCGCCCAGCCGTGAAGCGATGCTCGCTGACCTGACCTGTGATTGCGACGGCAAGATCGATAACTTCTCGTTGCCCGCAGGCACCTCCAAAACCCTGCCGCTGCACCCCCTGCGCGAGGACGAGGATTACATTCTGGGCGTATTTCTGGTGGGCGCCTATCAGGAGACCCTTGGCGATCTGCACAATCTGTTTGGCGATACCAACGTGGTGAATGTCACCATCAACCCGGATGGCAGTTTTGACTTTGCCCGAGAGTTCCACGGCGACAGTATTTCCGACGTGCTGAGCTATGTAGAGTACGAGCCCAAGCACATGCAGGAACAGTTCCGCCAGGTCGCGGAAAGCGCGGTGCGCAGCGGACGCATCTCGGTGGCGGAGCGGCAGGAAATTCTCCGTGCGTTCCGGGAAAGCCTGCAGGGCTATACGTATTTCGAGCATCACTGAACCCGTCATTCATACAGGAGCACGGTTATGTCCAGAGTCATTATCATCGGTGCAGGGGGCGTTGGCGCGGTTGTTGCCCACAAATGTGCCCAGCTGCCCACCGTCTTCACTGATATTCTGCTTGCCAGCCGCACGGAAGCGAAGTGCAAGGCGATTGCAGCCCAGATCGAGCGCCCGATTCGCACTGCTCAGGTGGATGCCGACAACGTGGCCGAACTGACTGCACTCTTGCAGCGCGAGCAACCTGAGTTGGTGATCAACGTTGCGTTGCCCTATCAGGATCTGAGCATCATGGATGCCTGCCTCGCCGCAGGTGTTCACTACCTCGACACCGCCAATTACGAGCCACCTGATACGGCAAAGTTCGAGTATCACTGGCAGTGGGCCTACCAGGACCGGTTTCGCAATGCGGGCCTGACCGCCATTCTGGGCAGCGGTTTTGATCCGGGTGCAACCAATATCTTTACGGCCTACCTGGCGAAGCATTACTTCGATGAGATCCACGAACTGGACATTATCGATGTCAACGGGGGTGATCACGGCTATCCATTTGCCACCAACTTCAACCCGGAAATCAATATCCGTGAAGTGAGTGCAGCGTGTCGTCACTGGGAAAACGGCGCGTTTGTCACCACGCCACCGATGTCCAAGCAGGCCCGCTTCGAGTGCCCGGAGGGCGTTGGCAGCTTCAATATCTACCGTATGTACCATGAAGAACTGGAGTCCCTGAGCAAGCACTTTCCCGGCCTGAAGCGCGCACAGTTCTGGATGAGTTTCTCGGAGAACTATCTGAAACATCTGGAAGTCCTGGAAAATGTCGGGATGACGGGTATACAGCCTGTCGAGTTCCAGGGGCAGCAGATTGTCCCGATCCAGTTTCTGGCGTCGCTGTTGCCCGACCCGTCGACCCTTGGGCCGCGTACCAAGGGCAAGACCTGTATCGGCTGCATCGTGCGTGGCACGAAGGATGGCAAGGAGCGCGTCATGTACCTGTACAACATCTGCGACCACGAAGCCTGCTACCGTGAGGTCCAGTCCCAGGCCATTTCCTACACGACAGGTGTGCCTGCGGTTATCGGTGCAAAGATGATTCTCGAGGGCCACTGGCGTGAACCTGGCGTCTGGAATGTCGAACAGCGCGACCCGGACCCGTTCATGTCGGACATGAACCTCTACGGCCTGCCGTGGCAAGTGGTGGAGCTGGATCCTGGATTCCGGCTGGATGTGGTGACGGGTCGGGACCTGTAACGTGCAGATACTGCAATTCACCGACTTCAGCAAACTGAACCTGGCACGGCTCCCGTCCCCCTGCTACGTGATTGATGAGGTGGCCATTGAACGCAATCTCGCTATCCTCAAGCATGTGGCTGATGCCAGTGGCGCCAAGGTGCTGGCAGCGCTGAAGGCCTTTTCCTGCTGGCGACTGGGGGAGCTCACGGCCCGCTATCTCAGCGGCAGCTGCGCCAGCGGCCTGCACGAGGCGCGCCTGGGTCATGAACACTACGGCGGTGAAGTCCATGTGTTTGGCGCGGGCTACCACGAAGCGGATCTGCGGCAGATCCTGGATATCGCCCACCACGTGGTGTTCAACAGCTGCGCGCAATGGCTGCGCTTCAGGCCCCTGTGCCTTGAGGCGCAGCGGCGTCGGCCTACGCTGCGCTTCGGGCTGCGCATCAACCCGGAGCATTCCGAGGGCGACGTGCCGATTTACGACCCCTGCGCACCGGGTTCGCGCCTGGGTATTCTGCGCTCGCAGCTGGATGTCGACAGCCTGGAAGGCATCAGCGGCCTGCATTTTCACACCCTGTGCGAACACGACTTCCCGCCGCTGGCGCGTACCCTGGAGGCTGTTGAGACGCGGTTCGGCGATTTGCTGCCGCGCATGGAGTGGGTCAACTTCGGTGGTGGCCACCACATCACGCGGCCCGACTATCAGGTCGATGATCTCATTCGCTGTATTCGCGACTTCGCGGCGCGGCATCAGGTGCAGGTGTATCTTGAGCCCGGTGAGGCTGTCGCCATCGGCAGCGGCGTGCTGGTGAGTGAAGTGCTGGATCTGACCTGGAACGCCCTGGATCAGGCGATTCTGGACTGCTCGGCGACCTGTCATATGCCGGATACGCTGGAGATGCCGTATCGGGCAGAGGTCATGGGTGCGGATGCACCGGGCGTTCTGCCCCACACCTACCGTCTGGGCGGGCTGACCTGCCTCGCCGGGGATGTGATCGGCGACTACAGCTTCCCGACACCTCTGCAGGTAGGGCAGCGCGTGGTGTTCAAGGATATGGCCCACTACACGATGGTCAAGACCTCAACCTTCAATGGCACCCGCTTGCCTGCGATTGCCCTGTGGAACTCGTCAACGGATGCGCTGGAGATCGTGCGCCAGTTTGACTACGAGGATTTCCGTCAACGACTCTCCTGAGTAGCTGCACGCGGTCTTGTGCCTCTGGCCTGCGGTCATTGCACACGCCGGCCAGGGCGTTAGAATCCAGGGTGAGTCGATCGCCTCCGGAGCGTGATTGCATGCAACGCCGAAAACCGAGTTCTTGTAGTACCAGCGGCCACCGACTGTACTGGCCGCGTCTGGCCCTGTGCACCGTACTGTTGTCGCTGGCCGGCTGTGCGAGCCTGCCGGCGCCGGATAGCTACGCCAAGCCAGTGAGCCACACGATTAGGGGTCCTAGGGATTTTGCCTCCAAATATTGCAAAAACCGCCGGAGGCCCCGCCATCCGTGGTCTGCAGGGGGCTATTAGTTTCTAATGCGCTGAGAAATTCGGTATCTTCTTCGACCTTTAGGTCAAAGAATGAGCAGAAACAAGCGGCTATCAATCCTCACTGCTGCCGAGGTCGAGGATCTATATGGCGTCCCATCCTTCAATGAGTCATACCAGCGATTCTACTTTATGCTGAATGACAAAGAACTAGCGGAGATATCGAGAATAAGGC